>JANORL010000742.1:0-11323 GCA_031415295.1 Polyangiaceae bacterium | reverse complement strand
CCAAGTTCACGGAACTCGCAATTAAAATCACGACGATCCCCGCGGATCCGCCCGAGTCCATCGTCGCCATCGATCCGCAGTTTGCCGCGATCATCACCAAAGCGATGCACCGCGATCGGCGTGACGTGCGAGTTGCCCAGTTGCGCGGCGCCTTGCTGCGTTGGGATCACATGGCCGCCAGAGATGCTCGATGAAGACGGCGTCGGACGCGTTTCGCCATTTGGCCAAGAAGAACCGCTCGACTGGCTCGCGCGTGATGCATCTGCGAGCAAGGCGGGTCGCATCGAGGTAGGCGGCAGCGTGTTCATACGCTGATAAGCGTGCGGAACCGAGTTTGTCGCCATCCATGACGCCACGACCTCTTGGAATTCACGCGCACTTTGAAAACGCATGTCCCGATCGCGGTGCATCGCTTTGGTGATGATCGCGGCAAACTGCGGATCGATGGCGACGATGGACTCGGGCGGATCCGCGGGGATCGTCGTGATTTTAATTGCGAGTTCCGTGAACTTGGTGGCCTTGAACGGGAGCCGGCCTGTGATCGCGAAATAAACGATGACCCCGATGGAATAGATGTCGCTACGTGCATCGAGTTGTTCGGCGCGTATCTGCTCCGGCGACATGTAATAGGGCGTTCCCATGATCATGCCGGTGCTGGTTTTACCGAGGTCGTTTTCGATGGCCGTGAATTTCGAAACACCAAAGTCCAAAATTTTGACGAAGTCCGGTTGGTTCTTCGCGTGCACCAAGTAGACGTTGTCGGGCTTCAAATCGCGATGAATGATGCGTGCCTCGTGCGCGGAAGCGAGTCCTTCGAGAAGCGCATGAAGAATCGGCGCGAATTCCTGAGGCGTCATGCGTTCGCGCTTCTTGATGCGAGCACCGAGGCTTTCGCCATCGAGGTACTCCATCACCATGAAGCGTTCGCCCGAAGCAAGGCTGCCTAGATCCAACACCTCGACGATGTGCGCAGAACCAATACGCCCTGCAGCTTGGGCTTCGCGCTCGAAGCGCTGCACGATGTCGGCCTTGTCGGACACTTCCGCATGCAGAATCTTGATCGCCACGCGGCGATGAATGCGCTCGTTTTCCCCTTCATAAACCGCACCCATGCCACCCTTACCGAGCATCCGGTCGATGCGGTACTTGCCTTCGATGATGGTGCCAGGCTGAAGCGTCATCGCCGTAGATCGCGGTGGTTTGGAAAGGGAAACCAGAACGGTTGTGACCGTAAGAGCAACGATGCTAGCCCATGTGCAACGGGCGCGGCGAATTCTCGCGTGAAAAGTCGTGAGGAAGCGCGTGAGAACGCGAGCAGTTACTTGCCAGGACTCCGCGAAGTCGTCACCGTTGACGGTTTCATCTGGCCTGAATTGGTAGGACGCGACCCATCCTCTGCGGAGTCACGAGCGACCCGGATGAGGATCATGATGAGCGCACCAATGACAAATACGACCGTGAAAGAACCGAACGCGACAAGTGCAGCAAGTCGTTTGTTCGTAGAACTCGACGCAGATTGACTCGGTCCGACGCCTCCCAGGGATGTCGGAACCACAGGCAATCCGATGGGAGCGGTTGAAGGCGCTGCGGGTGTCACCGGCATTCCGGCTGCGGGAAGAATGGGCGGTGGTGACGGCCGCGAACGACTCGGCTTTGCCGCGGAACGCGGAATACCAGACGCCGCCTTGCGGTCCATGATGACCGTGCCGTGATCCGCAATATCGTTATCGTCGTCCTCGGGGTGCGTCATGGAGAGAGCGCTGACGAGGGTGGGACGTGAAATGTCCTACGCGTGCCACAACGCGCCGCATCCCGCCTTACGGCGAGCAACGCCCGGGTCAACTCGTCATCACGTTGATATCGGGTTTGCCCTTCCGCCGCTACGGGCTTGTGGATGATCGGCACTGTGTTTATGCGCTCAAGTGGTAAGTCCGGTGCTCACCCCTGGACGATTGCCCCATATCGCGATACGCCACCCAGCTGTGCTCGTAGGACTTGACCGACTTCCTCGCCTAACTTCTGTCACTGCACGTCTACGCCGCGCTCGCCTCGGCGTCCTTGCCCATCCCGCCAGCGTCGACCGCAGTGTCGAACACATCGGGGATGTCTTGGAAAAGATCGGTATTCGACCCGCCTTGTTTTTGGGTCCGGAGCACGGCTACGGCGGCGAAGCGCAAGACATGATTGGGGTCTCCGATGCGCGTGACACTCGCACAGGCGCACCGATCGTCAGCCTGTACGGCGATCGATTCGAAGATCTCACCCCAACGGCTGAACATCTTGGGGCCATTGATCTGCTGCTCATTGATCTGGCCGACATTGGCACGCGTTTTTACACGTTCATCTGGACAGCGTTGCTTGCCGTTCGCGCCGCAGCCAAAGCCGGCATCGCCGTCATTCTGCTCGATCGACCGAACCCAATCTCCGGTACGCGACGCTCGGTCGAAGGTCGCTCGCAGAAGCCGGAATTTCTTTCGTTCGTGGGTCTCGAACCCATTCCAGTGCGTCACTCGCTCACCATCGGTGAAGTCGTTGCTTTGTTCGCAAAGCGTAGTGGCATCGAACTTGGCAACGCCCTTTCGATCGTCACGGTCGAAAACTGGGAACGCCACACGCTGGCAAACCAGTGGGACCGACCTTTTTTCATCACTTCGCCCAACATGCCGACGTTTGAAACGGCGCTCGTGTACCCCGGAGGTTGTTTGCTCGAAGGAACCAACCTGTCCGAGGGGCGCGGCACGACACGGCCGTTCGAAATCGTTGGTGCTCCATGGATTGACGGCCATCGCTTGGCACAAGGGCTACGCGCCACGGGCCTCACTGGCTTCGTTGCTCGACCGATCACGTTTCGACCAACATTTCAGAAACACGCTGGGCAGATTTGCGGTGGCGTCCAGATTCATCCAACCGACATCTCGTCGTTTCGACCCGTGGCCACGTACGTGGCGCTCGTCGCGCTCGCTCGTCGCCAAAACAGCGACCGTTTTGCATTTCGTACGGAACGGTACGAATACGTCGACACGATCCCCGCATTCGATCTTCTTACCGGTTCGAGCGATGCGCGCCACGCCATCGAAGCAGGCGAAGAAGCTCGAGCCATCGGCGAGTTTGTCTCGACGCCCGATCCGACCTGGACCGATCAAATGGCCGAAGCGACCGCCGCTCTGAACGACGCTTCGATTTGAAGCACCTCACCCCCTCTCCAACTTCGCGCCTACGGCGCTGCGTGGAGAGGGGGATCCGGACAAACCTCACCGCTCTTTTTCCCCCTGCTATGAAAGCCGGGCACGTTCTCGCTTACGCTCGAACGGCCCTAGTCAGTGCATTCGTCGGGCTCGCTGCGCGACCCGACTCTTGCACTCTAGCCAGTTTACGATGGGGGCTACGCCTCCCATACCCCCCGAGATCGTTGTGATCCGCTTTCATCTCTGGTGGGTGAGGGGGTGAGGAGCGATGCCTGCGAACCACCCTCACAGAACTCGATCCAAATCGCCATCCCCCCACGTGTAGTACCAACGTGAAGCATCGAAGATGTTCGGCTCTTGGTTTGTTGTGGCCATGACCTGAAACGGTTTGCGTTCTCGAGGTAACAAGCCCGCGCCGAGAAGTTCGTTCGCAAATGGTCCCTGTTCATTTAGTTGCAGGACAAACGAACTTGCGTCGGAAGCCAGGAGCGCAACCTGAAGCGCCCGCGCGTAGTGTTCGGTTGGAGCCACGAGATCCACGATCGCTACGTGTTTGTCTTTCCGCTCCAGCACACACACGCCAACCACCCGACCCTCGTGTTTCACGACATATGCTCGTTGCACCGAAGAAGGGTTGTCGGCAAATCGCCACTTGAAGAATGCCGCGTCGCGCACGGCGATGACGTACGACGGATCCGCGGTGCGCTCGAAGATCGCTTCAATGTGTCGAGCGGCGTCCGTGATGGGATCGAGTCGCGCGTCGCGACCAACACGGAGCCGTGACAGCGGGCGTAGCGCCGTGTGTAACCAGGCAGGACGCACATAACGTCGCACGTGCGCGACGACGACCGACCCTGCACGCTCGAGCGCGCGCAGGTTGTTCGGCACTGGCGGACCGAACATCACGTCGACACCTTCGCTCTTCATGCGTTCGAGCAACGCCGCGTGCATCGCGGTCGCGACGCCACGCCGACGAGCAGCCGGACGCACATAAGCATCTCCGCCTATGGCTCCCAGAAAAATGCGTCCGCCGGTCATGAGTCGTCGCGGGAAAACGCTGGTGACACCGAGCGGATCGTTTGTCCGTGAATCGTACGCAATGACCGTCAAGGCGCGGCCGTGCGGGTTTTTCTGGTACATCCACGCGAAACGCGCCGAGACGTTTGTTCCGGGCATGTGTTCGGCCAACAAACCGAGCACATCGTGCTGATTGGAGGGACCGGCGACATCGATACGAAAGGGCAAAGCATGCACGAACTCGGCTGCCTGCAAGGCTCGCGCCGAAACGCCAAAACACGTCGATCAGAGCACGTCGAACGGATACCCACGGTCGCTGTAGGCGCGGCTCGCGATCACTTTGCGCAGTTCGTCATCGTTACGGGCAAAGTCGGACACGATCTGCCGCAGACGCTTGTGGGCCATCATTGTGTAAAGCGAACACAGATCGATCTCGCGACGCGCGCCATCTTCACCTCGCCGCTCGATGGCTCGGGTTGTTCGCGACAAACACGCGGCTATCGCATACAGATCCATCGCCATGTCGGCGATTCGTTGCTGTGTGAACTGCATCTCCGCGATGTCGCGTCCATGTTTGCGCAGGACATTTTCCGTTTGAGCTGCAAGTTCTGAGACGTACTCCTCGAAGATCACCGTTTCACGGGCCAAGAGAGGATGCGCACGCGATATACGTTCCCGGCCAAACGCTGCACGCGCCTTACGAATCGCAAAGTCGCCCAAGAGCCCAAACCCTTTGATGGGTTCACGCATCGCGCGAGCGACTTCCGCCAACGCCTTGCCAGGACTCGCCATCCCCGACAACGCGATGAAACAACGTAGGATCTCATTGGTTCCTTCGAAGATCAGATTGATCCGCGAATCACGAAGGATCCGTTCGTACGGGTACTCCTGCATGTAACCAATGCCCGCAGCGATCTGGAGCGTGTCGTTGACGACGCTCCACAACATCTCCGACCCCTTCACTTTGCAGATCGCACTCTCGAGTGAGTAGTCGGCAACCTTCGAATCGATGATGCCCGCCGTCAGGTACGTCATCGATTCGAGCGCATACGTCTCTGCCAACATGCGCGCGATCTTGTCTTTGATGAGGCCGAATTCACCGATATTGCGTCCAAACGCTCGACGCTCGTTCACCCGTTCGACTGCCAAACGCAAGAGCGTTTTCGATACACCGACGCAGCCCGAAGCAAGACCGAGACGTCCGTTGTTCAGGACTTCCATCGCGACTTTGAAGCCTTTACCCACTTCACCGATGACGTTTTCTTTGGGAACTCGTACGTCCTCCAAGAAAATTTCGGTCGTCGACGAACCACGAATGCCGAGCTTGTGTTCGTTGGGTCCGTTTTTCACGCCCATCGATCGCTCGACCAAGAACGCGGTGATCTTCGGCTTGGAGCCTTCTTCCATGGCGCTTGTCCGGGCAAACACCGTGAAGATGTCGGCAAATCCTCCATTCGTGATCCAGATCTTCGATCCGTTGATCACATAGCTGGATCCATCCGACGACAACTCAGCGCGGGTCTTGATCGCCGCGGCATCCGATCCAGTGGCTGGCTCGGTCAAAGCAAACGCCGCCACGGATTCGCCCGTCGCCAAGCGCGGCAAATACCGTTCTTTTTGCTCGGCTGTACCAAAGAGGAGCAACGCCTTGTAACCGATGGATTGATGCGCTCCGAGCGTCACGCCGATCGAAGCATCGAGGCCACCAACCTCCTGCATGACGCGTGCGTACCCAGCCGCGGACAAACCCGAGCCGCCATATTGGGTAGGTACTTGGAGGCCAAACAATCCGAGCTCGCGTAAGCCGTCGAGCACGCTGACCGGAATCTCGCCTTCGCGATCGATCTTTGCGGAGTCGACGTTGGTGTCGAAAAACCTTCGCACGTTCGACAGAAGCATCGACAGGGTTTCCCGTTCGTCCGAGGACATCTCGGGATACGGAAAGATCATGTCGTCCGGGATAACCCCGTGAAAAAGCGCCTTGGTAAAACTCTGCTCGATCAATGGACACTCCTCGGCTTTGGGTTCGGTGTCATCCTTTGGAGCACAAACATTCGTGCTGAATCAGCCTGGCGCACTTTTCGTTTCGCTAGGCTCGCCTCCGCGTACGGTCTTCGGCACCAGTTCACTCGTTTGCGTCTCGGGCTCGGCCGCTTTCGTCGGTGGTGTGGCCGGACCAACCGGGGTTTTCTCTGCGTCTTTCGGGCCTTCTTTCGCAGCCGCCGCATCGCGCTGCCACGGGTACTTGATGCGACCGTGGTAGAGGTTCACGAGCGTCGTGGCCATTCGCGTGGTGACGATACGCAGATCTTCGATTGTGAGACCCGATTCGTCGAGTTGCCCGGAGCCAAGTTTCATGAAAACGACGCGCTGAATCATCTCCTCGAACTTCTTTTGTTCCGGCGGAAAAATCGTTCGGCTCGCTGCCTCGATCGAATCGACGAGCATCAGGATGGCCGTTTCCTTCGTCTGCGGCTTCATGCCTGGGTAACGAAAATACTCCTGCGTAAGGCCACGCGGATTGCCCGCTGCTTTGCACTTGTGCCAGAAAAACTCGACGACCTGCGTGCCGTGATGCGTGTACGCAAATTCGACGACTGGTTCCGGAATCCTTCCATCCCGCAGGATCTTCGTTCCGAGCACGACGTGCGTCATGATCGCGTCGGCCGAAACTTCAGGCTCGAGCTCTTCATGTGGAGAACGTTCCCCATGCAAGAGGTTTTCCACGAAGTACTTAGGCTGAACGGTTTTTCCGAGGTCGTGGTAGTAGGCGCCGACGCGCGTGAGCAGAGCATCGGCTCCGATCGCACTCGCCGCGGCTTCGGCAAGGTTGGCCATGGCCCTTGCGTGCTCCCAGCTTCCTGGAGCTTCGGAGGCCATTTTTTTGAGCAGTGGTTGTTCGAGATCGGTCAAGTCGAGCAGTTTTTCTCGCGAAACCTGACCCATACTGGCTTCGGCCGGATCACGAAACGCCCGCGCCAAAAGCCCCGAGAGAATGCCGCCGCCAATACACGCGAGAATGTTGGAACTCGACCCGCGGAGAAGATCCTCGAGCACGTCGAGTTTGCCTTCGAAAACGACCGTGAGCGCACCGAACGCAACGGCACCAGCGAGGCCCGCGAGCGAGCCTGCGATGAGCATGTGTCGCGGTTGTTTGCGGTCAAAAAGGAACAAAGTCGCGGCGACGCCACGTACGAGCAGGACCGACAAAAGGATGTGATCGAATCGCAGCAGTGACGCAGCCACGAAGGCCACGGCGAGGTCCACGAGAAACGCCGTTCGTCGATCGAACGCATGAGCGACCCAAAGCGGCACCGTCGCCATCGGCAGCCAAAATTCAGGCAGCGCTGTGAGTAGCAGGATGCCTTTGGCAATCACCAACGTGGCCGTCATCAGCGCGAACAAGCCGATCTGAGCGCGGAGCAGTCGCACGCGATTTTGCCCGAAGCGCCGTATGTACGACGTGAGCATCAGGCAGACGATGAAGTGGATGACGTAGTAGGAAAGGAGGCGAGCGAAGGCGGGTGGTCGGCGTGTCGACTCGTAGGCAAATGCTGCGCGATGTTCGTCGTTGTCTTCGCGCAGTACCGTCCCGCGCGGCACGATGATGCGCGCGTGCTCGTAGGACAAACGCCCCGAACGTGCGTCGCGTACGATGCGCGGACCGTAAGGAATACGCAGTGCGACAGACGTTTCGCTCCCAAGACGCGGAGCGAGCGACGGCACGTACAGGTCGAACGTGCCGAGCATCGTGAACAAAGCGGCAAAAATCAGGCTCAGCACAAGGCCGGCCGTGCCCCCAGCTCGAACACGCGTGGCTAACATCGAAACGCTCGAAACGCGGCCGTGATGTTTGGCCGAACTGAATCCCTATCAGTCATTTGGTTTCGAGTCAGCGCTGTCGACATCACACGCGACATCCGTTTTGCACATCGACGAACGTGACCATGTCGCTTGTCACGTTCGACCATTTCGAGTTGCAACGACTGCACGATCATCCGTCATGTTCCGCGATTGCCGCTCGGCTCGAAACTTGCTACCCACACCCAATGGCGTCTCTGCTCCGATCGCTGATTTCGAGTCGACGGAGCACGCTTGTCATGGGGGTTTGTAATCGCACGCCGGACTCATTTTCCGACGGTGCCTTGTGTCTCGACGATGCCGCAGCAGACGAGCACGTGCGTAGACTCGTTGCAGAGGGTGCGCAGATCATCGACATCGGAGCCGAATCGACGCGACCCGGTGCGGAACCCGTAGAAGCCTCTGAGCAAATTCGGCGCATTGGTTTGTCGATCCGTAACGCGCGTGCCCTTGGAGTGCTCGTCTCCATCGACACGACATCACCTGCTGTTGCCGCGTGGGCGCTCGAAGAAGGTGCGAGCATCGTGAACACAGTGTCACTCGATCCCGCAAAAGAACTCGGCCAACTGGCAGCGAATGCGGGAGCGTCGCTCGTGCTCACACACGCCCGGGGATCGATGACGGCGATGCAGGGTTTTTCCGTGTACGACGACGCCGCGTACGGAGATGTCGTCGCCGATGTCGCGCGAGAATGGACCGTCGCGGCCGATCGTGCGCTCGCCGCGGGTTTGCCGCCAGAGGACTTGGTGCTCGATCCGGGCCTTGGTTTTACCAAGAACGCCCATCAATCGATAGAACTGTGCCGGCGACTTGGAGAACTTTGCGCTCTGGGGTTTCCTGTTCTGGTGGGACCGAGTCGCAAGTCGTTTCTAGCGCGTATCGCCGCGGGCGAAGGTGCGCCCCTTGCGGCTCCTACCGAACGGATTGGCGGGACAATCGCCGCCGTTTTGGCGTGTGTTCGTCGAGGTGCGGCGATCGTTCGAGTGCATGACGTTGCCGCCATCGTGCAAGCGCTCGCGATTGCATCAGCCATCGATGGGAAGGTGCACGCGTAATGCTCGAAGGCCTTGTACGCCTCTTCGCTGCTCGTTCCTTCGCGCAAGTCGTGCGGGACGTCGTCGACATTTTGATCGTCGCGTACGTCATCTACCGCGCGCTTCTCGTGATGCGTGGCACGCGCGCGATGCAAATGGGCATCGGCCTCGGCATCGTTTTTCTTCTTTATCTAGCGGCCAAAACGTTTCAGCTCACGACGCTCAACACCATCCTTTCGTGGGTTCTCGGGTCGGTCATTCTCATCATCGTCGTCGTCTTTCAGAACGACATCCGGCGTGCGCTCATTCGTATGGGTTCGCGGGCGTGGCTCGCAAGTGGTCGCGAACAACAGTCACGTGTGATCGAAGAAGTCGTCGCTTCTGCAACGGAACTCGCTCGGCATCGCATGGGCGCGATCATCGCCTTCGAGCAAGACGCGAACGTGCTCGAGTTCTGCAAGAGCGAAGGCATTGCGATCGAGTCTGTCGTGACGCGCGAACTGCTCGTCAGCATGTTTGTCCCGGAGTCCGTCAACAAACTCCATGACGGCGCTGTACTCATCCGCGATCTAAAAATTGCGCGCGCTGGTGTCTTCTTTCCGATGCCCGAAACCAAGGTGCTCGATGCGAGTCTCGGTTCGCGCCATCGCGCGGCACTCGGTATCACGGAAGAAACCGATGCGGTCGTTGTCGTCGTGAGCGAAGAACGTGGAACGATCAGTTGCTGCTTCAGCGGCAACATCGTCTTGAACTTGGACGGTCAAGCGTTGCGCACGATGCTCCTGGGGCAATTCGGTCGCGCATCGCGGAAGAAGCAACCAGCAACAGCGACACGCAAACCGGGAACCACGACGCTTTCCGGCAACACCGCGGTGCCTTCAACGACTCCATCGCGTGCGCCGTCCGCTCCGCCGGTCCGGACAACGTCGCCATCGATCGTCCCATCGCCAACGACACCGCGAATCGCAACAACAGTCACTACGCGCATTGGTCCTGTTTCATCGGCCATGCCCCGGGCAACGTTGTCCGGTGAGACAAACTCGTCGGCAACGACAACACCGCGGCCCATTCCCACGAGTTCGTTTGTGCCCCAAGAATCTATCGCGCCACCACCTCCCACATCCGATCGGTCGCCCTCGTCGAGTCCTTCGGATCGAGCACCCACGACGTTGCCTGGTGCGGCCAGCACGGCACGCGTGAATGAAGACGTTCCACGACCACCACCCGGGGAAGAAACATGACAGCCAAAGGTGGAATTCGCGAAACGGTTCGTGACGCATTTCTCGACAACATCGGACTCAAGATCCTGTCGTTGCTCTGCGCCCTTGGCATCTACGCGTTCATTCACGGTGCTGAAAACGCCGAGCGCACGGTGTCGGTCAGCATCGTGACGATCATGCCGCCGGAAAGCGCCAACAGGCAGATTCTGACGCAGGTTCCAGCCGAAGTGAAAGTCACGCTGCGAGGCACACGCACGCAACTGGATGACTTGCGCAGTGACGATCTCGGCACGCTGAACCTCAACCTGCGTAGTGGTCGCGAGACGAACATCGATCTGCAGCCGAACATGTTTCGAACGCCTGCAGGCGTGTCCATCACTGAGATCAATCCGCCTTCGATCGAGATTCGTTGGGACGACGTCGTCACGCACAGCATCCCCGTGCAGATCGCGCGTACAGGTGAACCGGCGCCATCGTTTGCAGTCAAAGGAGTGATTCGCTCCGACCCCACCAACGTGCAGGCGCGTGGTCCTCGGTCGATCGTCGATGGCATTCAATTCGCACGCTCGGCGGCGTTTGACGTGACCGGTTTGACCGAAGGCGTGTATCGACGTCCGTTACCTTTGGACAAACCACCGAAACTCGTTTCGTACGATGTCGATTCGGTGATGGCTACCGTCGAGATCGCACGCGAGCTCGCGAAAAAAGAATTCGCCAACCTACGTGTCGAAGTCGTGGGAATCACGCGCGCCACGACGACGCCGCCGACTGTAAAAGTGCGTCTCGTGGGATCGAACGAAGACGTCAACGCGATCACGCCCGAGTCGTTGGTGCCGCGTGTCGAGCCCAAGGGTGTGGACATGTCCAAGCCTGGAAGCGCTTATCTCGATGTCTTGCTCGACGTGAACAACCTGCGCGTCGAGATCAACCCGCCAAAAGTACTCGTAAAGTGGTGAGGTTCGCGCCTCACCCCCCGGCCCCCCTGCTGCTCTGAAAGCCGGGCACG
>JANORL010000741.1:0-1989 GCA_031415295.1 Polyangiaceae bacterium | reverse complement strand
GCCGCACGGGCCATATGCAATAATACGACTGAACGATTCAATTTCAGTTCGGTACTCCGAAAGATGCGCCCCGTATGTACTGCCAGGAACGGCAATCAACCTCTGCCCATCAAGGCAAAAGCGATCGTTGGCATCGCCATTGACGCCCCCGCGGACGCCATCTTGCGCCAGCGTTCGCGGACAACGCGTCACCATGGACAAACCGCCGAGCGCCCAGCCAACGCCGACGAATCCATTACCGCCACCGCTTCGATACGACAAGGACAACTTGGGCTCGACACCACGAATCCCTGGCGGAACGTTGATCGGTATCGAATACGTTGCTGCGCCTTGCGCATCCACGCTCAAATCACCATTCAATGCCCCAACGACGCTCGTAGAAGCATCGGCAATAACCACCGCTTCTTCCGCTGTTGCCGTCACGCCTTCGTCCTCCAGAGCCCATGAGCCCTCGTCATCATCCTTCGCGCCACAGCCCGGCGTGAGCGCCATCATGGAAAGCGCTCCGAGCAGAAACATCGAACGCAACCCAGGCAAAGAAGACGTCGACGAAACGGATTGGGTCGACGAACCTGCTGATATCTGGCAATTTGATCCCGGCATGAGAAATTCTCCTGTCAACCTCGACCCTACAGGCGCACGATGCGCCGCGCCATGGTTCGAGTTTTGGTTCCCCATGGTAAAAGTTTGAGTGACGGTGGTTACCGCACATGATCGCTTGAATGGACCGAGCCCCATGGAAACAGCAGTTTCGTCGACATCCACATCCGCAGACTCGTCACTTGTCGGCATCGAACTGGCATTTCGAGTCTATTGTCAGGAGCGTATCGTGCGCCAAGGTCGCCTCATTATTGGCGCTGTATTCTCACTGAATCTCTTGTTTTGGCCTCTCGACTGGATCGTTTTTGCCCCCACCCTGCCGCACCATATTCCCGCGCTCATTCAGGTTCGCACGATTCTGACCATTGTTACGGGCGGATTTCTTCTGTGTTCCGTGATCAAACGAGCGCACCCATGGATGTATTATGCATTTTCGTTCGCGGCATGCTGTTGTTGCTTCGTTTCCACGGCGGCGGCGGCAAGCGTTGGAGGCCCCGATGTTCCCAACGTGTATACGCTTTATGTTGGAGTTCTGGCCAGTATACCGATTCCCGTCGTATTGCCCCGACGAATCCTCTTGACTGCCGCCTTGGCTCTGGCTTTTGGACTCGGTCTTTTCGTCCTCACGCCGCAACACTTGCAATCCAAGTATGCTGCGCTTTGCATCAGTTTTCTCATCTGCAGCGTCGTCATCAGTAGCGCCTTTGGTCACAGCCAATTCGTGTTGGTTCGAGACAATTTTCGTCAAGCGGCTTTATTGAGCGAATATGGTAAACGCCTTGAATCACGCGTGGCCGAGCGAACGGAAGAACTGCGAAAATTGTTCAACCATTTGGAATCCGCACAGGAACTCGAACGAACGCGTATCGCCCGCGAGCTGCACGACGAACTTGGTCAAGAACTTTCGGCACTGCGGTATGCGTTGGGTTTTACCAAAATGCGTTACAACAAAACGCCGCTCGAGATTCGGGCAAATTTGGACGATCTCGAGGATCTACTCCAACGCACGGCGCAGTCGACGCGTAATCTCGTAACGGATTTGCGGCCGCGGGTGATCGATGATTTGGGTTTGGGCGCCGCCGTGGAATGGTTGGTCAAACGCACGGAAGAACGCAGTGGTTTGACCTGCCGATTATCCATGGACGGCGAAATCAGCAGGCTCGACGACCGAATCACCATTGCAGCATTTCGCATGCTTCAAGAAGCGCTTACCAATGTCGTGCGCCATGCAGGAGCGTCGGAGGTCGAGGTGAACGTCGAGATTCGTGAAGATCGTTTGTGTTTGTCAGTTGCCGACGATGGAATTGGCATTTCCCAGCGAAAGCCCAAATCGCCCACCGACGAACCATCGACAGGCGTAGGGATTTTGGGAATACGTGAACGCGTGCA
>JANORL010000740.1:0-1587 GCA_031415295.1 Polyangiaceae bacterium | reverse complement strand
GGGCGAACGCGAAGAGATCGCGCTTGTCGGGGACACGCTGTTTGTGGATACGGATCGATGCGTGTGCACTGTGGTTTGGCGGGGGAGAATCGGGCTTCGTTCGGCGGACGAAGCGGGGCAGATATCGGTGACGCTCGACGGTGGAACAGCAGAGAGCGGGGCTCCGGAGGATTTACAAGTGACGCTGCCTCCGCAACGCGTGGATGAGCAGCAAGTGGAAGACTTGGCGGCGATGACAATGATGGGACCGTTTGTGTCCAAAGCATCGGGGCCAGCGTTGCCATTTGCCGGAGGGGGCAAGCAGAATCCTGGCAGCGACGCCATACGCAATGTTGCGGGTGCAGCGTTGCCGTTTGCTCAACCCGCGGCTGCGCCCCGTCTTCCTTTGACACCGCAATCGGTTACGCCGCCGGTTGCGCCCCCGGGGATCATACCGCCGGCGTATGTACCTCCGGTGGTGACTGCGGCTCCCCCGCAAACGAAGCCGGAGAGCATTTGGGCTTCGGGGGCGCCAACAGCAGCTCCGGTGGTCGTAGCGCCGCGCGAAACGATTGGCGAAGCGGCAGCGGCTGTAGCCATAGCGGCGGCATCGGTACCCGTTCTGAGCACAGATCGTGCAAGTCAAGATGGCGCATTGGCCGCATCGAATGCAGCGGCAGGGGCGTCAGCGTGGACTGCGCCCAAACGTGATGCTCGTCCGCTTGTGGTCGCAGAAGGCGAACGTGTGCGTGCGGAAGCGAGCGCCGAGATGCTGCAACTCCTGTGGTTCGATCCGGACAGTGTTCCGCGAATTCGGCGAGTTGCAGCGTGGAAAAAGGTGCTCGACGCACTCGAGCATAGTCCACGCGCACGGGACCTCGAAATTGTCGACGGTGCACGAGAACCTTGGGAATTGGAGGACCGCCAGGAAGTTTTCGAGGTGCTCGCCAAAGGATTACGCACGGATGCCAAAGGCGTTGAAGAAGCATTGGATGGTGCAATTGCCGAAGATGGGAAGTTTTCGCCACCGCTTGTATTGCTCTCGGGCGAACTGGAAACACCGTTCGATGAACTTGAAGCATTAAAAGCCGCAATGTCGACAGCCACGCCGCTCGTGACCCCTGCCGACGAACAATTAAAAGCGGCAGTAAATGTAGCGAAAGAGTTCATTCAAGTACCCGGTCTCGTGGCGACGCCGGCGGTGAGTGAAGGACTCACTTCGCGAATTCGCGACGCATTTGCGAAGGAGAAAAAGGCGTTGCCGCCGGACTATTTGGATCAGCAAATCGAGCGTGGACTTCTCGCGAATCGGTCGTATCAAAAGCGCGAAGTGTTTGGCGGGACGTACTTGCGGTGTTTGCTGTGGCTACCGTCTGAAAAAGCACCGCTCATTGCGTACATTCCGGTGGACCTCGCGAAAAAGCTCCCGATGTGGAAACGTTTCCGTGCGCGCGTCATTGCGGAAGTGCATCCAGCACAGGATCAATATGAAACGGCGCCCCGAGCGGTGAAGGTGATGGCGATAGGTCGAGTGGGGGGTAAGCGGAATGCGTGAAGAGAACTTGGCACGAGGGTGCGAGACGGGTATATCCATCGGCATCATGAAGA
>JANORL010000739.1:0-1794 GCA_031415295.1 Polyangiaceae bacterium | reverse complement strand
TACGGACGCACAACCGAAACCTTTTGGATTCCCGCATTTGACCCAGGCAGCTGAAGCTAACGGCAAGGCGTCCGGCATCGTGACCATGGATGGCCGCCTCACGCAATTGGTGGTGGTACCTGTGTTGGCGCCGACAGCCATTGGCTGGGTAGGTGTGGGTTTCGATATCGACGACAAGACCGCAGGTGACTTAAAAAAGCTGACGATGCTCGACGTTTCGTTTTTGAGCCGACAAGGCAATTCCGCCTGGAACGTCCATGCTTCGACCTTGGCCGCACCCATGCGAGCCGGGCTGCTTCCGGGTATTGCCGGCGCCGACGCAGGCAATCCCAGCATGAAGCTTCAATTGGACACGCAGGAATTCGAGGCGCGCCTGACCAAGATCGACCAGCAGGGCGAAACGCAAATCGTGGCGGTGTTGCAGCGTTCCCTTACCGAAGGTATCAAGCCGTTCAATCGCGTCAGCAACGCTTTTCTGATATTGGCGATAGTCGGCATCCTCCTTTCGGTGATTGGCAGCGTACTCATCGCCCGCAAGATCACGGGGCCGATCAACAAGCTGGCCGGTGTGGCCCGTCGCATCGAGCAGGGCGACTACGCGCAGACCGTCGAAGTCGAGCGGAAGGACGAGATCGGTGCGCTGGCGTCGAGTTTCAATTTCATGCTCAACGGCATTGTCACGCGTGAAAAAGAAAACCTGCGGCTCGCTTTCGAGGATCACCTCACCGGCCTGCCGAATCGCGCGATGTTCTACGATCGGCTCAAACAATCGTTGATGATTGCGAAACGCAACGGCCTTCCGCTTAGCGTGATGATGCTCGACTTGGACCGGTTCAAATATGTGAACGACACGCTGGGACATCCGACCGGCGACCAGGTGCTGCGGGAAGTGGCCACACGTCTGCGTCGTCTATTGCGCGAATCGGATACGGTGGCGCGTCTGGGAGGCGACGAATTCGCGATCCTGATGCCGTCCGGCGACCCCGAGCGCGCCAACACCGTGGCGCACAAGATTATCCATTCGCTCGAGACGCCGATCACGGTGGACGGACAGCCGATGGATGTGGGGACCAGCATCGGCATCGTCTACTTCGCGCAGCATGGCGAAGATGCCGACACGCTGCTGCGCCACGCCGACGTGGCCATGTACGCAGCCAAGCGCGCCAAGAGCGGTTTCGCGGTCTACGATACGCGGCTCGAAGAACACCGGCAGGAACACCTTTCGCTGCTGGGCGAACTGCGCCGCGCCATCGAGAACGGCGAACTGGTGTTGTTTTACCAGCCGAAATTCAATATCGCCAGCGACCAGGTGACGGGCGTGGAAGCGCTGATCCGTTGGCACCACCCGACCCGCGGCAACGTTCCGCCGGTCGAATTCATTCCCTTTGCCGAGCAAACCGGCAACATCAAGATGATCACGCGCTGGGTGATCGACACCGCCGTGAAGCAGTGCAGCGAATGGCAGGCCGCAGGGCACGCCTTGAAAATTTCGATCAATATTTCCGCGCGCGATTTGCTCGACAAGGAACTCGTTACTTTCGTCGGTGCCGCAATCGGCAAATACGCGGTTGCGCCCAAGTTGCTTTGTCTCGAGCTCACCGAGAGCGCGCTGATGGAAGATCCGGACCGCGCCGCCGAAACCTTGCGGCAGTTGCATGCACTGGGCGTTCGGCTGTCGATGGACGATTACGGCACCGGCTATTCCTCGCTGGCGTACATCAAGAATCTGGCGCTGGACGAGCTGAAAATCGATCGCGCGTTCGTGACCGATATGGATACCGACGCGCAAAGTGC
>JANORL010000738.1:0-3012 GCA_031415295.1 Polyangiaceae bacterium | reverse complement strand
GGCTGCCGTTCGCGTCGAAGGAATTGGGCGGCAAAGCTCTCGAAGCATTGCATTCCATAGGTTTCGGTGATATCCACGAATCAACGACGATCCATTGCTCATGCGCATCATCAATTCCCCGCCATTTCTGACGAGTTCCCTTGTTTGGCAGGAACAGCCTGGGTTATGGACGTTGACGATCGTTTGCAAAGCGACGTTTTCGTTGACGCCTGGAACCGCCAAGATTGCCGTCGAACCTGATGGGATCAACGACCAGGACAATCATTGGGACGATGATCCGCAAAAGAGCGTTTATGCGCCATCGGACCTCGTACCTTACAAACCAAGTCCCGAAGTGTTACTCGTCGGAAGTGCGCATGCGCCGCGAGGCGAGCCGGTTCGGTCGTTGTTCGCGCGACTTATCGTTGGACAATTGGACAAGTCCGTCGAAGTGCACGGGCAACGAACATTTTCTCCCGAAGGGTTGCTCGTTGAAGGGCCGCGTTGGACGCAAATGTCGCTGCGTTATGAGCGTGCAGCGGGCGGCGAGGGGTCATGGAATCCGGTCGGCGTAGATTCGTCGATTGTGGATAACTATGGTCGGCGAAGTGTAGCGAATTTGCAACCGCCTGCGCTTGTCGATGTCGACCTCGAAGCTTTGATTCCCACCGTGGGCTTGGGGCCACTTGCCGCACGTTGGCCAGTGCGGCAAGAAAAACTCGGCTCGTCAGCTTCTGTGTTTTTGGACGGGCAGTGGACCGAAACGCCGCTCGGTATGGACTTCGACGGTTCGTATTTCCAATCAGCACCGTTGGATCAGTTGGTTGAGGAAATTCGCGCGGACGAAACCATCGTGCTCGAGAATTTGCATCCGGAAATCGCACGGCTCGTGACGCGTTTACCTGGAGTAAAACCGCGAACGCGCGTTGAAATTGACGGACTTCCGCCTTGGGAGTTGGCGCTCGTGGCCGATACGTTGTGGATCGATACCAACCGTGCCGCTTGTACGGTGACATTTCGTGGGCAACTTCCGTTGGATGGCCGAGACCAACCGGGGACGATCTTCATTGGGGTCGAGTTTCCAGGGGAATCGGTGCGTTTTCCCGATGCTCCTGGACGTGCGCATTTGCCGAGTATCCCGGAGAAGCACGTAGCCAATGAAATCGACGATTTCGATTTGACGCATACGAATGCCGATGCGCTGGACGAGGACCGTCCAACTGCATTACCTTTTGCGTCGGCAAAGTCGCCAGCATTGCCGTGGGATCCTGGCGCCAAACGCCCCCAGGGTGGTTCGCCAACTCGTCCATTGCCTCCATTACCACCGAAAAATACCGAAGCGTTTGGCGAGACAAGCATATTTACTGCGCCAGCCGGTAAGGGGCGTTCGCCGACGTGGCTAGGAACGGGCGCGCCAGAATCGGCGTCTAAACCAGCGGTGCCCGGATCATTACGGACGACAGCGGCAATGCCTGTCGTGAAGCTGCCGGCGCAAGGTGGGCAAGTGCTTCCCCCTCCGCCGGTTTCACAAATGATTGGTGCGAATCAAGTAGCGCCACCGAGTTTGGCGATGGCGAGGCATCGTGCGGTAGGTGTGGAAACTGCGCCATCTGCGGCGACGATGTCGAGATCAGCGCCGCCTGTGTCTATTTCATCCGGGCCCGGGTTGGCGCCTCCGCCACCAATGCGGAGTTTTGCACCAACGATTGCGGGCGTCTCCGTACAACCGGCGCTTGGTGCGCCGATGACGTCCGTGGGATCGACTGGAACAACCTTTGGCCAAGCTGCCGTTCTTGCGGCATCAAGAGCCCAGGGTGTATCGTCATCGCCAGCTCCATCGTCGGTTTCTTCTGGTAAATCTTCGTTGGAAAAGGACCGTTCGCGTACGGGCAATCCCGATCCTCATATGTTGGCGACTGCGGCGTTTCTCGGGGCCGCCGAAGCGTCGAATGCAGCCGCTACGACATTACCCGAAGAAAAGGAAGATAAACTCCCAGTGGACCGAACGTCGACGAGTTTGTCCGGACCATCTCCTGGACGAACGCTCGTTGATTTGTTGTGGTTCGACCCTAGTTTGTCTCCGCGTATTGAAGAAAATCAGGTGTGGAAACGCATTGTCGAGATCGACCCGCCGGCAGCAGAAGAGAAGAAGGACGCCGATGGGTACGTCGAACCCGATTTGGGTCGGCCGCAAAGGAAGCCTTCACGTGAACCGCCGGAAAAGACGGCGGAGCAAAAGGCGAAAGAAGACAAGTCCCGTGTATCCAAGGTGATTTCGCGTGCTTCGCCGACGGTGGATGTGGAGAATGCGCTCTATTCGGCGATCAATGACGATGGGGTGCTCGAACCTCCGCTATGCGTTGTGGGTGGTGAAATCGAATTGCCTTTTGATGAAGTCGAAACGTTGAAGGTGCTTGCGAGTGCTGCGGGCCCGTTGGCGATTGGCGATAAGAAACTGAAAGAAGCGGTCGATTTGGCAAATGAAGCGCTGGCGACTCCTTTGGGGCAGTCTCCCGACGTAGCGGCGAATTTTTCGTTACGAATTCGCGAGGCGTGGACGAAGGCCAATCGGATGTTGCCATCGGATTACCTCGATGTGCATTCTCGCCGCGTGTTGCTGGAACAACGCAAGTATCGAATGCGGGAGCTCGCAGGGGCACAATGGATTCGAGCGGTGTTGCACGGCGTGTCGGGGGACAAACCAATCCCGACCTATTTGCCTGCCGAATTGTCCAAAAAATTGCCGCTGTTTACGAAATTTTCGGTGCGGCTCATCGTGGAAGTATTGCCGCAGCAAGATCAGAATGAAGCGTATCCGCTTGCATTACGAGTGCATGCGCTTGCGCGGACGATAACGGCGCGACCAAGGCGATGAATTGGTCCGGTGCGTCTGTTGTGTCACGGAACTCCAAAATACGCACGCGACAACGAACCCAGCCCAAAACTGGCCATGTTGGCAATCAATGACCAACGCCAGGGTTTTTCCAACCCAATAATTCGAAAATAAAGCGCTTCCGCGACCACTGCAAACAC
>JANORL010000737.1:0-7715 GCA_031415295.1 Polyangiaceae bacterium | reverse complement strand
CCATGTAGATTCCCCAGCGAGGATGTTCCTGTCGCCACATGGAGTGTATACCAGAGCAAGTCCCGGAGATGCAAGAAAGTGGGGAAGCACTAGATCAGTGGGTTTCGTTGCCATACCGATTTGCGTCGCGAGGCCACGCCTTGACGCCGGGGCCAAACCCATCCAAGCAGCATCGCCGTCAAACGCTCAGGCTCGATGATACCTTGTCCCGTCATCAATTCGTCTGCCGCCTCCACCTGTGCGCGGCCTTCTGCGCCCCCCATCCATTCACCCAGCCGTCGCGACATCGCTGTCGTATAGAGTGTCGCACCTTGCTCGCGCGATATCGTTCGGGCATGCCCAAGCAGCGCGATCGCGTGGTCAACATGGCCAGCTCGATAGGCCAGCCCAGCCTTCACAATTCGTTCGGGATTCTGCGTCCAGCGAAACCCGAGGCGCGCAAAGTCGCGGGTGTACTTGGCAGCAGCAGCGTCATCGCCAATCGAGAGCGCGGCCAGCGCGCGCAGAATCCGTAGCTCGCCAGTCTGTGTGGCAGCCAAGATCAGTCCTGTCCGTCGCATCGCAGACAAACCGTCGTCGATACACGCAAGCGTTTCATGTCCACGCCCTTCGTACAGTGCGATTCTCGCCAATGCGCGGATCTCGCGGACGTGCACCATGGATCCAGGCACCCGCGGCCACCGCTCGAGCGTCGAGACCACAGCTTTCTTTGCGCGGTCAGGGCGACCCTCAACGAGACCCAAGAGCGATCCGTTGGAGAGTTGTACCGTCATTTCGAGGAATCGGTTGCCTCGTTCACGCGCCTCTTCGACAACCGCAGGCACCACACGAGAGAGTTCGGCAACCTCGCCAAGGTTCCACAAGAGGTCAGTGCGTCGGAAGCGGGCAAGGTCGATCTCCAACGAGACGCCAGTGCAGTGCCGGCGCAACACGGACTCGCTCTCGACGGCGAGATCATGCGCGCGTCTCCATCGCCCACAGATCTGCAAGACTTGGCTTTCGCAAAGATGAACGATGCCCGTGAGGTACGGCCGCGCCAAACGCTTTTCGATGGAGCGCGCGGTTTCCAGCAGACGATCGGTCGAGCTACCCGGCCCCCGCTGAACCGCGGTGAAGACAGCCTCGAAACTGAGAGCGCGTGCCACTCGGAATGGCTCTCCCGCTTCGAGCGCTAGAAGGAGATGCCGCGCTTGCGATTCGGCAGCGAGGATCGGGTTGGTTAGGAACAAGCCGAGAGCTGCGGCATAACACGCATCGATACGCAAGAGATCGCGTTTGCAAACGGCGCTTTCGGAACGCTCGCGGAAAGCAAGGCCCCGAGCTCCGAGACGTAGACGCAGCGTCGCGTAACCAAGCAGTGAACGTGGAAGAGATGCGGACACCTTGACGTCGACATCGTTGAGTACGTTGCGAAGCGTCGCGAGCCCATCGTCGACGTATCCCGCGCCGAGCAAGAGTTCGGCCGCACGACGGTGAAGGGGCAACGACTCGGCGGAAGCTACATCGCGGGCGGCGTCGAGGTAGGCGTGCGCGGCTTCCCGCGGACGTCCTGCACCGGCCAACGCATCAGCAAGCGCCAAACGCAGTCCTTGTTTTCCCAATGCCAGCGCCTCGCGGTACAAGCGAGCAGCGCGGTCGAAGGCGAGCGCTTCGTGCGCTTTGCGAGCGGCGATGGCGGCGTAGTTGGCAGCGTTGTCGAGCTGGCCCGCACCGCGGAAGTGGAAGAGCAGTCGCTCTGGCTCGGCCGTTCCCGATGCAACGAACGCAAGGGCCAGCCTGTGGTGATGGTAGCGGCCAGTGTTCGGGGCAAGCCCCTGAGTCACGGTCTGCCGAATACGATCGTGATAAGGCAAGAGCTGCTCGCCTTCATGCGTGCGTTGAATGCGGATCAATCGTTTCTTACGCAGCACGCTGATGGCTCCGAGCGCTTCCGACACGCCGTCGCTCCCGTAGGCGGCGTGTTCCGCGACAACGCGGGCGATCGGCTGGCCGTCCAGTGCCACCATTTCCAGCAGGCGTCGCGTCGGTTCGGGCAGCACGCTGATTCGCGCCGCTAACAACCGACTCAGAGGGTGTTCCACAGGTTTTGCCAGCAATTCGCGCCTCACCCCCAGCCCCTCTCCAACTACGCTTCGCTCCGTGGAGAGGGGAGTTTTCCACGATGAAACCGCGTCATTGGCCAGGGGGTGAGGAGCACCCGTCGTGAAATGTTGCGTCAGTTCCGCGATCAGAAACGGATCCCCATGCGCCTCAGCAACCAGCGCGAGCCGTGTCGTTTCAGCGAGCACCACGCCTGATCGGTCGTCGGCTGCCAGCAGCGCACGGGAAAGTGCCTCGGCGTCGTGATCGTCAAGCGCCCCAACTTCGATACGTCGCACATCGATGCGCTCCTCGAGCGCGCCGAGCGTGGCGAAAAACGCTCCAAGAACTGGGTTTGTCTCCGCGTCTTCCATGCGATAAGAAACCATAAGAAACAACGGTGTTTGCCCATTGAGCAACGTACCAAGAAGGGCGGTGGCGTCGAGGTCACCCCATTGAAGATCCTCCACCACGAGCACCGGCACCGGCGCGGTGGTCCGTCCCAGCAGTTCGCGTAATGCAACGAAGGCTCGTTGCCGGCGGAGGAGGTCGTCGTCGCCCTCGTCGCCCAAGCCGATAGGCATTGGCGACCTGATACCAGGGATTTCCTCGAGCTGCGGAAATAGGCGAGCGAGCATCGGGAAGTCGGCTGGCAGCGTTGCGGCGATGTCCGCTGCGGAGCGTTCGCGGAGACGTTGGCAGAGATCGTCAATGAGCCCGTCGATCCCTTTGTACGGGACCGATTCCTGTTCGAAGCACCGCCCCGACAGCACGAGCCGTTCAGGCGTGCTGTAGCGAACCTCGTGCAAAAACCGTTGCACCAGAGAGCTTTTGCCCATGCCCGAGCGGCCGTGGACGAGCACGGTCACGGTCTGACCTCGCTCCGCCATCACGAGGGCCGCACGTAGTTCACCGAGCTGTAACGCTCGGCCGATGAACAGCGTTTCACCTCCACCCGACCGTTCGTCTTGACGTACATCGTGCGCGGCTTGTCCGAGTCGTCGCAACACGTCGCGTCCTGTCGGGCGTAACTCGGGGTTGTGCGCGAGAAGATCAACGCAGAGCTGATCGAGGTCGTCGGGCACATTTGTTACGAGCGTACTCGGCGTGCGTGGCGGCGAGGTTGGATCTGGCAACTGCCCCGTGAGCGCCTCGTAGATCATCACGCCGACGGCGTACCAGTCGGTCGCGGTGCTCGCGGGAAGTCCCGCGGCAAGTTCGGGCGCCATGTACGCAGGTGTTCCGCACACGACTTTGGCGGTGTCGAGATCCGTGATGTCACTGACGAGGCCGAAATCGACGATGAGCACACGCCCTTCGTCAGTCACCATCACGTTCGACGGTTTTACATCGCGGTGCAGCTTGCCTGAACGATGCAGGAACGAAAGCCCCGCCGCGAGTTGTCGGAGCACGTTGCGCAGCCGAGGGACATCGCAAGGGCCGCCGGACGGGCGAATATACGACAGAGCGTTACCACCTTGAATGAGCTCCATGGTGAAGAACCAGGTATCGCCTTCGGCGTGGAGTTCGTAGAGCTGTACGAGGTTCTCGTGCACGGTCTCGACGAGCGAGCGGAATTCGTTTTTGAAGCGGGCGATCGACCGCCCGTCTTTGCGACGGAGGGCTTTGAGCGCGACGGTGGCATGACGTTCGCGATCGAGTGCTTCGTACACGATGCCGAATCCACCAGCGCCAAGGCGCTTTCGTAAGAGGAAGCGGTGGGACGAGGGGGCGGCTGGGTCGGGGTTTTCTTCGAGGGCGATTCGGAGGACGAAGGCGTTTGGCGGTTGATCGGAGACATGCGCCAAATCACGAAGGAACGCCATTGAAGGTGATTCGATGGACGGTGATTCCGAAGTGATGTTATCGACGTCCGTCGTGCCTCGTGCGTGATTGTCCTGCTCAGAAGGGGGAGGGCACATGACCGAGGGCAGGACATCCCAAACGTTTTAGAAAGTCAATTTGGAAATGTCGCGAAGCCGTCGTTTCAACCGAACAGGTCGGAGCTTTGCTTGGCCCCAAAGATATTTTCGGTCCACGTATCGAGGATTGCGATATCCTTGCAAGTTTGAATGCGGGCGAGCTCCGCCTTGGTTAACTCGATTCCGGCTCGCTTGATCAACCGAAGTAGCGTGTCACGTTTTCCCTCGGCGAGGCCTTCGGCAAGGCCTGACTTATGCCCCTCGGCGAGCCCTGCTTCATGCCCCTCGGCTCGTTGTGCATCGCCATATTCACGCGCTTGCTGAATCTCGTCCATGACCTTGCGATATGCCTCCAGCTCGAGTTTTGTAAATGTTGCTTCATTGGCAAGCTCGACTGCCTCGCGGTGAGGCCCTTTGGGCAGTTCCGGCGGCACTTCGGTCAGCTCGGGGCCATGCACGAAGAGCCAAGCCCATAACTCGGCCGGAGTTTGTGGCTTTCGCGCAGCGAGCTTAGGTAGCTCCAAAAATGCATACTGCACTTGCAAAAGACCGTGATTGCCCGAGACCCGTTCCGTCATGTTCCAACGGCTCAACATGGGTATGCGTGATGTTTTGGCGGCGTCTTGCGCGGCATCTGGCCATAACATGAAATCGCAGATTGATATCGCGATGACGTCGGTCAGTTTCGTGTACGACTCGCCGGCCTTGAGCTGGTCCGAATACGCTTTGCATGCATTGTAGACCGTACGATTCTCAAATCCGGCGACGTGAAGCAGTTGCATCTCGACGACGAACGTCGTGCCTGCTCGATCACGACAGCGGACGTCCAGGATGGAGAGCTTGGCGCCAGCGACGAGCGGAAGTTGTTCACTGGGCAGGTATTCGATGCCTTCGATGATGCGGTCACCTTGTCGATCGAGCAGGTCGTTCAACAGGCCGCGGAGGATGTCGGGGTGCTTGGCGAAGATGCGCCGGAAAACGAAGTCGTTTTTCAGATCCGCGAAGACCATGCGTCTAGTCTTGCCAGAGCTTGGTCCGCGACGCAAGGGGGTTTGACATGGTCGTGTGTCTGGCGTTTATCCCCCACGGAGAACTTCATCCACGGACTTGGCCACCACGTACTTCATAGGTGACTCGCCCACCGCGAGCGCCTTGAAGTGCGCCTTGCCGCATTCGATCTTCTTGCTCTCCCGGTCCCGCAATTCGTCCACGAACAGCGTGCTCTTCGTTTCCACCACCAAATAGAGTCGCTCGACCCCGTCTTTGTCTGCCAAAATCGCCCAGTCCGGATTGTAGGAACCTAGCGGTGTAGGCACCTTGAACCAGCTCGGAAGCTTCGCGTACACTTTGATCGCTTCGTTCTTTTCCAGATCATCCGCAAACGTCCGCTCGGTCTCCGATTGGTAGATCACTTGTTCATGAACCGACTTGTTCGCGTCAATCATTTGGAGATATCCAAACAACTCTTCCGTCTCGAAAAGCTGCTGCGCATAATACACCTCGTCCCCGATGCGCTCATATTTGATCCCATCTACGAGGGCCAACCGCTTGGCGCGGTTGATGATCTCCGCAGCCAATTCGATAAACTGCTGCGGATTACGCTTGAAATCATCCAATCGTCCGCTTTCCACGAGAATGCGGTAAATGCTCCGGCGAGTCAGCGATGTCTTGTCCTGCAAGTCCGTCAGAATGTCCGGCAATTCAACGCCGCCCTCATCGAGTGTCACCGGGGCAGACGTCGACGTTTCTTTCGTGTCCACGCCGCCCCGTCCAATGGATACGTCTGCTTTGCGCCATTGCAGTCGCGTCTTCGCAATCGGCGGAGCATCAGCAAGCCACTGAATGCATGTCAAAAGCAGCGCCTCGTTGTCGAATTGCACGCGATACGTCGTCTTGTGCTTGATACGATCCCACAATGCCTTGAAGTCCGCACCATGCAACACGGCCTGACGCGTCTTCACTTGCCGGCGTTTGTCGGCATCCTTGACCTCCAGCCGCCCCGCTAGTTTGCGCAGAATCTCCTTCACCTGTGGCAACAACGCTGCAAATGGCCCCGGCAGCGTCAGCGTTCCATTCTTGAGCGCCGTGCGCAACGTGTCCTGCACCTTGCCTTGCGCATTTACGAACCCGGCGGTCTTCAAATGCTCCCACAACACCTTCGACTGCTCGAAACCAAGCGGCTTCGATTGCCCATTCGCTCCCGTCATGCCAATGCCCGCAAATTGATGCGATTCCACGATACCAAAACGAATCCCCGTATCGTCTTCGATCTCTTTCTGGAGTTTCTCGGCAAAGTCTTCGTAACTCTCCGTCGCGATTACGGTCAATGTATTCACGTCGAAACCACGCAATCGCTCGCCATTCTGGTTCACGCACAAGCGTAACCCTCGCCCGATCGTCTGCCGGCGTTGCTGCTCCGAAGCCATTTCGCGCAATGCGCAGATCTGAAACACGTTCGGATTGTCCCAACCTTCGCGAAGCGCCGAATGCGAAAAGATAAACTTCAGCGGAGTATCGAAACTCAGCAGCTTTTCTTTGTCCCGCATGATCAGGCTATACGTGTCGTCATCTGCCGCGGTCGTGCCTTTCGTGTCTTTGAAGACCTCGACCGTCTTGGTACCGACCTTCTTTTTATCAATGGAGAAATATCCATTGTGTACTTCTTCCGCCGCAGCCGTCAGGTCCACTTCCTTGAACAAGCTTTGGTACTCGGGCTGTTTTGCAAGGCGCCGGTATTCTTCCTCGAAGATCTGCGCGTATTCACCTTTGACCGCATTGCCGCTAGCATCGTATTTCCGGTACTTTTCCACGGCATCGATAAAGAATAAGCTCAGCACCTTGATGCCTTGTGGACGAAGCCGTTTTTCCTTGTCCAAATGCTCTTTGATGGTCCGGTGGATCATCTGCCGTTGCACCGCCAGCGGCTCCACATCGCCATACGCTTCACCGATACGCAGGTATAACTCGCCGCCCGGATAACGCAGTTCGAGAAATTCCTTGCCCTTCGCCACGCGGATTTCGCCCACCCGGCAATCGTGGTACACCGCCCGCTTCGTGGTTTGTTCCAGATTGTCGCCATCCTGCACCTCGAAGGTGTCGCGTTTTACGCCGGTCCCCGCCTGCACATCGAGTTCCACTTTCGCGAGGATCACGCCTTTCTTGTTACTGACCGAAACCAACTTCACGTACGCCTTGTTGTGCCCGCCTTGCACCAACGCCGACGCCACTTCGATTTGTTTTACCAGCTTGCGTTCGTAGGCGTCCACAGCGTCCAGCTTGAAGACCATTTGGTGCGCTTGTTTCGGCGTTGCAGAATAACGCAGATTGCATAACGGATTCATTCGCTCCATGGCTTTTTTGCCTTTGCCATCGAGCCCGCCTTCTACGCTTTGCGGTTCGTCCACGATGATGATGGGACGCGTGGCTCGGATCAAATCAATAGGTTTTTCGCCGCCCGTTTTTTCATTCGGCCGATACATCACGTTTTTTGATTTCTCGCGCCGTGCTGCTTCGTCTGCTTCTTCCGCCTGCGCCAATTGCTCGTCGCCAAACTTGTTGATGGCGCCGACCGTCATCACCATGATCTGGATCTGCGGGCTGGTAGCGAAGTTGCGCACCTGGCCGAGCTTCGCCGAGTCGTAGATGAAGAAGTCGAAGGGCGCGCCGGCGTAGAGTCCCTTGAGGTGCTCCGCCGCGGTCTCGATGGTATGATAG
>JANORL010000736.1:0-6014 GCA_031415295.1 Polyangiaceae bacterium | reverse complement strand
CGTCCCATCCGGCGACAAACGCGGACACGACACCGCGCCATGCTCGCTCGAAAACGCGGTCCGAAGTGGTGCGTCCGGGCCATCCTGTACGCAGAGGTCATTTTTTATCGGTACGAGCAATCGGGACACATTTTTCGCCCACGCATACGTCGTAATGCCAACTTCTCGCTGACGCGTGCGTTCCCGACGAAGTGCCTCGGCCAGCGATACGTTTTCTTCCGTCGAACCCCCGCCACCACAAACGATCATCGGCTTTTTTATGCCTGTCTCCAGATCGAAGCAATACAGTTGCCTCTCGAGTGTTCGCTCTGGACTCCAAAGAAACGTGACCCATTTGTCGTCAGGGCTGAATCGAATTTGATCCGGAATGGCCATACCCGGCAAGGGATGACGAGCTACTTCCTCAATAGGAAATGCTCCGGCTTGGGGAGCCGCGACGTGAATTTCCTTGTTCGACTGGGCCATGAGGGGACTTCTCCGAAATGCAGCGTTTCGAGGGCCGAACCTATAGCACTTATGACGAACGACGCATGTACGAAGCGTATCTTTGCACAACCTGCGCAAACGCCACGATCCATGTTGCCCAATTTGTGCAAGCGCCTTGCGCAATTCGCGCATTCGCGGAAGACTCGCGCCGAGCAGCGTCCCTTCATGACGCGTTGCTGCATCGCCGACGGGAAAACGACGATCGTGGCACGAGCATTGCTCGATTCTACCACCTACGCCATCTTCTCAAACCCGACCAGGTAAAATCATGCATCTTCGTGCTCCCATCAGCTCCATCGTTTTAATGCTCACGTGGATCCTTGCCACGACTTCGGTGCACGCCGAGGAAGGGTACCAAGCACCGGCGCCCACGAAAGAAAAACGTGTATTCGTGGGTATCTCGGCAGGTGCTGCATATGCCACGGTCAAGCATCCATTGATCAAATCGGACGGGTTTGGCGCGGCAGCACTCGGAATGCACGTTGGGTACAGCGTATCGGAACGCTGGACGATAGGCATCGAACTTACCACATTCGAGCATGGAATGGCGCGCACGAGCGGCACGGATCCATTTACACCGACGAGCTTTCTAACGGCACAAGCGGGCTGTTCCAATTGCCAACCACCGGCCCAAGGTGGCTGGGTCAGCCAAACCGTCGCGATATTCGGGACGATCGGACCTCGCGTCGAGTTTTCACCGCTTGGAAAAGATGGATTGTATTTGGGTGCGTCGACAGGCATGGGTATGCTGATCGGTATCGACACGCAATATGGGTTTGGCGGTGGTGCACGCGCGGGATACCGGCTGCGTATTGGAAACATCCTCGGGCTGGCCATTGAAGGTGGCGTTCAGGCACAATACTTCAGCACCGGTTCGACGCTTTTTCCCTACGCAGCGCTGATGCTGCGTCCCTATTTCTGAGTGTGGTCCAGCCACGACGACGCGAATTCCATCACGCGTGCATTGTCGTTGACCTGCTCGAGAAAACTTTGCCGCCAACGCGGATCGCTAATGCGTTCCGCGCGTTTCAGGAGCCTATCGCGCGCTTCGCAAATAAACGTTTCTGCTTCGGTATCGTGACCAGCTGCGCGTAACGCCAGCGCGTGCGTCCAGCGAATCAAACTTTCGCCTTCCTCGATGCCTTCCAGTCGATTCAAAATGCCCATGGCTTCGCGCGAATGTTCGAGCGCTCCGGATTCGTTATTTTTTGCAATCGCGATTCCCGCCATGAGTGCCAATGCATACGCGCGTACCGCTGGAGCCCCCTCGGAAACACCGAGCGCTCGTGTGGCCATGTCGAGCGCTCCGTCTTTGTCTCCAGAAAGCCGCATGATCATCGACATGTAAATACAAATGAATCCTTCACCGCGTCGATTCCCTTGCTGTACGACAAGTTCGAGGGCCGCATTTTCGACGTTATGCGCCTCTTCGATATTGCCAAGATGCGCCAGAGCATGACCGAGGTTGGCTAGAATCGAGCAAACGTAATCGAGCTGCATAGGCTCGGCAATCGCCAACGCTTCACGAAATGCCGCAACGGCGAGCGCATAAGCACCCAAGTGTACGTACGCATTACCAATGTTCACGCGCTGAAGGCACGTATTACGCATATCACCCGCGGACGTGAAATTCTCGACCGCACGCTCGACACGCCGCACGTACGACGTGAGATCGGCTTCGTGTAAAGCCATTTCAGCACGAGCCACATCGAGCCATGCCAAGACGAAAGGGCTCGTGATGCTATGCCTATGGACCATCTTTTGCGCTGTCGTGAGCACTTCGTGCGCCCGGTCCGGAAGTCCACTGCGCAAAAGGGCCACTGCAAGACGTGACGCCGATATCACGTGTCCTTCGCTTGTCAGCCCTTCCCCTTCGAGCCCCACAAGTTCCGTATCAATGGAGCGAATTCTTTCGACTTCCCCCAAATTCCCGCATGCAATGATGAGATGTCCCAACGCCGCATGGTATGCTGTACTGCCGCGTGGCAACAATGCCAATGCATCTTCGGCAGCCTGCTTGGTTTCGAATAGATTCCCCAGCCACCGGTAAGCAACGGCTTGCACGAGCCGCATGCGGGCGCGAATTGCTGGATTCTCCTCGGCAGATGCCAATACCTTGTCCGCGTACTTCGCGGCATCGCGCAAAGCATTCACGGAAAGAGCGTCAATGGCTCTCGCTTCGTCGCGTAACAGGGGTGTATCTTGCGAGGCCTCGACAACTTCACGCCATTCGTGTTCGGCGCGCGGAACCACCGACAACAATGCTCCCACAGCCAGTACATCGGTCCCGTCGACGTGGGTATCGTCATCGAGCACGAGATCGGTGGGATCGAGTTCCATCACATCTGCGCCACCCGCCAATTCATGGGCTTGATGCACGGGTAACACGTCGGAAACTTCTTCAATGTCATCGTCGACGGACGATGACGAAGCAAATACCCCGTGTAGCGACATTCGCTCGAAGACCAAAACGAGTTTGTCCCGGAAATTCTGCATCGTTTGAATGCGCGCTTCTTTGTCGGGCACGAGCGCTTGTTGGATGACTTCGAGAAAGGGGGAAGGAATGTCATCCACCAACATCGAAAGAATCGGCGGCGATTGCGTGATAATCTTGACGAGAATGGCTTGCTGCGTCGGGCCGTCATAAGGACGTTTGCCGGAAAGCAATTCAAAAAAGACGGCTCCAACGGACCACACGTCCGCCCGAGAATCGACGTTGGACAAACCCTGGGCTTGTTCGGGCGACATGTACTCGGGCGTGCCCATCACGACACCGTGAAGCGTAAGCTTGTTACGATTCGGATCGTTTGAATGCACGCGCGCAAGTCCGAAGTCGACAAGCTTCGGAACGATTTCACTCGACGTACTTGTCAAAATGATGTTCTCGGGCTTGATGTCACGATGCACGATGCCGCGTTTGTGGGCAGCCACGAGCGCCCCCATGATCGGCACCATGATCGTCATCGTTTCGTGTTCGGAAAGTCGGCCGCGCGCCGCAAGATAATCGCGTAAGGTTTCTCCGGACAATAGTTCTTGCACCATGTAAAACGTGCCGTCACGACGTTGCCCGACTTCGTGGATCGTCACGACGTTGGGATGTCGGATCGCCGCAGTCGTCTGCGCTTCACGACGAAACCGAGCGATCATGGCGGGGTCGCGATCGTAGCCCGGATGCATCAACTTGATCGCCACACGGCGTTCGACAAACATGTCCCACGCTTCGAACACACTGCCCATCGACCCTGAACCAATCAGGCGCTGGAGCGTGAACTTGCCGGCGATTTGCATGCCGGGTTGAAACGGGGTTTGTCCAGCAGCGCGCGAGGGTTCGGAACCCGAAGCTGCGGGTGACGAACTCGTACGGTCGTCGTCTTTACGGCGCTGCCAAAAGCGAAGCATCGTGCGCCTCTTCCTCCAAGGGGCGAGCGAGAGGACACCGCGAGCGACCTACAATGTCAAGCAAGTCGTGCGTCTCGTGCAAACACTCCACCAAAGCGGCATCGAAATCAAGGTACCTCCACATACGGAACAGGAATGCAGATTGGTTTGTGCTCAAACGAAGTGCGATCTCACACGAGCAGATGTTTTTTACGTGTCGCGACCAAGCTTTGACGATTGGATTGATCGAACAAGGCGAAACGTATAGAGTCGAAATCCTTCACGAGGAAAAAGCATCGTGAGCATCTTGCTGCTTCTTCGATTCAAGGAGAACACCATGGCCCGTTTGAATCGTCCGACTCTTTCTTTCATTGGTTTGTTCGTTTCCTTGGGCGCTGCATCGACCACCGGATGCGGTTTCGAAACGTCTGGCACCCCCAATGCCACAACGACGTCGAGCTCGTCGAGCGGAACCGGGGGAGCTGGCGGGGAGGGCGGGATGGGTGGAGCTGGCGGAGGAATGGTCTGCAAGCCGGGCATAAAGGAACCGTGTTATTCGGGGCCCATTAAGACGGCGAACATAGGCAACTGCAAACCTGGAACGAAAACGTGTTTGGCCGATGGAACGGGTTTCGATGCTTGCGTTGGCGAAGTGTTGCCTGAACTCGAGAATTGCATCTCCGTGGGCGACGAAGATTGCGACGGCTTCACGGACCTCGAGGACAGCGGCGAATGCAAATGCACCACTCCCAATACGAATACCTTTTGTATCACGGGTTTACTTGGTGTTTGCAGTGCCGGAACCGGCGTCTGTGCCGCAGACGGGCGGTCCATTGATATGTGCATGCAAGACTTGATGTCGAAGCCAGAAAACTGCGTTACGACAGACGACGAAAATTGCGACGGCTTGGCACACGTTGCGTGTTCAGGTGATCCGAAATGGACGTACGCACCAGCCGGCGGATCGGCAACACCGAATGACGATGCGATATTTTCCGTGGCATATACGCCCGATGGTGGATACGTCATCGCCGGCGTCATCGACGGCACGATTAACACCACCAATGGTTTCGATGTTACGGCTGGCAAAGCCTACATTGCCAAATTGGACGCCAATCACACGATCGTATGGAAGAAAGAGTATTCAGCGGTCTCCTACGCTGTCGCTCGAGGTGTCGCTGTCGACAAGGACGGCAATGTCATCGTGGTCGGTACATTTTTCGGCGACTCCATGTTGACAGGCATGAACACCGTGTCGAATACCATCGACGGCTTCCTGGTCAAACTCAACCCCGCAACCGGCGATGCATTGTGGTCGCGGGTCTTCGTGACGACCAAAGACCAAAATATCTTCGGTGTCAGTGTCGACGACAGCGCCAACATTTACATTACCGGTTCGACAGAAGATCCGCTCGATTTTGGCAACGGCACAATCAGTTCACAGCCTTCGAGTCACGATGTATTTGTCGCCAGTTACGGCCCGAATAACACATACCGCTGGAGCAAGCTTTACGTCAATGCAGGCTCTCAAATCGGTCGCGCCATTACCACGACTTCAACAGGTGACGTCGTCATCATCGGAGATACGAGCGACGACATCAATCTCGGAGGCGGGACCAGAACGAAGGGCGGCAATCTGGACATTTTCGTCGCTCGATATGCCAGCGCCGACGGCGCACATACGTGGAGCAAGCTCTTCGGCAAAACTGCCGATCAATTCGGGCGCGGTGTAGCCATGGCGCCAGATGGCAACGTCCTGATCACCGGTGGATTCGAGGGCACAATCGACTGGACGGCCAACACTTCTATGACCAGGTTGGGCACGTCTGACGTGTACGTCGCCAAACTCGAGGCCATAACGGGTAACCACCTTATGCATATTCAGGGAGGCAAGACTGGAACTTCCATAGGAACATCCATTGGCACGGATGCTTCCGGCAACGTCACCGTTTTCGGGCACTTCGATGAAGACATTGATTTCGGTGGTCAACCAATGACCGCCACGTCAATGGGCGGTTACGATACATTCCTGGTCAAACTCAAAGCGGACGATTGGAAACCCATTTGGACGAAACCCTTCGGCAAAATGGGAAACCAATACGGCTGGGACGTTGCCGTCGCGGGCGACGGCAGCGCCCTCGTCGGCGGCG
>JANORL010000735.1:0-11791 GCA_031415295.1 Polyangiaceae bacterium | reverse complement strand
CGCAATCGGGTCAGGTTTTTGGTTCTCCGATGTACATGTCGCCTGAACAAGTCGAGTGTACGATTGCGATCGATTGCCGGACGGACATTTGGTCGCTAGGCGTGGTGCTTTTTGAATTGCTTGCAGGCCAACCACCTTTTGGGGGTAGATCAAGCGCCAACATCATGACCGCGGTCATGCGTGATCCTCCTCCAAAGTTACGATCGCTCCGGCCGGACGCACCGGCCGCACTGGAAGAAGTGGTCGCTCGATGCCTCGAGAAAGAGCGCGACAACAGGTATACGACCGTCATCGACTTGGCGGAAGCCATTGCACCATTTTGCGGCAAAGGTGCCGACGATACGGTCAACCGCATTTATCAGATTCTTGCCCACGCCGCGAGTGGTGAGCCCGATTCGAGAGCCGGAACCACTTTGTCCGGCGAGAAGTCCGAATCGCGTTTGGACACGCCGAGCAGGGGGCAATTGGATCGGCGCGACGCTGGAGCGCTGGCGCTGACCGAGCGTGGGCAGTTGCCCGTGTCGATGCTCGACCGGCCGATCGCCCAGCGGCGGACAGCAATTATTGTGGTTGTGATCGCGGCAGTCGGACTGCTCATTTTGCTAGTGGTCGGACGCGCTGGTCATCAGGGCATTGCGGAGACCGCGGGTTCTGTAGAGGTTCGACCTGGCACGATAGAACCGTTAGTGTCGGCGGAGCGCTCACCGGTCGTCCCGCTTGTCACTACCGCGGCGACCGCGGTGGCGCCGCCGCCGGACCCCACGCCGTCCGTGGCGATTGTCCCAGCGCCGGTCGTTACGGGTAAGAAACCCCGGCTCACTCCGTCGACGGTGACGAAGGCTGCCCCGCGGTCCACCTCCATGCCGATGCCCGACGTTCCCAATTTCTAAGCAAACGGTTGCATGAGCGAGCTTGCATCACACGATAGAAAAGATAGATAAATCAGAGTAGGTTTGGCGAAGTCGCGTAGACAAACGTATGTCGCATCAGTTTGAAAGAGAGTTTGTCATGAAGGCGCTTGCTTGGGTGATGGTCGTAATTGTTTCGGCGGCTGGAGGTTGTTCCGGGGATGGGCAGAGCACGGGGAACAGCAGCGGAAGTGCAACGTCGTCATCTGGTTTATCGAGTTCGACTTCTTCTGGAGGTGGAACGGTCGGAAGGTGTTTGCCGGGATGTATAGCGGCAGCAGATTGTTGCGTAGCAGGACAAATGGATTGTCCCAATGGACCATATCCGAACAATCCCACATGCGATAAAGGTTATTGCCTCTCACCGCAATGCGCGACAGCGGCTGACTGCACGTCACTTGGTGCCAACTTCGATTGCTTGTTGACCCTGGGGATCAACAATTGTGGCGCCACCTGCATGCAAAATGCGGATTGCCCGATGGGTACCGAATGCACGGGTGTGGATGCCAATGGCAAGATGTTCTGTCGGAGTATGGGAGCGGGTACAGAGTGCATGGTCGACGCTGATTGCGCTGGACGCGGAAGGTGTGTCAACAATCATTGCCGATGCACATCGAATGCCGACTGCACCCACTCGACATACGATAAGTGCATTCCTTGATGACATTGCACAGATTCGCCCAATCAATTCTTACGGGTCGTCGACGAGCGTTAAACAGACATTTCGCTCGCCATTGATGACTGCGTTGTAGTTCTCGAATGAATGTATCCACGACCAAAGCGCACATTCGCCAGTACAGGTCACCCCAGAATCAAGTGATTCGAGCCTTATGACGCCATTCCTTCGGCGTACAACCGAACCAACGCCGGAACGCTCGGAAAAAAGGACTCGGTTCCGTAAATCCCACAAGCCCCGCAATCTCGTAGGAGGATATTGAGGGATTGACGAGGTGTTGCACGGCCAGATCGCGCCGCACATCATCGAGTACCCTCTCGAAGCTCGTCCCTTCACCTTCCAATCGCCGCTGAAGGGTACGCGCGGACATACCCATCGCGCGCGCCATTGCCGACATCTTCGGAACGGCTTGGTCCAGCGAATGAAGCAATCGCTGACGCAACGTCGCTCCAACCAACAGCAAGTCCGCCGTGGGGTCGACATGCGCAAGGACCAAGTCGAGTGCGCTACGGTATTTGCTGCTGTTCGCTTCCGGGAGTGGCGTGTCGAGCGATTCCTGAGAGAAGATCATCTCGTCGGATTGCATTCCGAATTGAACAGGCACCCCAAAGTAATCGTCGTGCTCCGAACGGTCCCCCATGGGCATGTGCCGAAATGACACTCGAATGGGCGTGATGCGTTTGCCCGCCAGGTACCGTGCGAGGGCCAGAGGCACGCTCAACGGAGCTTCGTGCCTCGCAGCGACGGCTAGAAACTCTGGATGCTTTTGAACTGTTGGATGCGTTTCGACTGTCAACCGAATCCCCTCGGGTACCCGAGACATTTTGCGCACGCAAATGTTGTTGGTCAAATGCTGAAAGCGGTTGAAGTCGATCAGTGCTTGTTCGAGAGTCGCCGCGCGCTGCATGACGTGCCCGAGCAACCCGTATCGTTTAGGTACAAAGTGTTTGCCTACGTGTAGAAAACAGTTGCTCCGCGGCTGATGCGTCGAGATCAAGCGTGAGATGGCCATGTGCTTCTCAAAAGGCACGACTGAATCCACGTCTTCGAGCACTTCGATATCGAGGCCCACGTTCTTTAGAATATCGCGCGGATCGAGCCCCAAGCGCATCGCACCAAGGAGGAATCCCTGCGTGATCGAAGCACTGACAAACGGGTACGCTTCAAACATGCCCCGACGATACTAGAAATGACAAGTTTTTTTAGCTCCGCGTTCGTGGCGTTGAGCTGGTCGCGATGGGTCATCGATTTGGCGCGACTGGTCACTACAATGGCGTCAGCGGTCACTGCTTTTTCCGACGAACACCGTCAATCTTGCCGCGACGGATGGCGGACGAACGGCAGACGGAAGAATCGACATGCCGACACGCCGACACACCAACGTCATGGGGGGGGCTACGTACTGTGATCGCCAAACCTATTCAAGCAACGATGAACGAAACAGGCTTGAGGAGTTCCCTGGAGCAAGGCGCTGTTGAGACCGGCGAGTTTCTGGCCGCACAGCCCATTATGCAAACGCCTTCGAGCCAGGTGACGCGGGAAAGCCCAATTGAGACGGGGGAATTTTTGGCCGCAACGCCCATTACGCAAACGCCTTCGAGTCACGTGGCGACCCGCGCGTTATCAGAAATGGGGGACCGAATCGGCGGCCGATATGTGTTGCTGGGACTCTTGGGCGAAGGCGGAATGGGCACGGTCTATCGTGTGCGCGACACGGAATTGGGCGAAGTGGTCGCTCTGAAGATGTTGCGGCCGGATGTGCACCAATCCGATGCAGCGCTCGAACGATTCAGGAGCGAAGTAAAGCTGGCGCGCAAAGTCACACACCGAAATGTCGCGCGGATGTACGACATCGGCGAGCACGGAAACGAACGATTTTTGACGATGGAGTGCATTGACGGCGAAACGTTGTCGAGCATTCTCGTCCGAGAAGGAATGCTCTCGGTATCCCGCGTCGTGGACCTCGCAAAAGCAATTTGCGCGGGACTTACTGCGGCACACACAGCGTGTGTTGTTCACCGCGATCTCAAGCCTGACAACATTCTCATGGCCAAAGACGGCCGACCCGTCATTACGGATTTCGGCATTGCGCGTGAACACGTGGCAAGCGACGCGAATGCGCAAGCGGGCATGATTGTCGGGACACCGGAATACATGGCGCCCGAGCAAGTGGAAGGAGTTGTCGATCTCGATGCACGCGCTGACATTTATGCACTTGGCGTGATGCTTTACGAAATGCTGACGGCGCGGCGGCCTTGGAATGAAGCGACACGATGGGAAACGGCAGCGGTTCGTCTTTTGGTACCTCCACCAGATGCGCGCCGCGATCGCTCGGATTTGCCAGAGAATATGGCGCGTATTGTCCTACGGTGCATGGCGCAAAACCGGGATGATCGCTTTTCGTCGGCTGCCGAAGTCGCGAACGAGTTGTCAAATGTTGCCATGACGACCTTCGGCATGGGGCATGCGTCCATTATTTCGATGCAGCCGAGCCGCACGTCAAAAGAGAAATCTCTCGCTATTCTACCATTTCGCAATATCGGACCCGTGACTGACGAATACGTCGCCGTCGGTTTTTGGGAGGACGTTGTCGACGCGTTGTCAATGACCAAAGGCATTCGAGTCCGGCCACAAAGCGTGGTATCGAAGTTCAAAGGGAGCGAGCAAGATTCTTGCGAAATCGGCAAAGAATTGGGCGTAAACGTGGTCGTCGAAGGGAGTTTGCGCCGTACGCCACGAGGGTTCCGCATCAATATGCGTGCCATGTCCGTATCTGACGGCTTTCAACTTTGTGCGCAGCGGATTGACAAACCCGAAGAGGATCTGCTCGTTGTTGGCGATGAAGTGGCCAAAGCGATTGCCGGTGCTGTGACTGCGGATCATGACGCACCCGTACGCGAACCCGTTACGGATGCGCGCGCCATCGAGCTGTATCTTCGTGCACGACAGGAATATCGAAAATATTGGGTAGATGCCGTAAAAACGTCGATCGGTCTATTTGAACAAGCCCTCGAAATTGCGCCAAACGATCCCACGATTCTATCCGGATATGCAATGGCGTGGGCGCGGTTCAGCTATTTCGTTGAAGGTGTCGCGACGCAAGCGCGGGAAGCAGCATGTCAAGCCGTAAAGGTTGCGCCTCATGTGGGAGGCCCGTACGTCGCACTCGGTTATGCCCACCTGCAAGCAGGTAATACAGCGGAGGCATTACGTTCATTCAAACAGGCTATTCAGAAAGCGCCGGGACTCGCTGAAGGATATGCGGCGCTCGGAATGATTCTTTCAGAAACCGGACCGCTCGACGATGCACAAACCTGGTCCGATGCCGCCATTTCGCTTGATGTAAACGTGCAATTTGGACTCAATGCAGTCGCGCGAATCCATGCATTCCGCGAACAATGGCACCTCATCGATCCGCTTTTTGCAAGAATATCGAACGCCGCAAATACGCGAACTGCTCGCCTGCGCTTGGCTCTGTGGCGTCGAGATTTGACATTGGCACAAAAATGCAAAGACGAAATCACAGAAATGGATCCGGCGGCGCGCCTCACACTCGGTATTGCCAAATTGATGCTCGAAGGCAAACCTGCCAACGACGTACCCGAGCTGCGTCAAGCCATCATGCAACCGGGAGGCGGTTGGCGGCGTCAAATCTTTTACAAGCAAATTGCAACCGAAGTTGCGGCATATCTCGGTGACCTGGATGGCGCTATTGAAGCGCTACGTCGCGCGACCGATCTCGGTCTCATCGACCTGCTCTGGCTCGATAACTGTCCACTTTTCTATGATATTCGAAACGATTCACGGTTTGTCGCGTGCAAAGCAATCGTGGAATCACGCGCGCAAGCGTTGGTCGCCGTGTATCGGGAACACGGATAGGCCGCCGAATCGTCGAATAAAGATGGTTTTCTAGGGACGCGAAAAACGTCAAGCTACGATACGATCACGTAACATCGGGTAATGGTCTACCCACGAACTGAAAAACGAAGGAGTCTTCTCATGCGAACGTTCAAGCAATCAGTGGTTTTTGGTGCGTTTTCCGTTCTCGCATTCGCTGCCGGTACATCGACAGCCGAAGCACAGTCTACCTGTACAACCGTTGCGTTTCCCGGTGCGGAAGGCGCGGGGCGTTGTGCTGCGGGTGGGCGCGGTGGCGACGTGTATATCGTCACGGAGGTAGGGCCGTCATCTTCAACAACACCGGGGACTCTGGCCTACGGGCTGGCCAATGCACCTACGGCAGGTCGCATTATTGTCTTTGCGACGTCAGGAGTGATTGATCTCACCAAAACCAATCTTGACCTCACAAAAAAAGGAGGATCCCTCGCGCTTACTCGGTCCAAGATTACCATTGCGGGGCAAACTGCTCCTGGCGACGGAATCACGATCACGGGCGGCAGGCTCTACGTCAACGCGGACGACGTAATCGTTCGACACATTCGATCACGGCGCGGAATCATTGAATCCGGTCTCGACAACGGCGATTCGATCGAGATCGGCGATATGGCCGTGGTGCGCGAGAAACAGGTTTTCGATCACGTCTCCGCATCTTGGGGGACGGACGAGAATCTTTCAATGATGAATACCAGGAGTTCAACGCTCCAATGGAACCTCATTGCCGAGGGGCTCAACTACGTTAACGCCGCGGCCAACCCGAGCGAGCATGGTTTTGGCTCGATCTGGAGCGTCAATGGTGGAAGTGAGGGGTCGCTTATGCACACGTTGTATGCCCACAACAACCGGCGCCATCCTCATTTCGGCAATTATAGTGGCACTGGTGCGCCAAAGATGGATTTTCGCAACAATGTCGTTTACGACTGGAAGGAGTTTCCGTCCCACACCAATGGCACGCAGGTCTTCAACATCAATTTTGTAAACAACTACTTCAAACCAGGGCCATCGACATCGACGGAGATGACTTCGACCGTCTTCGTGTTTGACCCGCCGTCAACGGGGACGAAAATGTATTCGAGCGGCAATTTGCTGCTCCCCACCGGCGCGAGCCTTCCGAGTGCAGTTACCCCGAGCAACATGTCATTTCCCAGTGGAACGACGTGGACGACGTTCCAATCAACCACGGTATTCGCTCCGACCACGTACACACCGTACACCCCCGATGTGGACGTCGAAAGCGTGTTCGAGAATGCGGGCACGATTTTGCCTGCTCGCGATCAAGTCGATCAGCGCATCGTGGACGACGCGCGAAACCGCACCGGCAACGTCATCCTCAACGAGAGCCAGGTGGCTGGATCGGGCTGGGCAAACACGATAGGCGGCTATTACGAGAGCATTTCCGCGCCAAGCGATACGGATCTTGATGGTTTGCCCAACTTTTGGGAGACTCAGTTTGGCACGGTCACTTTCGTCGCCAATGGCCCCAGCACCACCACCAACACCGACAATGACATCGACGGGTACGTGAACATCGAGGAATACATCAACAGCACCATTCCCATTACGATTCCGAATTCCGGCGGAACACCGAAAGACGCTGTCGTTTATGTTGGGGCGATGGATTCACGCGCGGTTGGTAGCTCCAGTTCGAACAATAAGGGAAAGTGGCGAATTTATCGCAATGGCCCGACCGGGAGCGATCTCACGGTAAAGTTCACGCTGTCTTCCCTCACGGAATTCACCCTCTCCACGCCCACACCATCGGCATCGTTGACGGCACCAACGAGTACGGCGGAAGGATCGATAACGATTCCAGCCGGTCTCCGTTACGCCGATATCAAATTGACGGCCGCGACGACGGTCGCCTCGGCCAAACAAGTGATTCTCGAACTTGCCACAACCGGATTCGTCGCCAATCCGTCGAACTACGTGACCACCACGGGTGGGGCCGCCGCATATCGTTATTTCGTGGGTTGCCCGTCGCGCTCGATGATCAAGGTCAAACCATAACAGGAGCCTAGGAAAATCTACCCAACAATTTCGCCATTGACGCCTTTACGCCGCGCCGTTGTCTGAGCGAGGTTTCGTGCTGCGGCAGTTGGGTCATCGAGCTGCGAGACGAATTCGACTGTGTGCGTCGCCCTAGTCCAAACAAACGGCGTCGTCGCTCATCAATTCAAGTTCCTCTGCGTAAGCACCTGCATTAGAGAGCAAAAGAATGGGTTGCCCAGCGTATTTCTGGACTTTGGTGTTCCGCTTGCGGGTAAACTGCCTCCACAACCAGCAACCTGGGTCGAAGCCACGGCCGCCGATACCACGTGCAAGAAATCTCGTCGGCTGATCATCAGCGCAGAAAACTCGATTTTGCGCCGCAGGTCAAGCACGTTGTCGCACGCGAAGTATTTCATCCCCGCGATGGCCAAAAATACGCACACTCAATACGGTCAAAACTTCAGAAACAATGGAGCAGCTTTGGCCACGACGATCGGCACGGTTTCGTAGCTCGAGCAAATTCGAATGGACGGTCGCCCGATACGTACCTTGGTCCTTGACGCGCAAGCACAAGCACCTATACACACCACCCTGAAATTCGAGTAACCACTCGAGCAACGCTTGTTACCGTTTCCGTGAATGCTCTCTGTACCGACGCAAGCTTTTGGAGACTGAACATGAACCGAACTGCAATTCTATCCGCCGTGTTTCTGCTGGTTCTTGGGTGCAATCCTTCCAATGTTGACAAGACGGGCGAGGGCGGCGGTGGCTCAGGGGGCTCAGACGGCTCAGGCGGCTCAGGCTCAAATACGAGCAATGGCGTGCAGTGCGCCGTTGGTTACACCTGCTACCCCGAACCTGGAACAGATGTGGTCTGGGCAATGAAAAACGACGGCAACGTCAATGGCCCAAACTGCAAAGCTGTTTGCGAAAGCGCGCTGTCCCAGAACTGCACCTACCACGCATGCGATGAGGGACATCCGATTGAACAACCGAACATTGCGGGGTTTGCCCAAATCGCTGCGGGCCTTGGGTTCACGTGCCGAGAGGGTGGGTGCTGGTCATCCGTTGCTCCTGCGGAAGGCTTATATCTGGTGTCCATCGCCACGGATCCGGATGGCTCCAAAACGTGCTACTTCCCGTCGGAAACGAAGCTCAGTTGTTCGAGCGATCCGGGAAACGCCAATTGTTTTGGCGAACGGTATGCTTCGGTCTGTGCATGCGTTCCCAAGGCTCTGGACCAAGCGTGCACATGGGGGTGCGGTCCAAACAATACGACCCGGGCCGTATGGAAAACGAGCGGCACGAGCTGTTTGGAGCGAATCAACTATTGGAGGAAGAAAGCATGCGAGGACGGTTGGGTGGAGTGCCCTCCCGCCGGGTTACCTCCTATGGTGGAGTGCACAGCATGTCACGAGTGCACCAATTCCGAGGCCGAGTTTGATTCGGCAAATGGCGCGCATGCTTCGTTTACTCGTTGCGGTGAGTTTGTCCAGGGCGAAGGCGGGGGCGCGACATGTGCGGATGTGATTGACTCGTTTGTCAGTGAACGAGCTCCGGATAAAGACGGGGTCATGAGATGCACCGGGCATTGCGGGCCCATCGTCGAGGCGGGCTGCCGAACTTTCAGTTGGGGCAAGGCCAAAAATTCGGGCTTCCATACGCTCAATTGGGACGGGTGTGCCGCTGATGCGTGCCAAAGCTATTGCACCAACAATCCTGCAGACTGTTTCAAGGTTCCAACATCGACGTCGTTGACGTGCGACGACCCCGATATCGGTAATGAACCGGGGCCTCAAGGGCCGAAGTGTCCCTAAGTTTGTCCATCAATGAGGGTCGCTTAGTTCGCGGACAAACGCACCTCGACCGAGGCGTTTTGCAAGGCTTTCTGCTTCGCCGCGATTCACAAATGCACCCACGTAAACTCGATGAAGCTGGCGTGCTGCCGAAATCGTCACAACGTGAGCTTCCGGATTGTCCGCCGGAAAGCCACCTGCCGCGAAAAAGCCGTGCTCTGCAACGTCGCCTTGCGATATTGCCTCGGCCTGTTTGCGCGCGCTCGACTCATTGATAAACGCGCCCGATTGCACAACGTAAACGGGCGTGTCTGCGCGCAACGCGCGTTGTATGTGCCTTTTCGATGCACCAACGCTGCTCGCTACGGTATCGAAAAGCGTGCGGTAATGTCCATCGTTCCAAGTGAATTCCCGATCTTGGCCGTCAATGGTCAACATGACGAATCCGTGGTCCGAAAAAACCGTTGCGTTATCGGGAAGCAGCGCATTGATTCGGCCAAGCCATTCGGCGTGGTGCCGCAAGGTGGTTTCGTCCCAGGTCGTATCGTCCCCCGATTCATTGACGTTTCCAACGTGTGCAGAGAAACCGTCCCAGCACGCTACAGCGGTTGACGGGACAAATAGAGCGAGGGCCAGCGTGACCGCAGGCAGTAAACGAAGACTGGGCATGGGGCGACGTCCTGGCAATCGGCTTGCCATGTAGGAGCATCCGCAAACATCCACGTTTTCACGGCGTCGCTCAACATGGACGCGTCCGAGACACCACATGGCGTATCGCGTAAACCACATGCACGTGGTTTTGTGGCGCTATAGCCAGCCATCATCCACCCCAGAGCGCCTCCCGAAAGCCCAGCTCCCAGTTTTTCTTGGCCGCTGCCAACATTGCTAGCATCCTCGACCGCCGAGCGCTCCATGACTCTACATATCCCCACCGGCATCTCCGTAATTTATAAAAATGATCGGCCACGCTTTTACTCCATGCCCAAGAAATCCTATAATTGTTTTCATGTGCAAATCGTTTGAGCTCATCGGTGCTTTTTCACTTCTTTTTGCGGCTGCAAATTGCGGCGAAGCGCAACTCGGCACTCCGTCGTCCAACGCAAGCTCTGCGTCCAGTTCCACTTCGACGGGCAGCTTCGGCGGCGCTGCTGCGAGTTCCAGCTCTACGGGCGGATCGGGCGGATCGGACGGATCGGCGCCATGCAACGAGCCAATGGAAGGGGGGCCATTACCGATGGCTTATCCATTCATGCTTGGAGGTCAAACGGCTTGGTCCCACGATGACGGTCATATCGCAGGGTATTTTCATACGTACGACGCGCTCGATGTAGGCGGCAGCGCGCCGCACAAGGTACACGTGATGCTTCCGCGCGATTACGAGGCGTGTCACGCGGGGTATCCGGTGATCTATATGAACGACGGCGGAGGTGTTTTTTGGAACAATAGCTTTGGCAAGTCGTGGAACGTGCCTCATGCGCTCGATATTCTCTATAAAGAAGGCACGATCCCAAAAGTCATCGTCGTGGCCATCGAACCCAACGATCGCAATGCCGAATACTCGCCCACGCAAAGTGGACCGGAACAGACGTGTTGCAAGATTGATGAATACACGAATTACATTACGAACCACGTCAAAAAATTCGTCGATACGTATTATCGAACAAATCCGATGCGTGAAGCGACAATGATCATCGGTTCGTCCCGAGGTGGCTTGGCATCGTTTTACATGGCCACGCGACGACCCGACGTATTCGGTCGAGCGATATGCATGTCGTCGTCGTTTTGGGCGGGACTTGATCCAGTATTCGGCGGCAGCTACCCTGGAGGGCCGCTTTCGGGTGCGCCACTCGTGACTGAAGTAACGGGATTGTTATCGAATGCAGCCATGCGTCCGCGATTGTGGATCGATTGGGGCCTGATTCGCACGGGTGGTTTTCACAATGAAGTGATCGAGAAAGCCGCGACGGAGCGGGGTAAGGAAATGGTTGCCCTTCTCGAAGGAACCTACGGATATGTGGTGAACAATCAGCTGTTTTGGGTTGAGGAGCCTATTGGCGAGCACGACGAAACGACGTGGGCGCGTCGATTACCGGATGCGCTGCGAGCGATGTACAAGCCGTAACGAACGTGCCACAATCCCGACACGGGCTGCCACCGCTGTATCCACGTGTGCGCAGGCTTCCTGAACGCGTAGCGAAGCTCGTCATCCGATACCTTGCGCGAAAACACTTGGTGGAAGTCCGCACCGACTTGGAAGCTGCTTGCTCACGGGAATCACTTGCCAGTATTGATGTCGATGATGCGTGGATTTTGCGGCCACTCACAGACGAACTCCGGCAATTCGTCCTTCATGGTCGCCTTGACGTGCTTGATGAGCGCTTCAGCTTGCGCTTCGCTTTCCACCTGAACACCCAGCCGTCGTGCCCAAGAACCGCGATACTCCATGAGTTTGATTTTGGCCACGTCCGGAAATGTTGCGAGTGCTTTTCGCGTTGTGGGAAACGTGAATTTGTTTTCGTTGCCCC
>JANORL010000734.1:0-9727 GCA_031415295.1 Polyangiaceae bacterium | reverse complement strand
AGGAGACGGCCAAGCTCACGCTCGAACACGACGGCAAGCAACAGACACTGGAGCTTCCGATCGTGACGGGGACGGAGAACGAGAAGGGAATCGACATCTCGACGCTCCGCGCCAAGACCGGATATGTGGCGCTCGACCCGGCGTTTGTGAACACCGCGTCGACATCGAGTTCGATTTGTTTCATCGACGGCGACAAGGGTATTCTGCGTTATCGTGGCATTCCCATCGAACAGCTCGGAGAAAAGTCGAGCTTTGTCGAGGTCGCATATTTGGTTATTTACGGCGAACTGCCGAACCGCGAGCAATTGACGAAGTTCTCCACGTTGCTCACGAGGCACTCGCTGATCCACGAGGACATGAAGCATTTCTTCGAGGGGTATCCTTCGACGGCGCATCCGATGGCGATTCTGTCGTCGATGGTCTGTTCGCTCTCGAGCTTCTATCCGGAAGCGATGGACGCGGACAACAAGGAACAACTCGACATTACGATTGCGCGGCTTTTGTCCAAAGTCCGGACCATTGCGGCCTTCTCGTACAAGAAATCGATCGGTCAACCGTTCGTTTATCCGCAGAACTCGCTCTCGTACTGCGCCAACTTTCTCAACATGATGTTTTCGGTTCCGGCCGAACCGTATGAAGTCGACGAAGACATCGTGAAGGTCCTCAACCTGCTTTTGATCCTTCATGCCGATCACGAGCAGAATTGTTCGACCTCGACAGTGCGTCTTGTTGGGAGCGCCAAAGCGAACCTCTTTGCATCGATTGCAGCGGGCATCTGTGCCCTCTGGGGACCGCTTCACGGCGGTGCCAACCAAGAAGTGGTCGAGATGCTCGAAGAGATTCGTAAGAACGACGGTGATGTCTCCAAGGCTGTCAAGCTGGCGAAGGACAAGAATTCGGGCTTCCGCCTGATGGGTTTTGGCCACCGCGTGTATCGCAACTACGATCCGCGCGCCAAGGTCATCAAGGTTGCGGCCGACAAGGTCCTCAGCAAACTCGGCGTCAAGGACCCGCTGCTCGACATTGCGCGAAAACTCGAAGAAGCGGCGCTCAGTGACCCGTACTTCATCGATCGCAAGCTTTATCCGAACGTCGATTTCTACAGCGGCATCATCTACCGCGCGCTCGGCTTCCCCACGAACATGTTTACCGTCATGTTCGCGCTTGGCCGTTTGCCCGGCTGGATTGCTCACTGGAAAGAGCAGAACGAGAATCCCAGCACGAAGATCGGTCGTCCGCGCCAGATCTACACCGGTGCAGTCGAACGCGACTACGTGTCGCTCGAGAGTCGTTAAAGCTCCCCAAAAAGCTCAAACAAACAGGGGCAAAAGCGCGTCAACCGTGCTCTTGCCCCGTTTGTCTCGTCCAGTCTTCGTTCGTTGGTTCGTCGCCCAGTTCGGCACGACGAACACTCCCAAAAACATCAGTTGCTGATCGAACTGCCGAAGCTCGGAACGGGCTCCTTGTCGATTCGATCAATGGCTGCTTTGAGTCCAGCCCACGTGTTACGCAGCGTGTCGGCGTTCATGCGCACGGTCACGCCGTTTTGATTCATGGTCACATGAACCATGCCGCATCCGCATTGAGTGATGCGCACGGCACTGTTGGCAGTGAGTTCCGTGTGTTGTCCGCAGGGTGTTCCAGCCATCGACGATGAACCTCCAGGCGGCCACCATAGCAGCGTGCGAGTTTTCTTGTCACGCAAAGCTGCACGGCACGTAGAGACAGTGCTCCATGTGGCAAGTGAATTGCACCGCGGATGCCCATCGTTGGGCCACGTCCCCCCGAAGGAGTATTGATATGCAGATTCATCGACGCTTTTGGTCACTCGTGCCCGTTCTGTTGCTCGCTGGTTGTGGTGGAGACCCGACACCGGTGCCCGAGCCAGCGGCACAACTCGACCCACCGCCTGCCGGTGCGGGTTTTCAATTAAAGACGGGGACTTTCGAGGTGCCTGCGGGAACCGAAAAACAAGATTGTTATTTTTTCCGCGTTAAAGACCTCGCTGCGGGGGGCGGACTCGATGGCAACAATCCCGTGTACGTGAATCGGGTGCAGATCAATCAGGCCGAGGGATCGCACCACATGAATGTATTTCGCGTTCGTACGATTGTCGGACTCGATCCGGCAAACGGAGTCGTACAAGAAGGAACGAACGCGATGGGTGAGTGTTTCAAAAGTTCAAACTGGGCCGATTGGCCGCTTGTCGCGAACTCGCAAATCGATGGCAAGCTCGACTGGACGTTTCCTGATGGCGTGGCGAATGAATTTCAGCCTGACGAATGGTTGATGCTTCAAACGCATTACGTCAATGCAACCACGCAAGGCACTCCGTCGGGTGAAGGCAACGTGCGGGTGAACTTCTGGACGACGCCGAAAGAGCAAGTGAAGGATCTTCTCGGCACTTTATTTGCGACCAAACAATCCATTCGAGTTTGTAAGTCCAATCCCGCTCCGTCGTACGACGGCACGTGTCAGTTTGGAAGTGCAAACCCAGTGAATATCATCGGTGCCAATGGGCACTTTCATAGCCGGGGCAAAGAGTTCGACATGTTTTCGTGGGATGGCGTGAGCATTGACAAGCCGCCGGCGGCTGATCGTTTCTATACGTCGCAGACGTGGGACGAACCGCCGATGCTCATATCTCCGCAGCTCAATACCGTCGTGCCTCCGAATGGCGGTGTTTGGTACTCGTGCGGGTTCCAATGGGAAATGCCTGCGGAGAGCGTTGGATGCGCCGGCCTGGATGCGGCCGACAAACAAATGGCGGGCGATTGCTGTTACACGTTCGGTCCGCAGGTGGACAAGAACGAGCACTGCAATATTTTCGTGTATTACTACCCGAAAACGGACAACATCAACTGCTTCTGATGTTGCCGAACCCCTCGCTTCTATTCCTCGCGTTCGTCACGACAACCGCTCTTTGTGCATGTAGCGCTCCGCCGGTTGAGCCGGCGGACGATGCGGGAATCGTTGGAGCGTGCAAGTTGCCGTATGTCGGTGATCCGAATGCGCCGATGGAAATGGACATCATAACGCTCGGCATCAACGGAAAAATCGCGACGCTGAGTGACGGATCCGACATCACATTGATGTTTCCACCGCAAGGGGGGCGCGTGGTTTTCGCCGGCGTTCGTGCCCGCAATGTCAATCCGTGTGCTGTACGTATTGCGGGTGCGCTTCGTGATCCTCTGAGCAAGCAAGTGAGTCTCGACAATCGGATCGTGAATCTGGAAGTCATTGCGGAGGGGTATGCACAGAGCGATCGGGGAGACATATCGACATTTGCGAACGTTTCGGCGTGTCCCAATCACTGGTCTTCGCAAGACTTGATGGATGTGCCTTACGAAATCACGGTATCGCTGACGGATATCGACGACCACAAAGTCACCAAGGTGCTTCAGGTGACGCCACGTTGCAACGAGCCAGGGCAAATTGGTGGTTGTCGTTGTCAATGCGACGCCGACTATACGAGCGAAATGATTTGTTCGGGGCTTCCGGTCGATGCTGGTGCCGATGGCGCGCCATGAGACTACATTCGATGAAATGGCATAGATTGGTTGTTTCGTGCGGGTTGGTTTGTCTTTCCATTACGTCTGGATGTTCCGAGCCTCCTATTCCGCCGAAGCCGCTTCCCCCCGAGCCGCCGGCTTGGCAAGTGGTCCTCGACAAGGCGACGCTTGATCGTGCGGTGCTCAGCATTTGGGGCAGTGGATCGTCCGACGTATTTGCTGTAGGTGGTCCGCTTGGTAATGGCCAAGAGACGCTGGCGATTCATTATGATGGCGTATCGTGGACGGAGCTGCATCCGGGTGGAACGGAAACGTATTGGTGGGTAAGCGGATCCGGGGCGAGCGATGTCTGGATGGTAGGGGAAAACGGGCGGATAACGCATTGGGACGGAAAGGCGCTCGTCGAGCATAGTTCAGGAACGACGGCGACGTTATGGGGTGTGTGGGCGGCGTCGGCGACGGATGCATGGATTGTGGGCGGTACGCCCGAAGGCGGAACGAACAAGCCGAACGATATCGTGCTGCATTGGAATGGTACGTCTTGGTTGCCCATTACGTTGCCGAAGGACGTCGTGGGCCGGTCGCTTTACAAAGTATGGGGGATGAATTCCGACGATTTGTTCGTCGTGGGTGAATTCGGGACGATATGGCATAAAAAAGGTGCGGATTGGATATTGGAATCGAATCCGCCTTTGGCGAAGGGCACGTTGTTCACGGTGGCGGGTTCGAGTGGCACGGATGTGTATGCGGTGGGCAATTTCGATGTATTGCATTCCAATGGCATGAAATGGGAAAAGGTAGCGATTGATTTGACGAGCGGTGCGAATGGCGTTGTGGTGGCATCGCCGGACGATGCGGCCATTGTGGGATTTGGTGGGTCGAAGCAACGGTTGGTCGACGGAGTTTGGGTGGACGACTTTTTATCCGAGCCGCACAGTGATTTGCATGCGGTATGGGCGGACGGAAAAGGCGCGTATTGGGCAGTGGGCGGGAATTTTGTTACGCCAACGAATGCGGGCGCGCCGCGCGAGGGGATTGTGGCGCGTTATGGCGTGGGGAAGGTGGGGACGGGGCTGGAGTAGGGGTGGGCCTCTGCCCAATCGCTTATTCTGCTATCGATTCACAACCCGCGCCAAACCCGCGCGAGCCGCTTGCGTGTGTTCTGGTGTGAACGTGCAAAAAATGACCAGCTCCACGGACGATCGCCGAGCAAAAAAGTCGAGCGCCGTCGTCGCTGCAATGGATGCCGCATCATCCAACGGGAACTTTTTGGTGCCCGTCGAAATGCTCGGAAATGCAATCGAGCGTAATCCAGCATTGGCTGCAAGCGCCAGACTATTCGCATAACAAGATGCGAGTTTGTTCCGCTCGTTTGCCAAGCCATCGCGCCACGTTGGTCCCACCGTGTGAATCACATGTTTTACTGGCAGCGAATGCCCTTTGGTCATCTTCGCTTCCCCCACGTTGCACCTTCCAAGTGCGCGACATTCCGCCAAAAGTCCCGCGCCGGCCGTCTTGTGAATGTCGCCATCGAGCCCCGTGCCACCGAGCAACGATGCGTCTGCTGAATTAACGAGCGCATCCACGGCCAATGTCGTCAAATCGCCTTCGTGCACCCAAATTCGTTGTCCCGGTTGGAGAGCATCTCCGCGAGCCGAAATCGGTGCGGGCGAGGGAACATCAGAAAATAATTCCTCAAAAAGTTTTGCGAGATGCGCAGCGTTATGCGTTGCTTTTTTATTGGCGGCTACCCACGCCTGAGCAATTCGTTTTCCCCCGGTACGGGTTGGTTCGAGAATAACTTCGTATACCGGCTGTCCGGGATTCCATCGGTGAAAATATACGTGATTGTTTTCGGCGAAAACGAGCCATTGGTCTTTTTCCGATCGTAGTTCGACGCCCGCTTCGATTCGTGAAACTGCCACTGCATCGAACAAGCGCGAAATGAGAATGGGCGCACGTTCTTTCGGAAACGGCGGTGTTTTGATGTTCCCACGTCGCGCAACCACTGGCGGGCTCGATGGAAGACGTTTGTCGGTAAGGGTTTTTCCCTGTAAAAATTGACCATCGTCGAATGCCGCGGGTTTGACGGAAATATGTTTTGGCGGTACGAACGCAATGGTCGGACCATCTTCGCTGTTGCCGGCGAGCGGTGGTAGCGATGACGGACGATCCGGCGGCGCCGACGTCGGATTCAAGATGGCTCGTAGCGCATTCGCCATTTCCATGGCGGAACTAAATCGACCCTCGGGCTTTTTGGCTAGTGCTCTCAGCATCCAGGTGTCGATGGCTTTCGGCAGATCCGAAACGATCGAGGTGGGTGCAACAAATAAACCTTCGGTAACGGCCTTTGCCAATGCATACATGGTTTGGCCAGAAAAAGGTCGCGTGCCCGTCATTGCTTCGTACGCAACGACGCCCATAGACCACAAATCCGACCGCAAACCAACCAACTTCGGATTCGTGTATTGCTCAGGGCTCATGTACGACGGCGTGCCCACCATCAATCCCGTCGTCGTTTTTATTGTAAAATCGGGTGGCAAGTCCATTTGTTTGGCAATGCCGAAATCAAGTATATTGATGAATAACGAGCCTTCATTGTCCAAAATGAACAAATTCTCGGGCTTGATATCCCGATGCACGACGCCTTGCGCGTGCGCTGCAGCGAGGCCCCTGGCTGCCTGTTCCACGACCTGCAAGACGTCGTCTCCAGGCAATGCCCCACAACGCTTGATGCAACCGCCCAGCGTCTCGCCTTTGAGCAATTCCATCACGATATACGGCTCGCCGTTGGCCGTTACGCCGTAATCGGATACCGTCGTGATGTGCGGACTGAACACGCGCGCCGCCCTTTGCGCTTCCTGTTTGAAGCGCGATACCGACTTGTCGTCGATCGCGTATCCACGCTCCAACATCTTGACCGCAACGTCCGAGTCAAGGGTCAGGTTTTTTGCCGCCCAAACCGTTCCCATCCCGCCTTTGCCGATCTGGCGTACGAGTTTGATCGTGGGAGTGACGAGTCGTCCGATGGTCATTGTGAGCGCTTCCGCGAACACACTATCGATAGCCTCTGCGTATTGGAAGAGGGTTCTGCGCTGGCTGGGTACGGAAATTTCGTTGTAAGTGGTGTGGCAGAGCGAGGCGGGGAAGTCGAATCAATCGGTGCGGGATAGTCCACGTGAATTTACCTTGAAGCAATGGATGCGAAATACGTTTCAGCCCAATCGGGGAATTGAAATGTGGGACTCAAGCGTCGCAATGCCACTGCATTCATTCCTGGAATTGCATCATTGAGTTTCGATAGATCGCTTGCAACTTCCGTCGGAATATCCAAGTGTGCCCACCAACCTCCAATGAGTGTGTCGTCCGATGAAGCATGAAGAGCGACATAACCCTTAATGGTCGGCGATGCAGGCCAGCGAAATCGGGCGAACAATGAGTGACCGACGATTTGGCATTGGTAATATTCACCCGACAAATGAGCATTTCCGTGATAGGAATACGCAACGCGTAGCTGGCCCCGAACGAATCGACAATAATAATATGCGCTTTCTGGTGTGCTTATCCATGCGCCGTCGAAAAATTGAAGATTTGCATTATGGGATTGCGCAATACGTGCCTCCAGAGTCGTGTCCTTGTCTGTTGGCTCCTCCCAGATCTCAATCTTTGCCTCAAAATGCGCTCGCACCGTTGGTGCCAAATCCGATGCACCGTGCAATTGATGCGTCTTTTCATTCGTGATGGCCAACGATGTTTGCGCGTTTTTCAACGCCTCGGTCATCTCGCCCGCCGATCCAAATCGTTTTTCCGGCTCGACCGCCAACGCCTGCCTCATCCACCCATCCAGTGCTTTGGGCAAGTCCAACCGTATTTCACTCGGCGGCTTGAAGCGCCCCTTCGTTATGGCCATCGCGATTGCAATCGCTGTTTCCCCTTGAAAAGGTCGCACACCGGTGATCGCTTCATACACCACGACCCCCAGCGACCACAGATCCGTCCGCAAATCGACCTGCTTCGGATTCATGTATTGTTCGGGACTCATATACGGAGGAGAACCCAACCACGAGTTTGTCGTCGTTAAATCCGGTGCGACGTCCATTTGTTTTGCAATGCCAAAATCGACCACTTTAAGAAATGGTTCGCCGTCGTTGTCCACGATGAACAAGTTTGCCGGTTTGATATCGCGATGCACCACGCCCAGCCTATGAGCTGCCGTCAATGCCTTTGCCGTTTGTCGCAACAGCGTCTCGACTTCCTCCAACGGCAATGCCCCAATCCGCTTGATGCGGTCCTTGAGCGTTTCCCCCTCGAGCAATTCCATCACGATATAAGGTTCGCCACTGGCCGTCATTCCGTGATCGAAAACCGTGGCCACATGAGGGCTTCTCACGCGTGCTGCGCGCTGCGCTTCCTGCTTGAAACGGGCGATTGATTTATCTTCATCGGCATAGTCGCGCGTCAGCATTTTCACCGCGACGAGCGAACCAAGCGCCAGGTTTTCCGCCGCCCATACCGTACCCATTCCGCCTTCATCAAGCTTACGTACGAGTTTGATCGTGGGAGTAATGTGTTGTCCGATGGTCATGTCAGCAGAGTCCGGTCGCATCTTACACGATTTCAGCGTCGCACAAGCAAGACTCTTCCACGCAACTTTGTTGGTGCTATAGTCGCCCAATGAGTCACGCCGATGTTGCCCAGATCCTCGCACTTCCAGTGGAAGAACGCTTGCGGTTGATCGAGCTGATTTGGGAGAGTCTCGCTGCCAACGCCGCGGAAATCCCGCTGAGCGACGCGCATCGAAAGATCTTGGATGAGCGCCTGGCAGAGCACGAACGGGATCCTGATGATGTCGTGAGTCATGCCGACCTACTCGCTCTCGTGCGGCGCCGACGATGAATCTGGTATATCGGAAGCGTGTCAGCGGCGATCTAACCGATGTCTATGAATGGTATGAGCGTCAACAACAGGGACTTGGTGAAGAACTCCTTGCAGATTTTGACGCTCTCATCGCAACCATTGTAGAGTTTCCGCAGTCATTCACGCGTATCGATGACAAAGTGCGGCGGGCGACGATGGCGCGGTTCCCTTACCACGTGTTTTACAAAATCGAAATAAAACGAATCATTGTGCTCGCTGTCGTTCATTCGGCGCGTCATCCGAGCACATGGCCGGAATCTCGAAAACGATCTCATTAATCACCCTTATTCTCACCTTATTCTAGGCCACGCATTCTTCCAACCCCATGTTGCATCGTCGACTTTCAGCCTGCTTTCTCCTCGCGTTATGCGCTTGCGTATCGCCTAAACCGTCGCATATCGACGATGTTCCCGCCGCATCGGCATCCTCCGCCAAACCTATAGAAACCCCGGCCGTCGTGTCCGTAGCGGCATCCGCATCCGCCGCGCCAATCCCTGCACCGTCCGTCGACGCGTATCCCGATCCATTACCTCCCAATCCGCCGATTACCCTTACAGCCGGCGGAAAACTCGCGACTCGAGGCGAAGCAGGAATGGTCACGTCCGTCGAATCCAATGCCACGCGTATTGGTGCCGATATCTTGCGCCGTGGAGGGAATGCCGTCGATGCTGCCGTCGCTGTTGCTTATGCCCTTGCCGTGACGCATCCGAGCGCCGGAAATATCGGCGGCGGAGGCCTTTTGCTCATTCGACTAGCCAATGGCGAAAGTCAAATCGTCGACTTTCGTGAAACGGCCCCCGCGCTTGGTGCTACCACTGAAAAAGTCGTCGCTATGCTCGATCGTGACGGGGGCATTGGGATACGTTCCACTGGAGTTCCCGGCACTGTCGCGGGTTTGTCCCTGGCGCTCGACAAGTTTGGCACGATGAAACTGGCCGAACTCATTGCGCCTGCAAAAAAACTCGCCGAAAAAGGTTTCAAGCTCGGTTCCCGCCAAGCTCTCACAGTTGCGTGGAATTGGAACAAACTCAAACATGATCCCGCGGCCAGTGCCATTTGGGGACGCGGAAAAAAGCCGCTTGGCGAAGGTGAAATCGTAAAACAAAAAGACCTTGCGCACACGCTTTCCCTCATTGCCGAACAAGGTCCCAAGGCGTTTTACGAAGGACCGATTGCGCAAGCCATTGATGCGGCCATGCAAAAAGGTGGCGGTTATGTCCTCGCCAAGGACCTTGCAGATTACCGAGCCAAATTGCGCAAACCGCTACGTTTACCGTGGTTTTACCGTCGATACCGCG
>JANORL010000733.1:0-2022 GCA_031415295.1 Polyangiaceae bacterium | reverse complement strand
CTCGCATGACACACCTCCAAAGCGAACGCCCGAGACGCGCGTCAATTTACCAGACAAACGCCGAAAATCCATTCCATATTTGCAGATCGTCCAAGTCGCCCCTTGTTTGCAAGGACCAAGATCGACGAGCGCCGAAGGATGAGACGGACATTTGTGTTGGCGGGCTTGGGAAATGTACCCCAAAACGTTTGTCCACGGAGTTGAACGGCGGTGCGTGTTACATCTGAGCCCATTTTTCGCGCAGTTTCTCCCCGGTAAAACCGACTTTTCGCCGTTATTTTCCGGACTGTGCAACGCGTTGGTCCTTGGATTCATTTTCCGGAGGTCGTGAGTGGCTTCGGAGTGGCTCTCGGCTCCGACGAATCGACCCATCCCTGAACATCGTTCGCGTGCTCGCGTGTGTGCCGAAACATCCTACATATTTTGAGGCCACGATGTTTTTCTTGTGGGTTTTGTCGTTCTGCGTGAACTATCGGGTGTGAGTAAGTCGCGAACCAAGCACCACGCAGCCCTGCGAACCGTTTCTGCCACGCTCCCCGATGAATCGGGATGGTCCTTCGCGGTGCTTCAGAGCGTCTTTACGGCGTCGCTCCTGGTGTGGATGCGCAAGTTTCGGGTCCGCCCTGCGGACGTCGAGGACGCCACGCAGGAGGCCCTTGTCGAGGCCTGGCAAAACGTGGCTACCCTTCCGACCACGCACGACGAAGCACGGCGCGAGATGTTGCGAATTGCCGCCAAGATTGCGCAACGCTGGCGACGTCAAGCCGCGCGCCTCGTGTGCGTCGACGACCTGGAGTTGACCGATCCGCGCGACGTCGAAGCGTGGATCGCGGCGCGAATGTTGTGGTTCGAGGCATTGTATCGCTTGGACGAACCTACACGTGCGCTGCTGATTGCGCGAAAAATCGACGAGCGCACCTGCAAAGCAATCGGGGCCGAAATGAACAAAGACGAGGAAACCATTCGAAGGCACGGAATCGAGGCCGAAAGAAAATTGCGAGCAGAACTCGACAAACTGCTCGGTAAAGACGAAAATCGTTCGTCCGCGGCAATGGGTCTTGGTTTTGCGCTCGATCCCTTCGATCGTGCTGTGTTTCGGGCGATCTTGGACGTCGAAGAAGAATTTGGCCTGGGAGCGCCGCCCGATTCCGGCGTGCGGCCAAAAGTCGCGTCGAAACCTTGGCCTTGGCAATATTTCCCGATGGGAATCCTTGCTGTGGCGCTTTTTTTGGTTCCTGGTCAAGGTTGGCACACCGAACCTTTGTACGCGGCGAAATTTGGAAGCATCCCGTTGCCAACGATCCATGTTCGCGCTGCAAAGCAAACGCCGCAAGAAGCACGTTCGGACACGCGTGAACCATTACCGCGAAAAATGGCTTCATCGACACGCCAGGTTGTGCCCGCATTGACAAAAGGCAACCCGGCGATTGTGAAGCAGCTCCTGGAAGACGGCGCGTCGCATACGCCGTGACGGCCATACCGTTCGTCCTGGCATAATCAGGACCGATCACAGATAAGAACGCTCGCACCCAGGAACGAGCGTCCCGGTACACCTGCGTCCACGGTTCGGTTCAACGACGTGGCATACGTGGCACCCAGGGGCGTCGGGACGTTCATTTCTGCGCACGAGTACCATTCAAAGGTTTGAACCATGGATCCCCTTGAAACGACCGTCGTATCGAATCCGCCCAGTTCGGTCGCTCCAGCGTCTAGCGCGCGGTATCGCTCGCCGTTGCGCGAAGTCATCGACAGCTTGCACGGATTGAGTTTGCCCGAATTGGCCGACGTGCTCCGATTGGTGCAGCGCGTGCGCGCGTCGCGTGGGGATCGACCATCACCCGAATTCGTTTCGCGAGCGGTCGCGGTCGTTTCTCGCCTTTACGCCACGTATCCCGAACGCGTGCCCATTTCGCTCGTGCGTGCCCACTTCGCAAGCGTTCCGCGCGGATTGGTCGACCAAGCGTTATTCGAGGCGGAAAAGCGCCATTTGTTGCGGCTCGAAACGGTAGAGCTTCCCGCAGC
>JANORL010000732.1:0-6128 GCA_031415295.1 Polyangiaceae bacterium | reverse complement strand
TGCGGCGACGCTGGGCAGATTGCGGCGACGCTGGGCAGATTGCGGCGACGCTGGGCAGATTGCGGCGAAGCGCGAAACCGCGCAATTTGCGTGAGAAACGTTTGTCGGATGAGAGAATTGTTGCCAAGTAGAATCTCGGGGGGTTTGGGGGGCTTTGCCCCCCATCGTGAACTGGGTAGAGTGCAAGAGTCGGGTCGCGAAGCGAGCCCGACTCTTGCACTGACTAGGGCCGTTCGAGCGTAAGCGAGAACGTGCCCGGCTTTCATCGCAGGGGGCCGTGAGGCGTGAGGTAGCAGAAAAGTTGCCCCGTCACGCCGTAGGTGTTTCCCTCCCATACATGAACCATCCGACATTTCGAGCCTTCGTTTCATTGTGGCTCATGATCTGTATGTTGTTCGCGGTCACTCCGCTGGGGTGCCATTCGGCCAATGTGGGGCAAACACCGGGACAGGTTGGACAATCCTATATCCCTGAAATAATTGAGGAACGGCTGCAGAAATGCGGCAAGTTGATCCAGGAAAACATCGAGCCGGGGCGGCGTGAGGTCGATGCTCGAGTGACGCTCGACGAGAACGGCCGGGTTTTGGAGGCGACGACGACGGGTGAGCCCAATCCGGAGGTCGGCATGTGTTTCCGCGGCGTCTTGCGCGATATGCAGGTCGATAAGGGTGTTATCGAGGAAGCCTCGCTTCGATCGCGTTCATCTGAATCGCCGAGCGCGGAGACGATACCGAACCGCACGTACATCGGACAGACCGAGACCGTTGTGGTGGTGGTCTTCGTCGTCGAGGTCATCATTATTGACGAGTTAATGGTTGCCCTTGGGCTCACGGTGACGGCAACCCTCGCCGCGACTGCGCTCCATGGTGCCCCGTCCTCCAATGCAACGCGGTCCGCCGGAACGCCCCGCGGCACGCGCAAGCCTCATCAACCCAATGCAAAGAAGTGGATGGACAACGGCGGCTCGATTGACACGAAGGCCAATGGAACGACGACGTACACGCGCAGCGATGGCGTGGCCGTGACGTACGACAAGGCTGGGTTTCCGGATCTTACGCCGTACAGGCATCCCACAGTGAAGGATGTGCAGATTGAGTTTTCGGGGAGCTACCCGAAAGACAACGGCCTAGCCGACACAGCTGCTGGTATTACAATGAAGAAGCGGGAAGATGAAGGATACGTTTGGCATCACCATCAAGACGGAAAAACCATGCAGTTGATCAAGAAAAACGTACACGAAGAATTCTTCCACACCGGCGGCATGTCGGGAACGCGAAAGAAATAAGGAGATCAAGACGATGCAAATCGAGGAACCGAATCCGTATGGTGCGACATCTCCAGAGGCGATCGCCGAATTCGAGACACGCCGGGCTGTGGTGCTGCCTCCCGAATACAAGGCGTTTCTGCTTAACTCAAATGGCGGATGGCCTACCCCCAATGTGATCGAGGTCCCGGGGTGGCATGGCCAGGGGTCTGAGTTGGGTTCTTTCTATGGAATTCACGATGGTCCAGAGACAAAACGCCTGGATCGGGCGTGCAAAGTGTACGACGAGCGCATCCCTGCCGATCTCATTCCGATTGCGTATGATGCTAACGGGAATGCGATCTGCATCGGCTGTAAAGGCGAACGTGAAGGCAAGATCTATTTCTGGGATCACGAGGATGAACTCGACGAGGATGGCTGCCTCCGATATGACGACTGCGACGTGTTCCTTGTGGCGAATAGCCTTCAGGAGTTACTCGATAGCGTCATGACCCTTGAGGATTTTGAAAAGAGGCCGCGGCGCAAGCGGATGTAAAAGGGATATACCCGCCTGCGACGTTTGGCCCAAGCGCGTCAATCACCAGCGCACGACAAACGCATCCAGCGTATCGGAGCGAGACTTCTTCCACACCGGCGACGTGTCGGGAGCGCAAAGGTAATAAGGAGATTAAGACGATGCAAATCGAAGAAGCGAATCCGTATGGTGCGACATCTCCAGAGGCGATCGCCGAATTCGAGGCACGCCGAAACGTACTACTCCGACAACAAAGCTGACTTCACCTTTCCCATGACGAGCAAAGCACTATCGTCGTTTGTCCAAGTCGAGGATTTGACGTTGGTTGAATTCCACCAGAGCAATCGACGCCTTGGGGTCATCGTGAAAAGCAAAGCGCAGGCCGAGGTGGTGGTGGAGCATATCAAGAAAACGATGTCCAAAGAAACCCCGCGGCTTTTGTGTTACGAACCGAAAGAACCGCGCACGATTGAGGTCAATGACAAATGATCCGCCGAAACGTACCGACCTTTGAACCTGCTCCAGATTCACGTTGGGCGACGATTGGGCCGAAATGGGAACTCGTTCCGCTGCGTATTCCCGGCGGTTGGGCCGTTCATCACAATGGAATCGATGCGCGGCGTATGCCTTCGGGGCATATCGAAACCAATGACTCCGAAGACCTCTTCTGGGCCGTGAAATTGCCCCCACCAGATACGCATGTGTACTCGACCGATCCGACGTCGCCGTGGCGAAAAATGGCCGTCGATGCTGGATGGTATAGCGATCATTTTCGCATCGTGATGCTCGATCCCGATTGGGACCACGTGCACCGTTCGTTCGGAACGCCGTCGTTCGAAGAATTCGTGTTGCGATTGGAAACGTGGCTCTTCGAAATCGGTGCCTGTGGCGATGTGAAAGTGTACGACGCGCCCAAGACCTGACGCCGAGGGTTGCTCGCCATCAAATGCCCGGTACACGCACCAGTAGCTTCGCCCCGACCAGCCGATCAAATTGGCGCACGACCATCTGTGATAATGCTCGGTCGTCGATGGAAACGCCCACTTCGATGTTCCGCTCCTGTGCCGCTTCCGTGAAATTCGCCGACCCAATCAACACCCACCGCTCGTCCACCACCACACACTTTGCGTGCAATGACGCCCGCTTGGAGCCAGTCTCCAGCGTGCGCGGATCGTAATAAATCTCTGGCAGTCGTTTTCCAGGCCATTGGTATGCCTGGAAGTCCCGCGCAAACTGTGCCAAAAGCTTCTCGGTTGGCGTCGTGTCCAAATATTTACGGTCCACATGCAAGAACATCCGTACGACGAGCGCCGGCATGTAATCCATCCGCCGCGCCAAACCATCGAATACCTGTTTGCCCTGATGAATCGCAAACCCAGCAATCAATACGCTCGTCTCCGCTCGATCGAACAGTTCCCGCACAACCACACCTGTGTCGCGGCTTGAAGTACCCCCGACTTCAGGTCCGGTCCACACGAGGTCCACCGCCGGTCCATCCACCGGCTGCTGCGCCAGCATTCGAAGCAATACCGCTATTTGCGTGGACGTAAAGGCCAGCGCCGATAGGCGCTCACATTCCGCCGCTATCTCCTCCGCAAGCCCAGCTTCCACATACCGCTGCAATGATAAGCGCGTATACGGCGGCCCAAGACGACGCGCTTCGAGCGCCGTGGCGAGGTTGTCGCGCTCCTCGCGCGAAAGCTTCCACAACGGCGATATCATCCTTCCCCGTCCTCGAAAAACTCCGCCCCACAAGGCTCGACCGTCGGCACCAGCAAGGCCCGGTCGAGGAATTCATTGCGCCGTTCGCACGATGGCTCTGCAATCAGCAAACACCCGTGGCACGCCGCCCCATGAAGAAACCGCGCTTCATGCTCGCTCTCCGGCCGATGCTGCCCACAAACGGGATCGTTCGAACATAACATCGCCATTTCAATCGCTGCATGCAGGTGCTCTTCAATGCGCGTACCCACTTGCACCAGCCCCCCCAATGTTCCTTCAGCGTCGGGCGTTCCCGTATAAAGCAATATCCCTGAGCCTGCCTCCGTCGCATACACCCGCTCGCGTATCGCGCTCGCGGCATACCCACACGAAAGCGATACCGATGAAATGAGCAAATGCGACAGCGTATGCAGCAGAATGTATCGCGCACTGGGAAACGCCATATTCGACCGCGGGTGCGCTCGCTTCCATGCGTTGTATCCGGCTTGCAAGGCCTGGTATCGCCTTTTCACGGCAAGCCTCGTCTCCCACGCTTCCAGCGCTTTCGAGTCAAATGACACCAAAAACCCTTCACCTCGATTTTCGACCGCCGGAACCCAGCTCATTTCCCGCGCCAACGGTGCGAGGTGCACCTTTAGATTCAATTCGCCATCGACATCCGCCATGGCCGAATCGAATCGCGTAAACCCCACCTGCGCAATCACTTCCCGCAAACGATCCACAAGCACCACACGATCCACTTTGCCCATGGCCCCCCGGCGATCCGCACGCAATGGCAACGGTCGCACGGAGAAATCGCTCTCCCTTTCCTCATGATTGGCGAATGGCTTGTGCGCGAGCAGCGTTTCGATTTCCGCTTGCTTGATACTCTTTTGCGGAGCATTGCCCGGGTTGCCCGAAAGCATTCTCCTCCGCTCGATTTCCGCAAACACCGTCTCGTCGTCGAATCCTTCCAGTTTACCGTTTCGGAATACGAGCACGTGCAGGTCATTCGACCCCTGTCGGGCACCACCCTCACGCTCGACGATTGGTCACTCTTTCGGCGCTACTGGAATCGTCACGCGTGGGCGTTCGGTCGTTCTTCAGGGTGATTGCGGTGTTTTTGCTGCGGCATGGTGCGTTCTCTTTTGATAGAATGGTTTGCCCATGAGCGCGAGGGAACGTCCCGACAACTGGCATGCCCGCCGATCGTTCATCGAGACGCTCGCTCGCGCTCGCGCACACGCCGGCGCAGGACGCGTGTTTCGTCGCGCCTTCCATTGCCTCTTGAACGCTGGGAGAATTTCCGGACAGACACGTGAGGGGAAGATTTTTTTGGTTGGTCGATACGAAACTTAATTTACGGCGGTGATCGCGTGTGTTATAAGCGCGAAATGTCGAGGTTCAAAAAGGTCGTCCTTGCGTTCGCGGGCATTTTGATTGCCGCGGTGATCGTGTTCATGGCAGCGACCTGGGCGCCCGATCGTCCTGTCGAATCGCTCAAAGCACGATGGGCGCCGCCGCCGTCGACATTCGTGAGTCTCCAAGGCATGAACGTTCATCTGCGCGACGAGGGCCCACGCGATGATCCCATGCCGATTATCCTTTTGCACGGCACATCGGCGTCGCTTCACACCTGGGAGGGCTGGGCGAGCGTGCTCCGCGACAAACACCGGGTCATTCGCTTCGATATGCCCGGCTTCGGCCTCACCGGCCCGCATCCGGAGGGTCGCTACAATGTGGAGGCGTATACGTCCTTCGTACGCGCCATGCTTGATCAGCTGGGAATCCGTGCCTGCGTGATTGCCGGCAATTCGCTCGGCGGATTCGTCGCGTGGAAGACGGCGCTCGCTGATGGGCGCGTGCGCAAGCTCGTGCTCGTCGACGCGGCCGGTTATCTCAACCCCAATGCGAAAAGACCGCTCGCATTCAACCTAGCAAAGACTCCGGTGCTCAATCAGCTGATCACCTATTCGCTTACACGCTCCGTCATTGAGAAAAGCCTGCGCAACGTATATGGCAATCCAAACAAGGTTACGCCGGAACTCGTCGACCTCTATTACGATCTCGCCGTTCGCGAAGGTAACCGCACCGCATTGGTAAAACGCTTCGAGCAGACGACATACGGATCATCTGATGAAATCGCGCACATTACGGTGCCGACGTTGATACTCTGGGGAGGGCGCGATCGACTGATTGCCCCTGAATTTGCGGATCGATTTCACAACGACATCAAAAACAGCGATATCGTCGTATTCGATTCGCTTGGCCACGTTCCGCAAGAAGAGGACCCGGGTGCGACCGTCGCGCCAGTGGTCACGTTTATCGAAAGTCGATGAAGGCTCGGGTTGCGACCATGCGCCATTAAACGGTCGAATTATTTACGTATCGCTGCTGGACTTTTGGACGAACGTTGTCAATGAACACCACTTTCGGTTTGTCCGCAACCCCAGCTTTGGGCAACCTGCTCAGGGCTCTGGCCAGCTTTACAGCCTCATGCGGAGTTCGTCGGTTCCTCGCGCAAGGTCCTTACGATCTGCTTGGACAAATGTCGTGGTCAACCCACTACAAATGCGAATTACATATCGCGAGTAACAAAGCGAGCCGAAAAGCGGAACCGCTTGTGGCAACAAGTGTAAGATCACGGAG
>JANORL010000731.1:0-3039 GCA_031415295.1 Polyangiaceae bacterium | reverse complement strand
TGGCCTGTGCGCGTATGGGGCGATCGAGGTCTTGGCGACGAAGAAAGGCTTCGAGCGCGGCGATAGCTTGGTCTGGTCGCACCGAAGTCGATGGTTTCGCTGGCGCGACATTTTCGGTTGGCGTCACGCGCGCTCGAGGAGCACATCCGGCGGCCGCCGCAAGCATGGATGCGCAAATATGGATAACAATTCTCTGTATCATAGGTGGACATCCTCGAAATTGGGCAAGAACTTTCCAATAACGTAACCGAGGACGGTTGTCATCAAGGTTGTGGAGGGGCGAAATATTGCGACAAAATGACCCAGACGCGCGCGTTTGATGGTGCTAGGGTGCGTCTGCTCGTGCCTCTTGGCACCGGCACTCGACAAAACGGACGAACGAATTCGACCTCCTTGTGAGAAATGGACGAAAACCGATGAAAGCTTTCTTTTCTCGACGTACGCTGATTCTCGTACCGATCGCGTGCGCGGCGATTTACGGCTGCGATCACACCGATGAAGGGGTACCATTGAGTCCAGGATTGGCCGACGTGCTTTTCGAAGGAACGGCGACCGACGAGGGGCTCATCGCGCTTGATGCCGCACTTCAACAAGCCCCTGCGGCCGAAAATCCCGCGCGTGCGCCGGCGCTCGATTTACCCACGGCCACGATGTTGGCGAAAGCATCGATTCCAACATTCACGTGGCATGCAGGCGCGGCCGTGTATCAAATGCCAGATACCACTCCTACGCTTTGGAAATCTCCGGAATTGCCTTCGGTGTTTCGTTCGGGATTGGCTGAATTTTTCGGTCCCGTCAAAGCAGCCCATGCCCACGGAGAGCCACTCGTTGGACCAGCCACGTTCTTGACGTTCTCTTCGGCGGCAAACGCCAAGATCGTCCGCGTTTTCACGTCGCTGACGTCGTTTACGCCGGCGCAAGCGGAATGGGACAAGCTGGTTGCTGCCAATGCAGAGATTACCCTATCGCTGATTGGTGCGGAATTCGACAACAACCGTCTTGCGGACAGCGGTGGCCCCTTCCAAGGGACGAAGTTCGTCTTCACCATAACGCCATAGAACCGAGGTTCAACATGAGGCGTGAAGATTCCCAACGATCTCGATTTGCCGGTTTCCTTGTGTTCGTCGTGGCGAACCTGGGGTGTACGTCCGAGGAGCCTCCGGTCATTTACGAATACGATGCTTACGCAGGCCAAGCGTATCCGAACCAACGAAAGCCGCTCGTTTTACCAGACACGGGTGCATTGTTCGTCTCGAACAGTTATTCCGATACCGTCAGTGTTCTCGACGCCGTATCGGGCGCCGTATTGGGGACGTATCCGGTGGGACGAGATCCGGTGAGTTTGGATGGGCCACATCACGTGGTGGTTTCCAAAGCATCGGACGCTGTTTATGTGGGTCTTTCTTATCCGGTTCCGGATACGGGAGAGGGGCCACATGCGAGCCATGGTTCGGCCATCAAACCGGGATTCGCTCAAAAACTTGCGCTTTCGGACTTGAGCATTCTCGGGCAAGTACGAGTCGACAACAATCCGGGTGATATTGTCATTTCGGCAGATGGCGAGCGAGTCTTCACTTCTCATTTCGATCTGATTCGGGCCCTGAAAAACCCCACAGACATCGACGCGGCACGCGCCACGATTGCGGTCATCGATACGGGCACCATGGCGCTGGTCAATTCACCCGCCGCCCAGCGCATCACGACCTGCGTTGCTCCTCATGGAATGGTGCTCTCCGAACCCGACGCGAGTATCGCGTATGTTGCTTGTTATGGTGAAGATTCGCTGGCTGTCGTGGATGTGGACAAAGGAACGGTCGAACGAATTCCTGTTGGGGCAAACGTGTCCGGGTTTGGGAATCCATCCTATGGGCCGTATTCATTGGTGACGTCGCCGGATGGCAAGACGATTGCCATGGGTGACACCATTTCAAAAGACATACGGTTTTTCGATGTCGACACCAAACAGATGTTGCCCAGCCAAACCATCACCCTGTTTGGCATTCCGTATTTTCCCGCGTGGTCGGCCGATGGGACGCAGTTGGTCATTCCACTGCAAGCCCCGAATGCCATTGTCGTCATGAACGTCGCCACGCAACAAGAAGTCAAATATCGATCGTTTGCGACGGGCGAGTGCGAATTTCCTCATGTCGTCACGCGTTTGTCCGATGGCACGGTCGCGCTCACGTGCGAAGGCGACCATCTCGGCGCGGGAAAAGTCTTGTGGCTCGATCCTTCGACTCTCGAAACGATACGATCCGTGGATGTCGGCGTGTACCCGGACGCACTCTACTTCTACCGCCCGTGATCGGCACTCGACGAGCGAGCCGCGTCCTGCGTTCTTAGACGCCGTCCGGCAATATCTCCATTGGCATGCTTGGCGGCCGTAGCTAATTCGATCCCTGGTAGCTAACATCGCCTCGTCGACTCGACGGAGCACGATGAAGAAGGATCCGGCGCCCAAGTCCGATGCGGCAAGCGTCGTGGCGACTTCTCCGCAAGTCGCAGCGGCGATGCGTGTGGCGCGCGTGAAACGCACGGATGGGCGAGGACTGCTTCCGGTGCAAGAAGCACGGCGATATCTCGCCGCCGTCGACGTCTTTCGTCAAGGAAAACCAAGAATTGTCAAGGGTCGCCGGGTCTACGAAAGCGATCGCATTTGGGCGGCTCTTTTGTCACTCGAAAACGCCGAAGAATTCGTTCGTTACGCCAAACTCATGGCCTGGGAGTTTTCCGGTCGCGGACGCGACGATACGACAGTGCTCGAACGATACGGCATTGGGATTCTCCCGTGGATCGAAAGCCGTTTGTCCGAAAACGACGAACTTGTGAACGTTCCTTCGTGCGTCCTACCCTGCTTGCTCGCGATGGGAACGACGAGTGTGCTCGAGCTGGCGCTGCGCATCCATTCCGTGACCGACGCCGTGAAGACACACGTTAGGTCACCGATGCGTTCGTTATCGATGAAGTCGCGCAGCGATGTGTTGCCGCACAACGACGAAGACCACGACGAGGACGAGGACGAGGACGAGGACGAGGACG
>JANORL010000730.1:0-9681 GCA_031415295.1 Polyangiaceae bacterium | reverse complement strand
GAACGTGCCCGGCTTTCATAGCAGGGGGGTTGGGGGGTGAGGCGCGGAGTGCGAGCGAATAATTACGAAGTCATGCAGTAGTATTAGGGTTGAATGCTTGCGGACCGCTTCCACGCAGCTTTCCCATCGATCCCTCGCGCTGCGAATCGAGGCGTCCAATCTCGTTCCACCGTTCGTAACACGGCGGACGCATATTCGGCAGGGGGCATCAATCCCCACGCCCGATCGGTTTCGTCGATATCTGCCGACGGGTTTTCTTTTGCAACGCTGTAATTGTGGGCCACTGTGGCGAACATGATGGGCAATTCTGTATCCGCGATGGCGCGGACTTCGTTGGCATAAGGTTGTTCGAGCAACCAATCGAGCAAGAGCCATCCGAAATCGCGATGGCGCACTTCGTCGCGGAGAATTCGATCGAGGGCGCGCCGGGCGACAGGTACAGTGGTTCCTTCGCGCAAGCGACGAAAAAGTGGCACGGCGACGGTTTCACCAAGACAAAAAACGGATAAAGTAGCCCTCGCGATATCGATTTCCAATGGCGCATTTTTATTACGTGTCAGGCCCAATCGTTCACGCACGAGGGCTGGAGCGTCTTTTCCGCCGGCACGCACATAGGTCGCATGACTGAGCCGTGCGTGGGCCATTTCGTCACCAACGATTCGCAGCGCTGCTTTGACGAGGTCCGGGGATGCGGCGGCTTGGATGAGCCATAGGCCCAAGTGTTGGGTAATCGCCGCCGACGTGTATTCTGCTTGCACGCGGCGGAGCCATTCTTCGCGTACGTGGTTCGAAGCCGGGACAGGGGAAGGCATCAGGGCGGAACCTATCACGAAACGCGTGCGAATCGTCAACAATTCACGATTGGTGTTGACTTTGCTGGCAATCGAATCCATCGGGCCAAACATAAATATGTTGCACGAGCTGATGCCAATTCTGAGTTTCGAATGACGGCACGCAAATTTTTCCAGGCTGTATCCCATGAAAAAAAACGTTTTAAAAAAAACACGCTCTTCCGCCCCCCACTCCACGAACATGCTATGGGGACGCCCATGGATCCGCGGCGTGTGCGTGAACTGCTCGAACTTGTGCGTGAAGGAGACTTGAACGTCGACGATGCCGTCGCCTCTCTTCAAGGCCTCCCGTTCAAAGACCTTGGTTTTGCGACGATCGACCACCATCGAGCGCTTCGGCAAGGCGTGCCGGAAGTCGTCTTTGGCGAAGGAAAAACAGCCGAACAAATCGCGGGCATCGCCGAAGAAATGATTCGTGCCCAGACAAACGTGCTCGTCACGCGCCTCGATGCGGACAAAGCCGCCGTCGTGTTGAAGTTCGTGCCGCAGTTGAAGTATTCGCCGATTGCGCGCACCGGGTTTGTCGAATTGGTACCTCCCGTGAAACGTGCGTGTGCGCCCGTTGCGATCATCACGGCAGGGACGAGCGACATGCCAGTGGCCGAAGAAGCGGCCGAAACCCTTTATTCTCTCGGTTTGGAACCTCGACGTATGTACGACATCGGCGTCGCGGGCATTCATCGCCTGCTCCATCGCGTGGATGACTTGCGCTCTGCATCCGCCGCGATCGTGTGTGCCGGCATGGAGGGCGCGTTGCCGAGTGTCGTGGGCGGAGTCGTCTCCACACCGGTCGTTGCTGTTCCAACGAATGTTGGCTACGGAACGGCGCTCTCCGGGTTTACGGCTCTTTTTGCGATGCTCACGTCGTGTGCTGCAGGCGTCGTCGTCGTGAACATCGGGAATGGTTTTGGTGCCGCGATGGCGGTTCATCGCATGATGCCCCAGGTGGGCGCAGCGAAGTAATTTCACGAGAAGCGAGCAAATGGCCATGCATGCCGGACACGACCACGACCACGACCACGACCACGACCACGACCACGCACACGCACACGACCACGCGCATGAACAGTCGCATTCGCATGCACACGAACATACGCATTCGCATGACGGGCACGCGGGGAACGAGCACACGCACGCGTCTGGTCAAGCGTCTGGTCACGCGTCTGGTCACGCTGACGAGCACACGCATCCGGTACGGTTGCCGCTGCTCGAGCAAGGCGCAGGCGCAGGAAAAATTCTGTTTTTCGATGCGTTCAGCGGCGTCGCTGGAGACATGACGATTGCTGCGCTCCTCGATCTGGGTGTGCCGTTGCTCGTGATCGAACGAGCGGTTGCTGCGTTGCCGCTCGAGGGCGTTTTTCTCGAACGCGGGCACAAACATCGCAGTGGCATCGTCGCGACGGCTTTCGAGGTGCATGTGGACTTGCCGCAACCCGAACGAACGTACGCGTCGATTGACGCGATGCTCGAAGCAGCTCCGCTCGAAGTAGACGTAAAAACATTGGCGCGACGTATCTTTCGGCGTTTAGGCGAGGCCGAGGCTGCGGTGCATCGGATGCCACTCGAAGAAGTGCATTTTCACGAAGTTGGCGCTGTCGATGCCATCGTCGACATCGTTGGTTCAGCGGCGGCGCTCGTGTACCTTGGCGCGGAAGTTCGTGGCTCTCCTTTGCCGATGGGTCGAGGGTTTGTCAAGGCACGACATGGGATTTTGCCTTTGCCAGCTCCGGCCACGATTGCGTGTTTGCGCGGCGTTCCGACGTACGGCGTGGAGCTCGATGCGGAACTCGTCACGCCTACTGGAGCAGCTATTTTGGCGACTGCGGCGACGACGTTCGAGCGGTGGCCATCGTTTGCCCCGGAACGAGCTGGTTGGGGAGCTGGGCATCGTGAATTGCCCGATCGGCCCAATCTGTTGCGGGTGGTGCTCGGTTCGCGAAATGGTTCGTCTGAAGAAACAGTCGTGGGAGCGTCGCATGTGGTACTCGAAGCGAACGTCGACGACATGACGGGTGAAGTGGCTGCGCACGCGATTGAAGCGTTGTTGGCGGCAGGCGCTTTGGACGCGTGGGCTACTCCCATTACGATGAAAAAAGGAAGGCCAGCGCTCACGATTTCGGCATTGGCTCGCGCTCCCGAAGCGGATGCGGTGGCGACGGCGCTTTTGCGAGAAACGACATCGATCGGGTTACGCAAGATTCCCGTGACACGTACGGAACGTCCGCGGCGAACCGTATTGGTCGACACGCCTTATGGGCGATTGCGGGTGAAAATCGCCGAAGGTCCGTTTGGACCTCCGCAAATCAAACCCGAATTCGACGATTGTGCAGCGGCGGCGCGTATGCATGGCGTCACACTACGAGAAGTGATTCAGGCGGCGCTTTTGGCATTCGAAAACGTAACCGGATGAAAAAGGACGCGATGATGTCCGATTCAAACGCGTTGCAGTACGAACTCTATTGAGATCGTCAGGACGAACCGCTCCGATGGTGCTTTTCTGGCGTCGCGAGCGGTGTGATGCTAGGAAGGACGACGGAAGCGTACACCGTACGCTGAGTAAGTCCGACCGACGCATCGCAGCGCGCAGCAGCCTGCTAAACACCCTCGACGCATCGCAACGCATGCAGCCTGATTAGCACCATCTCAGTCGGGGCGTTCGATCGGTAGACCTTCTGCTTCCCAGCCGAGGAATCCGCTTTCGAGGAAGGTGATTGGTACGCCGCTCTTCGCGAGATTTTCGGCCAGCACTTTCGTCTTGTCGCCTGCACGGCAGTAGAGAACGGGCTCGCCGGGAAGCATGTGCAACTCGGCCAGCCGCGATTCGATCTCCTCGAGAGGCATGTGAATCGCGCCGGGGATGTGCGCACGGCCAAAGACTGCCGCATCGCGCGTATCGACCGCCACCACGCCACCTCGACGAAGCAGCTGCACCAGTTCGGCAGTTTTGATGGCGCCTTCGGCTCGTGGCAAGTACGGATCGAGCATGTCCCGTAGGCGCGCTTTGCGCACAGCACCTTGCTCGGAAGCGACAGGACGGCCACGGAAGAACACCATCAGCGTCGGAACAGCTTGGACTCGCAACGCTTGTGCAAGCCGCTTGCTCTTGTCGATGTTCACCTTGACAAACTTCGCTTTGCCTTCGAGTTCGTGCGACAAAGCCTCGACTTCCGGTCCGACCGTTTTGCACGGCGCGCACCAGTCAGCGTAAAAATCGATGAGCACCGGAAGCTCGCTACGAAGAACTTCTTGCTCGAAATCTTGCTCGGAGATGACGGGTACCGGCATGGCAGCTCTTCATAGTCATTGTTCGGTCAATTGGCGAGAGGGTCGTGCACATCAACCAAACTCCATGGCATCGACGCGAGATGTTGGTGGTTGGCCATACGTTTGCTGCACGTTGGGCAGACATGCGGATGAGCCAGCAGGTACGCAAAAATTGCGAAGACACCGGATATGTATTGATTTTTTAACCCTTTCGACGCAAACGTTCAAGAATTGCGCGAGGGGACATGGTGGAGCGATAGACGTAGAGTTCGCCGGCGGAGTCTTCTTCGAGGACTTCTTCGCTGACGCGTAAGTGTTTACTAATGGCCAAAAGAATCCGCGCTGGAAACCCTTTGCGGACGACTTCGATTCGTTTCCACACGGCATCGCGGCTCCAAAAACCAAAGGCTTCGAGAAAAACTTCTTCCCCTGTATCCCGGTTGACGAAAACCAAGTCTGGGATGCACACGAGTTCTCCGGGCATTGCAAAAATGTGTTGGTTTTCCCGGACAGACCATTCTGATTCGAGTCGTTCGAACGCTGCGCAGAAAATTTCCAAATCAGGTCCTGAGGACGACAGATCAGAAGCGTGGGAGACGAGGTGATCTTTGGGGGTAATTTCCAAAGAGACGGGCATTTTTTCTTTGCCCCATAGAAGCTCGGCGTGGACGTGCCATTTACGCATGCTTATGACGCGCGGGAGAAACATGGCGAGGCGTAAGCCATATTTTTGCACGGCGTCGAATAAGCTAAAAGGACCGTTCAGGGTAATGATGTATCCTTTGTCGGGCGTACGTTCGACGACGTAAAGCAAACCATGAAATCGCGCGGCGCGAAAAAGTTTTCGATAAGCGTCGGGGCTATCGCCGGATACATGTACGAGGACTCGGGTGGCACGCAGCAATGCGGCTTGGGCCAGGCCTAGATTGTAGCGCTCGATCAAAGCATCGGGGGGCAGGGGCAAAAATTCAGCAAGACGTTGATTTTCACGAAGATCGGCATAAAGGGCGGAATCGATGGCTTCTGGCGTCGTTCCGAGTTTTTGGGAGATTGCCGTGAGTACGGTCAAGCGATCGAATTCACCTCGCACATCCAGGGCGCGGTGTGCGGCGGCGGCAGCGAGAAAAACATCGCGACGTAATGTTTCTGGGTCGGCTCCTTCTGGCACGTCCCACGTGCAGCGGTCATCGAGCAATTTACGCAAGCCTGCACCGATGATCCGCATGGGAGCGGGAACGGGAACAGCTTCGAGTGCCGCATCGATATCGTCGCGAGCGTCACCGATCGAATGCGCCAAGATGCCGACGTAATCCGCAGCAATGGTTTTCGCCTCGTCAATGGCCTTGTCTCGCAAGTATTGCAGATGCAGTTCGCCATTTCGTTTACGGACGCGGAGCAGTTCAGTCGTGAGCACGATATTCTTGGGTTGGTCTGTGCGTACCTACATCGGGTCCGCTTGGGGCGTGAATGTAGCGCGTTATCGAGATGGATGGCCAGAAAAATCAGCGATGGTTTGGCTCGGTCGCATCGCGGTCGTTTTCAGGTTGCGCTTCGCACCGGCGCTTCGCGCAGCAAGCGTTCGAGTTTTTCGATGTCGATGGGTTTGCGTACGTGGGCGTCGAACCCTGCATGTAATGCCTGCAAACGGTCTTCTTCGCGGGCGAATCCAGTCACAGCGATGAGTACCACGCCTTTCAGTTTCGAATCTGCGCGAAGAGCACGCGCAACTCCATAACCGTCCATCGTTCCCGGCAAACCAATGTCGCACAAGATGATATCTGGCGAAAAGCGTGCTGCAGCTTCGAGTCCTGTTGGCCCATCGAGCGCCGTTTCTACGGAATGTCCTGACATCTCCAAAAGGGCTCGTAGTGTCAAGACAATCTCTTCGTTGTCTTCGATAAGAAGAACTCGTTTTCGTTCGACGGGCGTTTTGGACGGTTGCTGCTGCGTCCCGGGCGTTAATGTGGGTGAAAGCAGCAAGCGGACGATGAAGGTCGAACCTTTGCCTTTACCGTCACTCTGGGCTTCGATTGCACCACCATGCATTTCGACCAGTCGTTTGCATACGGCGAGGCCGAGGCCGAGGCCCGACCTTGCGCGTGGGTGTGACAAGTCGCCTTGTACGAACATTCCAAAAATACTTGTTAATGCTACGGGGTCAATCCCCGCGCCGGTATCCGTGACACTCATCACGGCCATTGCGGATTGCTCGGATACCTTGACGACGACGCGACCACCTCGATCCGTGAACTTCGAGCTATTCGACAACAAATTGCCCACGACTTGTGAAAGCCGCACACGATCGCCCAGCACCGTGAGTGGCGTATTGGCCACGTCGAGGTCGAGAAGAATGCCTCGTTCTTGATATGCCCCTTGGTGATCCTCCACGACCGCGTGCACCAGATCGACGAAATCGAGCGGCTCCTGTTGAAGATCGATTTTGCCATATGAAACTCGAGATAGGTCGAGCAAATCGTCTACCAGCCGAACCAGGTGTCGGGTCTGTCGGTCGATGACCGCCATTGCACGGGCGAGTTGTTCCGGCGACTTGGTTCGTTCGATGAGCATCAACGCGCTCGTCATTGCGGCCAATGGATTGCGCAGCTCATGGCCGAGCATCGCCAGAAATTCATCCTTGTGGCGTGACGTTTCCGCGAGCTCCATGGCCGTGTGTCGTTCTGCGGTGACGTCAGCGAACACCGTCACGGCGCCTCGAGGATGTCCTTCATTGTCGAGCAGCGGTACCGAGCTGATGACAATGTGTTTGACGCTTCCGTCGCGAAAAATGACTTCGTATGGTTCGGCGTGGACGACCACGCCGCTACTTGCAGTGCGTATCGTAGCAAGTTCCGCAGCGGGCACGTCGATTCCTGCGCGGCACACCCGAAATGGTAAAATGCGATCGGCATTCGGCGCAAACGGTGACAAGTTCGTATCTCGGGCGACGCCGAGCAAACGCGTACAGGCCCCATTTCCGGTAATGTTTTCTGCACCCGAATCATGAGCAATCGTAATGCCTACGGGCACGACATCGAGAATGACTCGAATGTCTTGAAGATTGTGATCAACTTCGGCTCGTAGCGTTTCCGTATCTCGCTCGAATTGTTTACGGAAACTGATGTCGCGGGCAATGGCGGCAAACCCCGTCTGTCGTCCCGATTCGTCGCTCAAGGGCGAGAAAGCGAGCGAGACGTCGACAGAGGTTCCATCCTTGCGCAACTGCTGCGTTTCGATGGGACGAGGCACCATGTCGGCATTGAGTGTCGTGCGCAGCAAAGCTATCTCGGTGCGCCGGGGCTCGGCCACGAGCACCGACGAGTTACGGCCGATCATTTCGTCGCGCGTATACCCATAAAGCAATTCCGCGCCGTGATTCCATGACGTGATCGTTCCGTCCAGCGTTTGTCCAACGATGGCGTCTTGCGACGATTCGACGATACACGCGAGTTCGGCTGCGCGAAGCTGCGCTCGCTTCAAGTCCGTGACGTTGATGAACGTCACGACGACGCCGTCAATGACGTTCGATAGCGTTCGATAAGGTAAAACGAGCATCATGTACCAAGCTTCGCCCAGCCCGGCAAGGGAACTCAAAGACCGTTGGCGCGGGGCGAGTGCGCTGGCAACGCTACGAACGTCGTCGATCCACTCCGATTCCTTGAATGGAGACGAAATATCAGTGATGGGACGACCGATGTCCGTTTCGATGAGGCGGAATATCTGTGCGGTTGCGGGCGTGTAACGCTTGATGCGTAATTCCGGATCAAGAAAAACCGTAGCAATTTGCGTACTGCGCAGCAAATTCTGCAAATCGTCGTTCGCGCGATTGGTCTCCTCGATTCGTCTGCCCAACTCGATGTTGACCGTCTGCAATTCCTCGTTGACCGATTGCCCTTCCTCTTTCGATGTCTGCAGCTCTTCATTCGCTGATTGCATCTCCTCGTTCATCGACATGAGTTCTTCATTGGACGACTTCAATTCGTCGTTCGATGCTTCGAGTTCGGCAATGGTGGCTTCGAGTTCTTCCCTCGTCCGGCGTAAGTCGGCCTCGAGGTCTTGAATGAGGGTACCATGGACGGCGGCGGTGGACGGCGGCAATGGTGCTTCCACTGGTGACGGTTGTCGCGCGACTTCCTCGAAAATAACGACGAAGAATGGTGCGTCCACGTTTTGATGGCTGAGCGGGCGCACGATGAGCCGCAAGTCGACCTTCTCGTCGCCACGCTGCAAAGAAACCGTTTGCGTGATCATCGTGCTTCGTTCCCGAACGGCTTTGTGCAATGCCGTGCGCAGCTCGAGCCGCAACGCTTGGTGCGTCATGGCAATGATGTTGTTGTCGAACGGTCCTGGTGCGAGTTCGAGGTATTCGCGGGTTCGACCGGAAACGTGCAGAATTTCTCCCTGGTCGCTGACGAGAGCGGCGGCAGGCGCGAATTCGTCGAGAAGTACGCGGCGGAAGGCGTCTCCGAGCTGGTGACGTACGGGAATGGGGGCTCGAGGAGGTCTTATCCGCTCGAATCCGCGCAGATTCGGTCCTCCGCTCGTCGACGGAAATACGAAATGGGGCGTCGGAATCACTTCATTACGCGCGAACAATCTGTTTTTCTTGTCAATTGGGGAAAACAAGTCCGTGCGACCGTTTACTCCCTCGGACGGCCCGAGTAACAAGATGCCTGCGGGTCGCAGCGCATAGTGAAAATTAGGCAATACTTTTTTTTGCGCTTCGACGTCGATATAAATAAAAACGTTGCGGCAAGAAACCAGATCCAGGCGAGAAAAGGGCGGATCGCGAAGGATGTTGTGCACCGAAAAAACACACATCTCCCGCAATTCTTTCGATACTCGATAGCTACCATCATCTTTTCTTGTGAAATGACGTTGAATTCGTTCCGGACTGACGTCATCGGCAATCTTTGCCGGATACACCCCGCGTCGGGCTACTTCGAGCGCATGTTCGTCGATGTCCGTCGCAAAAATTTGATGTGTAAAATGTCCCGACACATTCGCCAGTTGCTCGCGAATCAAAATGCCAATCGAATAGGCTTCCTCGCCGGTCGCACAACCAACCACCCATACGCGTATTCCCGCGCCCGGCTGCCCCGCTCGTTGCGAGATGATCGAGGCGACTTGGATCGTCAATTCTTCAAAAACTTCCGTGTCTCGGAAAAATTGCGTCACCCCAATCAACAAATCCTTTCCAAGTCGTTCGATTTCTTGCGAATCTTGCACGGCCAGCGTCACGTATTTCTCAAAACTGGCGAGTTGGTGCGTGTCCATCCGGCGGCGGATTCTACGTAATATCGTACTGCGCTTGTACAAGCGAAAATCGTGACCCTCATGTTCGAGCAAACGCGCAAAAAGTTGCTCGAGTCCCGCTTCGACCTTCTCGCTCGACTCTAACACCAATTTATTCTCCTCTTCTAGTTCACTTGAGAGTTTTTCTAGCTGCGATTTTTTTTCTTGTGCAATTTGAAGAGTCTGGGTAATATTTCTCAAAGCATTTTCAGACTCAATGGTTTTCTCACTAATTTCTTTTTGCTGTATAGCAGATTTTTTGGATAGCTCCTCA
>JANORL010000729.1:0-4546 GCA_031415295.1 Polyangiaceae bacterium | reverse complement strand
GCGAATCTTTGTGTTCGCTGGTGCCCGCATGTTCAACCACGGCGACGACGGGGACCATACGTGTGGATTGTTCGGAAGCATCGGCGACGAGCGTGATTTTTGCGGAATGGGTGCGTTCGTCCCCGGTGACTTTGAAGCGCGCGACCATGCCTGTATGCAGCGACGGTGCGTCAGCTTCGGGGACGGAGAAACGGAGCAAGAGCGGATCACGTTGCAAGGCTGTTCCGAGCACGGTTCCGGCCTGGACAAACTGTCCCGTTTGGACTGTACGCGTTTGCATTTTGCCGTCGATGGGCGCGCGGACATAAGCGTCGCGTAGGTTCAAGTTGGCTTCGTCGAGCATGGCGCGAGCTTCGGCGGCTTGTGCGGAGGACGTGCGCAAGCGTGTGCGCCAACCTTCGACGTCTTCTTTCGAGAACACGCCTTCGTTTTCCGGAGCGACGGTGTCTCGGCGCGCGAGATTCATTTTGGCTTCGGCTTCGGTGGCTTGCGCGCGATCGAGGCTGGCTTTGGCGCGACGAACCGCGAGGTTGTATCGGGCGGGATCGATTTCGACGATCACTGTGCCTTTTTTGACGACGTCGCCTTCCGAAAACCGAACGTGTTCGACGACGCCGGCGACGCGAGCGGTCAATTGCACCCGTTCATAAGCATCGACGGATCCGACGGCGGAGACGGTGTATTCGACGCGTTCGGAGGCGACCGTGATGAGTTCCACGGGGAATGCGAGTTTGCCTTTGGGTGGTCCGCCTGCGTTGTCGTTTTTCTTGTCGCAAGCGCCGAAAAACATCGCGACAAAGACAAGCAGCGTGATTCGTGCGGCGAAAAGTAGTGCGTTTTTCGTGCGCATCGTCATGGATTTGGAGCAGATAGCACGGGGGTGGCAGTGCAACATCTGCCGGAATGGACGCCACGTTTTTAGTTACGTGACATTTATTTACGTGGCATCGATTCCATGAATTCGGGCAGGTGGTTGAATGCGAGAGAGCTGTCAGCTCAGACATCGATATTCAGGACTTCGGCAATTCGTGGTCCGTCATTGGGTGAATATCGCGGACGGTCCAATCGATTCCGTGAAAGTTTGATCAATTCTTCTTTGGGATCGCGAATGGTATGTGGTTGCTCCGCCGCAAATCAATTGCATGGCGTGATCGCATCGTCGCGTTTCGTTTTCGTTAAGGATATGAAAGCAGTTGGCACAATTCTCTACGCGCGCGTAGAGGGAAGAATTGTCTACGAGTTTCGACCAATACTTTCTTTAGCGCCAATACGTCGTCCCGATGATTTTGTTCGAGAAAACCATATTCGCCCTTCTCGTAGCCGCGAACGATTCGATCCCAAGCATTGGGACGTGAACGCTTTTTACATTCGTTGTTCCACGCCTTGCTTGCCCACGAAAGCCAATCCGGATGGTAATAATTTCGGTAAATGAAATCGAAGAAAGCACCCACGATGTCTCCGGTTTCATCATAATGCAGCGGAAATCGCGGTTCACCATTACCCGCCACATGTATGTGCGGCAGAGATTCTTTGAATATAGGTCCTAGGTTTGGGGGTTCGTAGTCCAGGCGAAAATATTGCGAACGAAGATGTTCGTCACAGTAAAAGTCAAGCAACGAGGCTTCAGCCCACAATACTTGCACGCTCGCATATTGAATGATTCGATTATCCCAATGAATCACGATAAAAACGGCCAGATTCGCTTCGACCGTACAGGCATCTGGATCGCCGCCGAGAATATTATCGACGATTCTTTTGAACCACTCGTGTATTGTATCTGCGGCGCCCAAACGAAGCACTTTTTGCTTGTTTTCGTCATAAAAAACAGAAGGGAAGGCGCAGTAACCTCCCGGACGATCGCCTGGGTTGATCTGTTCAAGAATATTTTGGAGTTGAATCGTAAACACTGGTCTAGCACTCAAGAACCGGTGGCACGAAGCGCAGGCGGAATGCTTGGCTCACTTCCACGCATGACGAATGGTTTGAGTACGGCTTCATTCTGCACGTAAAACTTCGTCGAACAGCAATCGGGCCGGAGATTTACGGGCTTGTGGAAATCCAGCCAAACCTCGTATCGTAACCCGACGGGGTCGAGCGTAATTGCGTCAAATGCCGATGCCAGGTCAGGATCGTCCGTTGTCAGTTGGCTGGATGTTACGCAATGCAAAACCTCGACTTCGATTTGGTATCGATTTCGCATGGATGCGTGCAACGCTTTGCACATTGCGAAATGACTCGAAAATACCTTGTGCTCCAGGTCTGGAAAGTGCTTGTATAGATGAGTCGCCTCCTCATGAACGACGAGTTGTGGCGAAATATTCGAGGACTTGGAGATCAGTGCATAGTCTCCAATCAACGCCTCGATTACTTCATCAAATGACTTTTCAGTCATGCCAAGTTCGACCGCTGCCCATTTGCGAGGGACGACTCCGTTCAATTGGAAAAAAGTCTCGAGTTCGTGGCGGTCAACTTGCAATTGCCCGTTTTCCAGGCGCTCGACCATACGCCCTCGACGGAACCGGGAAGCCCAAGTCCTGAAAAAACCGCTCAGTCGCTTGTCATCCGCATATTTGAGACCATAGAGCTCGCGAATCAGCCACTCACCGCACCATGCATGTTTCAATGCTGCAAATCGCTTCTGTTCGTCAGAATTCATCCTCGGACCGTACCGCAGACTCTCAGCAGTGTCAAGTGACGGAGATCAGGCCGTTTGTCCCCACGTCATCGCTTGGTCAACGCTTAGTGCATCAATCGCGTGACCTCTCTTTCACACCATTCCATTTGGACGAACGTCGTTACGTTTGGACGAACGCGATCGATCCAAAATTAATTGCCCGTTCGGTCAATTTTTCTTCTGGACAGGTGTGTTTGTCTGCGGAAGATTGCGTTCATGGGGAACGGCAGCGAACGCGTGCGCATGACCGAACAGGAGTACCTCGCGTTCGAACGCGCATCGGAGGAGCGGCACGAATATCGTGATGGATTCGTCATCATGAAGTCGGCCTCGAGCTATACGCATAGCCTGATCGTTACGGGCATTGGTTGCGAATTACTTGGCGCGTTGCGAGGGAAAAAATGCCGCGCGCTTTCATGCAGCATGCGAGTCTACATCCCATCTTCGCGTTGGTACGTTTATCCCGACGCATCCGTCGTTTGTGGACGCCCCGAGGTCAAGGACCTCGAACGTGATAATCTGCTCAATCCCCGTGTGGTAGTAGAAGTCTTGTCAAAGGAAACCGAGGCCTACGACCGAGGCGACAAGTTTGCCCAATACCAGACGCTTCCGTCCGTCATGCATTACGTACTAGCTGCACAAGACAAACCACGCATCGAAGTATTCACACGGCAGGACGATGGCTCGTGGAATTTGCGCAATTACGGACCGGGCGATCGTATTGCGTTATCCGCCATTGAATGCACGATCGAAGTGGACCAAGTTTACACGAACGTATTCGATTCCGATTACGCCGACGAGCCAGCGGCGTAATCGACGCACTCTCAGGGCTTCTGCACAGCAATCGTCGCGCCGCCCATTGGACTATTCTTGGCCATCCACGCATTCAGCGCATCGTGCCAATTCGATATTTCCGCGTTGCCGTCATCCGTGCCCGATAGCGGATCGATATGGGTCAACTTGATCACGTCGAACGCTACGAATGCATCGGGATTCGTTCGAGCTTGCCCCGCGAGTGGCCGTCCTGGACCGATCGGCACGTTTTGCACGAGCGTGCGGAGTGTATCGAGAGCTTTCAAATCGCCCACGAGGTTCGCTATGGCGCCAAAGATTGGCAAATCCATCGATGCGCCGTGCATGGCCCGTAACGCGTACTTGTCGAGCGGCCAATCGCCGGCTTTTAAGGTGAGCGTACCGGCGGCTTGGGCATCGAGCGACAGACGCGCCGGGAAATACCATTCGGCAAAATCGAGTCCCGGGCCTTCGTACCACGAGCGTGAAATATCGTCGAGCGATGTGTGTTCACGCGTTTTCGTCTTGTCGTATTCGATCCATGAATAGGTGGCTTTGGCATCCGAAGGATGGACCAGTTTTCCGAAAATGCCATCGTATTCGGTAATCGCTCCACCGGTACCTTCGCCGCAAGAAACGGCGGCAAACGTGACGCCGTTCGAGCCATTGTCGAAGGCAAACCCCATCGCTGCTCGATTCGTCATCTTCGGGATTTCCGAAAGCGTGAGCAGCGTGAAAAAAGCCTTGTTGCGATAAGGGTCCTCGACGATTTCATTAGGCGTCCACATCGCACGCATACCCACGGTAGCCGCCATGGGATACACGTCGAGGTTCAGAATGGGCAACGAAATGTAACGCGTCGTTTTTTCAATCCCATCAAGGCCTGGAGGGTTGAATCCAGCCGGTCCTCCCGTTTTCCCCTCGCGATATTCTTGTTCAGTGACGTTTGGCGTTGTATTGCCTTCTTGCCACGAAACGCCGTCGACGAGCACAAGGCCCGCCAATTCAGAATACCCAGCCAAACCATCGAAATCCCACGCCGCGTATTCTTCCGCAATGCTGGCGCCGAGCGAATGCCCG
>JANORL010000728.1:0-4308 GCA_031415295.1 Polyangiaceae bacterium | reverse complement strand
GCGGATCGTGTCTGCCCAAAGATCTCCGTGCGCTGACCAGTCTGGCGGTTGCCGATGGAGTCGAGACGCCGATGCTGAATTCTCTCATTGTGAGCAATGAGGCGCAGATCAAGCGTGTGCAAACCCGTCTTGCGATTCGCTTCGATCTGCACGAATACGTCGGGCGCATGTTCCAAGTCCGAGCGTGCTTCGACTTTGCGACCTAATTGCAAGAACATGTCCGCACGCCAGAAATATAGCTTCTGGAGCATCATTGCACGTTCGTTTGGATCACAATGGAGAATCGCTTCGGTCAAATCATCGACGGCCGCTGCGAAATCGCCTAGCAATGCCTTCGTGTCGGCGCTGTAGAAATACCACAATGATTCTTGGGGCTCGAGATCGATTGCTTTTTGCATAACGGCAACCGCTGAAGCGAAATCCCCATTCAACCAATATGCGTCGTAGAGGAGATGCCAAACTTTGGCCTCGTTGGGGAATTCTTCCGTCAAACGTTTCGCGAATTCGACCCCTTTGAGAGCATCGAGGCGCGCACCTTTCAGAATTGCTTCGATTCGAGCGTCGAGCGACGCTATCATGCCTTCTTCTTGCCAATAAAATTCCTTGCCGTCGCAGGCCGCAAGCAATTCCGTTTTGGTGATCAACGTAGTCGTCCACCTCTTGAAGCCGTCGGGGACGTGTTCTAGGTGAGAACCTTGGCCATGAACACGTTGAAGTCCGTGGCGGTGTAATCGCCGAACGGACCGCTCCACTCGAAACCATTGCGCCAATAGAGCGCGTGCGCGGGCTCGAACGCCTGGCCCGTACCTGTCTCAAGAAGTAGACGTGAGTATCCGCGCCAACGAGCCGTATGAACGATCTCGTCGAGAACAGCTTGCCCGACACCGCCACGAAGATAGGCCGCGCGGGTGCGCATCGACTTAACTTCGCCAGTGAGTGAGTCCAGTTCCTTCAACGCCCCGCACCCGCACAACTTGCCGTCCAGCCACGCCGTCCAGAAGGTGACGCTCGGTGCTCGAAGGCTCTCGATCGCAAGCGCATGCACGTGGCCGGGCGGGGAGTTGCTCTGCATGCCAGAGAGATGCTCGGTTATTAGCGACTGAACCTCTGCAGAAGATACGTCATCTATGCGGACATCGATACCCACGACATCGTCTCCATGCGGCCCAACGTGTATTTTAACGCGTTCGACCCAGTTGCATAATGCCAATGCGTTATCGGCATCCTAATTCCCACACCCGCACCCGCACATATGCCCCTTTGCATTCCTCTTCCGCCCACCGAATCCCTCGCCAAGATAGACGTTTCCCTCGATCCGCACTTTTGAGTGAGTGATTACCGGTGTCTTGCTCTTCGTTAGCGGATGGGCGCGGACCGAGCCAGTTCGTTGGTGTCGACCCAGAACCTCGCCTCGCACACCTTGCACTTGACGACCAGATCGCCCTGGCCAAGCTCAACGCTCGAACTATCGCCGCACTTTATACACTCGATCTGCGCCCGTCCAAGGCTCGCCGACGTGTTCACGGTGTTCGCCTCCCGAACACGGCGCACTTCCTGGTTGTCCGACGAGTTGCCTGATGTCATCTCGCCCAGCGCGTTACCCGCGTTGCTCACGAGTTTTTTCGCCGCACGCGTCGCCTCCCCAGACTTTACCCAGTTGTACGCGTCGTTTCCCAATCGCCCGCCAACAACGAGACCAGCGCCCTGCGCCGCCGTGCTGGCAAAAATGTTCGCAATTCGTTTCAGCATCGTTGAGCCCCTTTCGCGGAAGACTGAGCGTGGTCATGATAATTGATGGGAAAATCCCATATTTCGTGCAAGCAAAATGATGGGAACGCCGATGTCGAGAACGCAAGCGTCGAGAGTCACAGGGTTTGTCAAGATACGCGATGACTGTCTGTGTTTGTCACAGAATGGTAAGCACGTGGCACACCATTCTGTGATTCGGGCATTTGGCCCAATTGGCACAGGTTTGGCACAGACAACTCATCAGGATAATTGATGGCTGGCACAACTCGTGCTGCCGCACCTATAGGCCTGCGAGGGACGCGCCGGCTCCGCAGGCGTGTCCCGGCAGGCTCGCAACGGCGCAAAACGTCCCGGAACAGCGCCGTCTTGCCGCCGGCGCGAGGAGGAGACGCCGCCCTCAAATATCTTGAAAAGATCGCCATCAATTATCGTGCTCCCTCTCACCTTTTTCAATTCGTAGCGTAATTCGTCGCCATCTCCCGTTTCCGTGAGTCGCTCCGTCGCTATCGGCGGCCGAGCCAAATACCGACACATCCGCTCCACGCGTTTGCGATCACGACCGTCGATCGCGTCACCTGCATACACGTTGAACCCTTCGACTGGTGGCGCGTATCCGTCGGTCTCCTACAGGTGGCAAGTTGGTGGATCTGACGTTTGTGGCTACAAACGGCGCAACACCGATCGAGGAACACAAGACGTTTCCCAACAAAAGTCGTGTCGTAGCGTCAGGCGTATTGGAAGGAATGTACGAACTGTCACGCAATCGCCACCGCGTTATTCCTACTTAATTCCTCCACGAACTGCGCATGTGTGCGAGGATGAAGCCGCACACGTCGACGAGGCGTTTTATGTGCACGCGCCCCGCGGAGGATGACTGTGGGAGCCGTCGGATGATTTGTTGGAGTTGTAAAGGACATGGCGGCGAGAAAAAAGCACAAGAAAAACGTTACAAAATCGTCACAGGGACAGATGCGTCAAAGGCTTCCGAAAAATCATGAAAACGCCGCACGGATGCAGCCGATCGTCGAGCATCCGGGGACAAACTTTCCCATCGTCGGAATTGGTGCATCGGCCGGAGGGCTCGCCGCGCTCGAAGATTTTTTTTCGGGCATGCCGAGTGACACGGATCCCGGCATGGCGTTTGTTGTGGTGCAACACTTGGCGCCGGACCACAAGAGCATCCTGACCGATCTCCTTCGCCGCTACACGCGCATGCAGGTGTTCGAAGTCGAGGATGGAATGGTTGTCAAACTCAACTGCACCTACATCATCCCTCCCAACCGGGACATGGCGTTCATGAAAGGGGCGCTGCAACTGCTCGAACCGGCAGCACCACGGGGACACCGTTGTCCCATTGATTTCTTTTTCCGTTCGCTTGCGCAAGACCAACACGAGCGAGCGATCGGAATCGTACTTTCTGGAACGGGCAGTGACGGAACGAGTGGTATTCGGTCCATCAAGGGCGAAGGCGGCATGGTGATGGCGCAGACGCTGGATTCGACCGAATTCAACGGGATGCCTCGGAGCGCCATTAATACGGGGTTGGTGGACTACGAACTTGCGCCCCAAAAGATGCCAGCGCAGATCATTGCCTATGTTACCCACGCGTTCGGCCATCCACCGCATCCACGTACAATTCCCGCGGCGACGAATGAGCAGGCGCTGCAAAAGGTCTTCGTCTTGCTCCGAGCGCGCACGACGCACGATTTTTCGGGATACAAGCCGAGCACGATTTTGCGGCGAATCGACCGACGCATGGCGGTGCACCAGATTGAATCGATGGACGATTACGTGATGTATTTGCAACGGACGCCGACGGAGGTGGACGTTCTTTTTCGTAATTTGTTGATCGGCGTGACGTCGTTTTTCCGCGATACGGAAGCTTTCAAAGCGCTCGAGGAGCAGGTCATTCCGAGCCTCTTTGCCGACAAACCGGCGGGTGCGGCCATTCGAGTCTGGACGACGGGGTGTTCCACGGGCGAAGAGGCGTATTCGATTGCGATTCTGCTCTACGAACAGATGGAGAAACTGAAGCAGGGTTTCAAACTGCAGGTGTTTGCGACCGACATCGACCATCATGCGATTGCCGTCGCGAGGGCCGGGATTTATCCAGCGAGCATGGCGACCGCCATGTCCCCCGAGCGATTGACGCGGTTTTTTACGGCTGCGCCGGATGAACTGACCTATCGCATTTGTAAAAATATCCGCGACATCGTGATCTTCTCCGAGCAGGACGTGCTCAAGGATTCGCCATTTTCCAAATTGGACCTGATTAGTTGTCGCAATTTGTTGATCTACTTGGGCAGCGAACTACAAAAAAAACTTGCCCCGCTGTTCCATTACGCGCTGCAACCGAACGGATTTCTTTTCCTGGGCACGTCCGAGACCGTGAGCGAATTTGGTCGACTTTTCTCCACTGTCGACCGCAAATGGAAAATCTATCAACGCCAGGAAACCGATTCCGGCACGCGACGCGTGCCCATGGAACGACTAAGTCGCACCCACATCGCGCCCGACGGTGTTCCTCCGCGAATCTTGCCTGCGCGAACCAAACACGCC
>JANORL010000727.1:0-24648 GCA_031415295.1 Polyangiaceae bacterium | reverse complement strand
GATCCGCTTTCATCTCTGGTGGGTGAGGTGCGAAGTTAGGGAGGACTACGGAACACCCTCTTCGAGCGCACTTGGGCTACTATGGAGCGCGTGAATCGTACTTTCCTCGTACCCATGTGGTTTGTCTCTGCAACCCTTCTTGGTTGCACGGGCGATGACGTTCGTCCTGTACCCGCTGCGCCTCGTGCGTGGCAAAGGCTCGCTCCGCCAGCATCGACATCGCTGGGTAATCTGCGCCAGTTTGTCACGGCACGCGGCATCATTCACAGTCATTCGCCCTATTCGCACGACGGTTGTGATGGCGAGGGGCTCGATGCTAATGGCCAGCCCGACGCCACGTGTGTCGCGCATTTACGGCAAGGTATTTGCGACGCGGCCGAGGACTTTGTTTTTCTAACCGATCACGCGGCGAACATGGCGCAGGCGGAGATGCACGAGCTGTTGTTCATTCAGCCCGGGGACGAACCTTTGACGGACCCGGACGGGGCGCCTTTTGCGAACTTTATTCCTTGTGCCGATGGTCGCCGCACGCTTCTGATGACGGGCAACGAAAACACCTTGATGTCCGTGGGAATCGAAAAACACGTTCCTGGCGATCTAAAAACTCGAAAATCTACCTACGAAAGCGATGGTCCAGATACCGTCCAAGCAATGCACGACGCCGGAGCGCTCGTGTTCTTGGCGCATACGGAATCACGCACACCGGAATATCTAAAAACGATTCCCGTGGATGGCGTCGAGATTTTCAACATTCACGCGGCAATTGATCCCGACATTCGTGCCGACTATTTGGGCTTGGATGCGTATGCCGCAGCAGCTTCGATCTTGCCCTTTACCCGTCAAGACGAAGACGGCCCCCAGCCGGACTTGGCCATTTTAGGATTTTTACAACATTTGCCGCAATACGGGCAATTATGGGATCCTATGCTCGCCGAGCGGCACGTCACAGGCATTACGGGTACGGACGTTCACGAAAACAGTTTTCCCGGAATGATGCGCGATGGGGAGCGTGGGGATAGTTATCGTCGGTTGATGCGGTGGATATCGAACGTAGCCCTCGTGGATGGTGTTCTTGCTCCTTCAACGATCAAAGCGGCGGTCAAGGCCGGGCGCAGTTATGTGGCTTTTGAAATATTGGGCGTGCCTGCGGGTTTTGATTTCCATGCCGAAGACGGGGAGAACATCATTGAAATGGGAGGTCAAGCCAAACCTGGCGCAACGATCATTGCGATAGCACCCATCGTGTCGGAAATCGATCCCGCGGTCGAACGTCCGGACATTACGATGAAACTTTTGCGTATAACGAATGGCTCGACGACATCGATTGCCGAAGGCCCCCAACTGCGCATCGATGCTGCCGAACCGGGCGTGTACCGTATCGAAGTGAGCATCACGCCGCATCACCTGAAGCCTTATCTCGGCGAAACACCGGATACGTACATTCGCGAATTTCCGTGGGTGTTGTCGAATGCAATCAGGGTCTTTTGAGCAACGCTTCGACCGCTTCGACGAGCCCGTCCATGGTGCTCGTTTCAGCCGTCACGACGACGTTCATTCCATGTTTACGCGCCGTCGCAGTGGTCACGTCCCCAATACTCGCAACGAGCACTCCATTGAGAAGTTCTGTTGACCTCTCACCAAGCGCCTCGGCCACTGCATCCGCGGTACTGGACGCCGATAACAAGACGACGTCAACACGTTTTTCTTCGAATAGGCGCACGAAGGCCCCGTGTTTGTCTGGACCAGCTTTTTTCGTTTCGTACGCAACGACGAGCGTGACTTCACACCCGGCTGCTTGCAGTTTTTCCGGAAGAACCTCGCGGGCCACGCGAGCGCGCGGAAACGCGACACGCACACGCTGGGCCGAGGACAATCGCCCTTTGACGGACGGATGTTCCAAAATGGCCGATGCCAAGCTGTCGCCGTGAAAGTCCGGTGGGACGATGTCCGCTCGAATGCCGTATTTGGCCAGCATCGCCGTAGTGCTCGTTCCCACCGCAGCAACTTTTGCCCGGCCAAACGCACGAGCGTCGAGGCCTTCGGACGCGATTGTCTGAAAAAGTTTTTCGACGCTGTTTTCGCTCGTCAACACGACGACGTCGTAATCACCCAGGCTACGCACCAACGTTTGCATCGGCTCTGGATCCGTCGGAGCAACGATTTCAATGGCTGGCCAAAGAATGGGATCGCCGCCGCGTTCGCGAATACGTTTGACAACACCACTGGTTTGGTTTCGAGGGCGCAAGACGAGCACTCGTTTACCACATAGGGGTCGCGAATCGAACCAGCGTAGATGCTCACGCCGTTCGGCGGCAGCGCCAACGACGATGATGCCCGGGCTGCCCATGTTGGCTTGTCGAGCAAGATGGACGATCGTATTCAGATGGCCCGTAACGACGCGTTGTTCGGCCCAAGTTCCCCATTGAATGATTGCGGCGGGTGTTTGCGGCAATCGATGTCCTGGTCCAGCGAGCCCTTGGACGACGGCTTCGATGTTATGCATGCCCATAAGCACACAAATGCTTCCTTGAACGTTCGCCAATTCTGCAAAATCGAACAATTTGCCCGCGCGGGTCGTGCCACTGACGAACGTGACGCTCGACGCGTGATCACGGTGCGTCAGGGAAAACCCGGCGTACGCGGTGGCTCCGAGCGGTGAACAGACGCCAGGAACGACCTCGAATGGGATGCTCGCTTGAGCGAGCGCTTCAGCCTCTTCGGATCCACGGCCAAAAAGAAAAGGATCGCCGCCTTTGAGACGCACGATGCGTTTGCCTGCACGAGCAAGCGTAATCAGTTCGATTTCGATGGCGTCTTGTTTGGCTTGTTTGGACGATCGATCGGCACCGCGTTTGCCGACGAAACGCACCTCGGCATCGGGTTTGGCCAGGTCGAGCAACGCGGGGTGGACAAGTTCGTCATGAAGAACCACATCCGCGGACGCGAGGAGTTCTGCGCCCCGTTGGGTGATGAGACCGGGATCTCCGGGGCCACCTCCAACGAGGTACACGATGCCAGTAGTGGACGGTCGAAACACGGGGGAGTTCATGAGGGTAGCGCGATCTACTTTCTTCAACGCGCAGTGTAGCCTGACAAGCCACTCGTACGCCACCTGATGTTCAACCGGGCCCGGTTCCAGATTCTGCCGGTCGGATGCTATGACACAAAGTTTGTCGTGCAACACCCATGGTTCGTCCCAGAAGTAAGTTTATGGTTCGTCGAAATAAACAAGGCGATGGAACGGTCAATGGTTACGGCGACGATTCAGCGTTGCGCGACACACGCGATTCCGATTCGTCCGACAACGCAGCATTTTTCAAGCTAGATGAATCGACGTCACATGGTTGCTATCAACTTGACACACTGCATTCATCATCTAGATTGGGTTCCGCTTTGATGCCTATCGAGGGGGCCGTTGGTGATGCATTCGTTCAAGTCACTTGCAGAAACTGCTGTTGGAAGTACTGATCGCTGGTACGTGTCGGATGGCGCGACGGCCATTGGCCCTGTGGGGCTCGATCTTATCGCGCGAGGCATTCAAGAAGGCCGTGTGCCGCTGGAGAGTTACGTCAGGCACGAGGCTTGGCGTGTTTGGCGACCGGTGTGGGAAGTGACAGACACGCGAATACCCGTCGGTGCAGATTCTGCTGCTCCGACACCTCCTTATCAGCGTCATCGACCATCCGCGGACGATTTGGCGCCGACGGACGACGTTACGCTTCCGGGGCGCCCATTGTTACCGGAAGAACTTGCACCCGCGGATTCACTTGAAGGGGCCGCGGACTTGTCCGATGCCCTGCATTTGCTCCTCAATGCCGCGGTTCTTCATCTTCATGCAGATGCGGCATTGTTGCATCGAACAAGCGACACGGGTGCTGTCGTGTTTTTCGCGCACGGACCCTTTTCTCGCACCCTGATTGGCGTTGAAACGAGTTTTAACGATCCTGTCCTCACGGTAGCGCGTCTCGGCACGGTCATTGTCGCCGAACCGTCACCGGGACCGGCGGGTCAAGCACTCGTCGACCGCCTGTTGCTGCTTGGTGTGCTTTGTGATGCCGCCACGATGCATCCGATTGTGGTTGCCGGACGCCTCGTCGCCATGCTCGAAGTGGGACGCAAGGGACAACCATTACGTGCCAGTGAACTCGTCATTCTGGAAAAACTCGTGGATGCCTTCGTCTCGCGCACCGAGGCGGGCGTGTGGCATTGACGGACCGGAGCCCCCCATCGTGACTGGCCTCGCGCTGCGCGTGTCCCACACGCGCGGCGCGAGCGTTCAATTCAAGACTCGCATGCAAACATGGCTCGATTATCGCGCGGACGTTTCCAGCGCTCGGCATTTTAATGCGGACGTCGAGAATTCAAGATTGTGCTTTTTAGCGAAAATTCTTGAATTCAATTTGGTGCGTGATAGACCGCAGCCCCGATGAAACTGCGCGGCCGGATTCTCTGGATTATTGACGATTCCGCACTGCTGCGCCATCAGCTCGCAGGCAATGACCGCGACATACGAGCCCACGCAATCCCAGCGCTTCATTTCGCCCTGAACGCCGATAACATGATCGCTGGGGCTGCATGCACACTCGGTTATACGAGCGATATCCTTGGGCCCTATTTTCCATAGAGGTGAGTTGACTGCTGTCACAGACTAGCGGGCAATCCCCGCATCGCCATTGGATTGCACGAACCATTGTTGCGTCGCAAGAAGGAAGGAATGCCATGAGCCAATCTGCGAGTGAACGCTTCGATAAAATTGCCGATAACTACGCCAAAAGCGAGGTCCACGAGACCAGCCCATCGCTCGCTAAACTTGCATCGCTGTGTCATGGCAGGACGGACCTCGATATCTGCGACGTCGCTTGCGGTGCTGGACATACCGCCTTCGCATTCGTAGGCCATGCGCGAACCTTGGTCGGCGTCGATCCGTCGCCGTCAATGTTGCGCAATTTTCAAGCATTGGCGAAATCTAAAATGGTTGCGGTCAAGGTCGTCGAGGCATATGCCGAGTCCATCCCCCTCCCGAGCGAGAGTTTCGATATCGTCGCGTGCAGACTTGCTTGCCACCATTTCAGCGATATCAAACGCGCGATGGCCGAGTTCAGAAGGCTCGTCCGACCAGGAGGACAAGTGGTCATTATCGATCTGCAAGGCGACGAGGACCCCGAGCGTGACGGCATCAATCACCAGCTCGAAGTTTTGCACGATCCGACGCATATTCGTAGCTACACCGTGGCTCGTTGGATAGAGCTATTCGAGGCCGCAAGACTCACCATCGAAACTCTTCACATGAACCTCAGCGAGCGACCGCAAGGCGTGCCTTTGACGCGTTGGTGTGAAATTGCCAATTCGGGACCTGCTGCGCACGCCGCACTCGTTGCTCTGCTCGACAATACGCCCGCTCCGATTCGCGAAGCACTAGGCGTGCGCACGGGTGACCACGAATATCTCGTCCCCGTAAAGACGTGTTTCATGGCCGGCGAACGGCTTGCATAACGAGATTGAAGGGGCGATCGATGCCAGTCATCCATATTTTTCATCACGGCGGCGGCATAGAGTCATACCGGATGCTCGCGCGAGTATGTGCGGACGCCGCTGCCGTACTCGACGTCCCGGCAACGAAAGTCTGGGCCATGTGGCACCCGGTGGACAAACAAATGGTTCACCGTCCAGATTGGGATGCGAGTGACAAGCCTGGTCCTATCGTGCGTTTATTCTGCCGTCGCAGCCATTCAACGGCGCGCGTGCAGGCGCTCATGCAAGGCTTGCGCAACGGTTTGGCGGATGAATTGGGCTGTACGGCAACGAGCATATTCGTGCAAGTCGTCCGAGTCGACGACGAGGAGGTTCTCAATGTCACCTGAAGCGATTGTTTGCAAGCCAATTGGTTTCGTCTCCAGCGCGCGTACCGATCTCAGGGATGACAACTGGGGCTCGGTCGAATCTACCATCATCATCGACGCAGCCCAGTTCTCCGAGGACGGACTGTTGGGATTGGATGCATTCAGCCATATTGAGGTTGTTTATTATTTCCATCGCGTCCTAGAGGAAACCATTCTTCATGGAGCACGTCATCCTCGCAATCAAGTGGACTGGCCTCGCGTGGGAATTCTATCGCAAAGAGCCAAAGCGCGACCCAATCGCCTCGGTGTGTCCCGTTGCCGACTGCTGAGCATAAACGGTCTCGAACTCCGTGTGATGAGCCTCGATGCAGTGGATGGTTCGCCGGTGCTCGACATCAAGCCCTATTTCGCTGAATTCGGACCCATTGGAAAGATTCGACAGCCGCCGTGGAGCCACGGAATCATGGTGGATTATTATCGGTAACTGGAGTTTGGAATCGTTGCGTGTCGATTTCTACGGCCAACCTGAAGTGGACGCAATCAGGTGCTCTGGCAGGAGATCGCGAGGTGATGCCAATTATGGACCAAAAAAGCAAACCAGCTCTGCTCTCCGCCGTGAATACGACCACGCCCAGTCAGAAAGCCTCGCGTCATCATCTGCAAATTCGTCGCGTGCGACCGGATTTCGACAAGGTCTCCGAGCCATTGTGGTTCCGTGGGGATCGGTTCAGGACCGACTTCTACAATGCTTATGCGATGCTGTTGGCTGACGAGTATGAATTCGTTCGCATCATTCGTCCATTCCTGCTCGAGGTCGGTGCAGGCGACCTGCATGCTCAATTGAAGGCATGGTTGATACAAGAATCATTACACGGCGTTCAGCACACAAAAGCGCACGCTTATCTCGACCGAACAGGGATCCGATTCCGCGCATACCAAAGACTCATGCGTTTCGTCTATTACAGAGTCATCGCTCCAGCCCTGGGGGCACGGCTCATGCTCGGAATGATCGCCGGATTGGAACATTTCAATACTTTGCTTGGCGAAATGTGTTTGCGGTCGCCCGACTATTTTCGGAATACTGACAGCGAAATGAACCTCTTGCTGCGGTGGCACTTTGCGGAGGAGATTGAGCATCGCGCCGTCATTCACGATGTAACCGCGGCGCTTGGAATGAGTTATTTCACTCGGGTATTGACGGGTATCATCGCGTTCTTCTTTTATTCCACGACACTTCTCGTCACCGCCTGGTGGTTCGCCGTGCAAAACGGGCATGTCCTGCGGATCTCGACCCATCGCAGCGCGCTCGCATTCTTGTTTTTTGAAGAGCGCTTCGTAGATCATGTCGTGCGGTATCTTCGCGAATATTTCCGCAAAAATTTTCATCCGCTAGATAAAGACATCGATCAACTGTCAGCGCGAGTATTCGAGCAGCTACGGACGATAAATTGATCGCTTCGACTGGGTCGTAGCGACCAAGATGATATTCGCTAAATTCACGTTCGGATTGTAGCGAATATGCTCTGCGCCAATCGCTGGAACAAACGCTGCAATGGGGGGACCATGACCATCGTTTTGTCGGGGATACTGCAAAAATTTGCCCAATATCAGCGGGAACACTGCATCGAGGCCTCAACTGTCCAGGAAGCCATCGAGCAGCTCGGCAAAAGCCACCCACCATTAAACAAGGCACTATTCGACCCGTCCGGAGCATTGCGACGAACGCACACCGTGTTCTTGAATGGCAATCAATTGGCCCTTGAGCAACTGGCGCAAAGGGTGACCAACAAAGACAAACTCGAAATATTGACGGCCATTGCTGGTGGATAGGAGGTCGCCGATGTACGGATTGGCGCGACAGTGTTCGACGTCGGCGGGACCGACCGACTCATCACGCGAAACGATTGGGAAGTGGGTCGACGCGATCGCCACGCCATTGCTTCGTCGCATGTCCGACACATGCATGGAACGCGATCTTACGGGCGCTCCCGTCGCACATGAAGACATCGAGCAAGCGGCTCGGTGTGGCCTCTTGTCCGCTTCAATGCCGAGAGCAATGGGTGGCCTCGAGATTGATATGCAGAGCTGGGGTCGAGTCCTCGAACATGTCGGACGCACGTGCGAAGACGGGTCGTTTGCCCTATTGCTCAGCCTATTTCCTGCTGTAGCAAACACGATTTTCGCCAGCCGTAACAATGATTTGATCGAGCGTTATGCCGTCCCGTGCTCTTTCGGAACGCGACTCGTTGCATTCGCGTACACCGAGGAAAATGACGCATTCTCACTGTCGAGCACGATGAGACGACAAGGCGACGATTACATCATCGATGGTGCTAAGGTCATGGTCACCGGAGGCGCCATTGCCGACGCATACATGACGTATGTCGTCAATGAACGCCACGACGATGTCGCAGTCGTCATCATCGACCGCAACTCGCCAGGGCTCCGGGTTGATCCCATCGATACCATGGGCCTGCGCGGTGCCGGCCTTGCCGCCTTGAGTTTCGATGCGGTTCGCGTTTCCCATTCCCAGATCATGCATGATTGCAATGGCCTGGATCACGTGCAAGCATTCTTGAATCCGCGGCGGGCCATACTCAGTTGCGCGCCCATTGGCAGAATGGAGCGGCTTCTTTCCGACTGCATCGAGCGGCTATCCGGCACCGTGCGTCATGGTCGACCATTGACATCGATGCAAATGGTCCAGGCACGTCTTGGAAAGATGCAGATGTCCGTGCACGTTTCCAAAACGCTCATCGATCGTGTACTTTTCGAGCTGGATCAGGGCACGACAAACCAGCACTTCGACGAACTCGTCTCGACCGTGAAACATCAGGTCACAGAGCACGCCATTGCCGTCGCACTCGAAGCACTCGGACTCATGGGCGGCCGTGGATATGCAAGGAGCACACCTGTCGAGCGATATTTACGTGACTTCTGCGGCTTGCTCGCCGGTGCGGGCGCCCAAGACATCCTCCAGGTCAATCTCGGACTCCTGGCCATCGGACGACATTCAACAAATGACAGAGGGGAATCATGCTGAGAGAACATAAACTTCGAGTGCTCAACGACACGAGTCTTTTCGACTCCATGCAGCTTCATCTACGCAGCATTCTCACCGTCGGAATGCGGTGTTGGGCGCAATGGGCAGCCGATCATCTGTATTGCTTTCCTACGCTCATCAAGGAACACGGCGCGGGATTTGTCATCGTCGGAGCTCACGTCGAGTACGAACAGCCTTTCACGTTTTTCACGGCAGACGCATTCGATGTCGTTGGCCATGCCGAGGTGGCTCGAGACGGGCAGCTATTGCTCGGACACATGAAGTTCATGAATGGAACAGAGCGCTTCGTGTCTTTCTCAATGATCAGTCGTCCCGTTTCCATGATCGGCGACGGCTCATTTGCTGCCTTCCCAAGCCGGCTGCAACGCCCGTTGATCGATAGATTCGAGCCGGAGGAGATTACCAATCGCCACGTGCCCCGGGAAACACCACGCATTCTGGAGCAGCTCGGCCAGTCACCAATCATTGCCGAGGCGGTCATGCCGATCCGATTGTTTCGCCACGATTGCGAGGCAGCGGATCAATGGTCCTATATCGAAATAGGGGCGCACGCGGCAACCGCCAGAGAATCCCTGGTGTTGAACGCTGCCAAGAACGTCAAGAACGAGTTGCAACCGGCACTTTCCAAACCGACCCGATTCGTAGATATCGAGATTCGTAGGCCGCTGTTTCTGTTCGACGAAGTGCAGGTTCACACGCGCGTATTCAAACAACCAGACGGGCTCGCGTTTGTCCACGTGTATCAGTCGCAAATGGGCGGCACCCATGAACATGCGACCGTCATCGAACGAATTGGCGCGTAATTACGAATTGGAGTCGGAGAAATGGCTACTCACAGCAATGTCGACGCGCAGTCCGTCAATGCTCCCGCGGCAGGAGCGATTGCAAACCTCTCACCGACGATTCGCAAGCACGGCCCACTGATGCGAGCTTTGCATATGCCGCTTGCGAGCGCGTGGATCCTGCTCCGCTTTCTCCTGGTTCCGGTATTGTGGGTGCCCTACAAGCTCGGCAGATCAATGAAATGGGCCTTCAAGGTCGACTCGTTCTTCAAGCGGACGTTATATCCGCTGAGTGAGTGCCCAGACGATAACCCTGTTCGAGACGTCGAGCCCAATATCCCCGTCGGCGGTGCAATTCCAAAGATCAAAGTCCGACAATACACTCGCTGGGTCGACATTGCTTCCCTGACGAAGGAGCAACGACTGCTCCTGGTGCTATTCCGCGGAAGTTGGTGCCCCTATTCGCGACTTCACCTATCGGACTTGGCGTCGGTGGCGACGGAGTTCCGCGCTCTCGGAATCACCGTACTCGCCGTGAGTGCACACGACCATCGGATTTGGTGGCGATCCAAAGGCGTCGACCTCAAATTCGGCGCAGATCCAACAGGTGAGTTATTCGCTGCAATGGGAGTCAAGGTGGAGCCCAGTCTGGCGCAGCGGGTATGGGGCATGCTGGTACCTCATGAAAGCGTCTTTTTATTCGAGAAAGGTGGAACGCTGATAGCCAGCGATGTCCGGCGATTGAGCAGTTTCAAGCCCGGACAAACATTCCTTTCCGCCAAAAAGTGGTTGGACATCTCGAGGTCAGCGTGATTGCGACTCCTGCCGCGCCGGCCGCCAAGAAAAAAAGAAACACCGTCGCGCGATGGATCACCATTTCATCCATCACGCTGACGCTGGCGGCCGGCGCGGGCTATTTCGTACTTTTTCATCTCGGAGCGTTACCACCAGAATGCCCCCCGCTCAGCGCCGAGCTCCGCACGAGTTCGATTGAAATCGACGGAGAGAAACGCAAATTCGTTTACTTCGCGCCAAGCCACCTACGTCCGCGCCCCTCACTTTTGATTCTCTACCATGGTGGGGGCGGTTCCCCAGAACAAATGAGGATTCATACGGCATTTGAATTTGATGTCCTGGGCGAGCAGCACGGTTTCATCGTCGTATATCCTGAAGGGTACGAGGGATATTGGAACACTTGTCAAAGGAGCCGGAAAAACGCGGCCACCGTGAAAAATGTCGATGATATCGCGTTTACCCAGAAACTCGTCGACTGGTTCGACCATCAGTATGGCATCGACCGCTCACACGTCTTCGCTGCGGGTTTTTCGAATGGCGCACACATGTGTTATCGATTGACGCTGGAAACACCTGGCACGTTCGCCGCCGTAGCCGCCATTTCGGCCAATCTCCCCGCCGAGGCAGATTCGAAATGTGCCGGCGGCTCTCGCGTGGCGCCCACCATGATCATCAATGGTACTGACGATCCCATCAATCCCTATGCAGGGGGCGAACTTTCTTTTTATGGTATTCTCAATTTTGGCCCGGTTCTTTCCACCCACGATACCATTGCATTTTTCCTCGCGCAGCACCGAATACCAGACGCACGGACCATCAGGTATTCGGATGCCAACGGCAACCCCGAAACATGGGTCGAGGAAAACTCGTGGAGCGATGGCTCATTGCCGCAAAGAATCGTCTTGGTCACTGTCCACGGAGGAGGCCACAGCATTCCTCAAAATAAATATCATTTCCCGAAAGCTTTCGGGACTACGAACACCGATTTCGATGCTCCCAGTGCAATCTGGCGTTTCTTCGAGCGACATGGCCAAAAGAGCCGCATTGAAATCATAAACTAAACGCGGGGCGGTCAAAAAATCAAAAGGGGGGACAATGAACGATTGTCAATGGACGGATCTGTCTGGCTACGAGCCCAATCTCGGCGTATTACTGGACAAACATCCAGAATTGCATATCGAACGGGACGACTACAACATCAACGTCACGGCCAACTATGGAAAGCGGCTCGAGCCTGCGCAGTTGTTCGAGCGCTACCGCAACCATCGAGGCGCGGGTAAACCAGCGCATCTCTATTACCACTTCCCATTGTGCTCGTACATCTGTCATTTCTGCAACTACGTAAAGCAATTGATGTCGCCGACGGCAAACAACGAGGCTCTGCTCCAGCGATGGACCAACGCACTCATCACCGAGTCGCAACTCTATGCCAACGCTATCCCGTGGGTCGCGAAGGCGCAAGTCGAATCATTCTACATTGGCGGCGGCACTGCAGCATTGCTCGAGCCCAAAAATCTCGCACAATTACTCGACCACGTCCGAACGAATTTTTCGATTATCGACGGGTGTGAGATGAGCATCGAGGGCAATCCGGATAATTTTTGCGACATTACTCGGGTCGAAGCTCTTGTGCGTTTGGGATTCAATCGATTCAGCGTTGGCGTTCAATCATTTACCGAGGCCGTGAATCGATTCACGAATAGGGGACATACAGTAGCGATGTCGATTGAAGCGATACGGAATCTTCGGCAGACGGGTCTACCATTCAATGTCGACTTGATGTTTGGCCTCCCTCACCAGACCCCACAAACAGTTGCTGCGGATCTCGAGACGCTGGTGAATCTCGGGGTTCCGACGATCACCATCTACCGCCTTCGTAATGCTGATCGGGCTGCCATGGGTATCGGTAATCGTGCGGCGTGGAACGTACCACGAGTCCGCAAACGACTCATTCAGGAAAACATGTTCCCAAGCCTCCGAAATACATACAACATGCGTGAGCGAGCAGTCCAATGCTTGCTGAGCCGTGGTTATCAGCCCAGCCCCTGCGGCTGGTGGAGTTTGCCTGGTACGTATCCAGATGGGAACATCCCCAGAGTTTCCCGCAACAAGTGGCAAAGATTCGATACGATGATGGCCTTCGGGCCAGGAGCTTATGGCTGGGTCACTGGCCATGATCGTGAGGTTATTCAAACTCACAACATTTCGGATATCAATTCCTACCTCGCGCACGTCGAGACCAAGGAAACCCCACCGCTTGCATTTGGGCGGCTCTTGAGCGGTACACAGGCGATAGCCACAGCGCTCGGCTTTGCGTTCAAGTCGCGCCAGCCCATTCAACTCGAGCGTTTCAAACATGAATACGGCGTGGATTTGCTCGACGACGAGCCATTCAAAGGAGTGTTCAGGGAGCTGCTCGAAAAGAAGCTCGTCGAGTTCGTCGAATTGGGCACCGCATTGCGACCGACGCTCAATGGAGAGGCTCTACACGAAGAAATCATCTCCGTCTACATACACCAGCGCATTGGCACGTTCACCGCGTCGACCTGCAACAAGGTTTAGCGAATGTTCAACAGGCGTAGTGAGCAACCTGTTGAATACCCTCTTGGATGATTATCGCGGGTTCCTTCGAGCGCGGGCTCTGCAGCCAGCCCTGCCTGTGGAAGCAAGACCCAAATCGTGTACAGTGAGTTGATGTCCACGTTGTCCGTGCCATTCCCCTGGCCCACGTTGGCGCTCACCGCGCTTCTTTGCGCAACCTGCGCGAACACGGGGAACCTCGCCCCCGCACCTTCAGCGAGCGCAATCTCCCTCGCCCCAACCGATTTTCCCACGCCCGCTACGAGCTCGGTCGCCGAAGCAGCGCCTGTCCCTCTGCCGAACATCACGCCCCCTCAACCCCCACGACCTGAGCCCCCGCAGCGCGAGCGCGACTGTGATTCTGGCGGCCCACCACCGATGCTCTGCGTCGCCGCGTCCGAGACCGAAGGGGCCCCTGCTACCTCGTTGTCCACGGGAAGCGTCGGTGGCTGCCGCAGCGCGCCGAAGGAGAGCATATGCCGTGGATGCCGCCCCTCTTTCGTGAAATTCGAGAAGGGCCAGTGTTGCTATCAAGGCCTGTCCCGTTTTCCGCAATGCAAAAAGCTCTCAACGGACGAACCGTTCGAGTTTTGAGACGGTCTCTGTAACGCACGCGGCGATTCGGCAACGCTTGATGCACCTGTGGTGCACGTGGGTGGATATGCTTCGCCGACAAACCCAGCCATCGTGTGCGTCACGGCCACCCCATCGCATCATTCATACGCGGTGCGTCACGGCCCTATAGAACGTTTTACGGCGCACCAAATCCTCTACGTAACTCTTCGTATTGATCCTATTGTCGCGCGACTCGTACGCTCCGGTGAAACGGATGCACTTCAAGCCCGCCAAACTGCGCGACACACGGCCAAACGCTGATGACGCCAACGCCATCGTTTTCGGCCGACTTGCTCCATTCGACTTTTTCGAGCCGTTATGCTGCACGTTTGTCACTCGATGCCTGCGTGTGTTTGTCAACGTAAAACATACCGCGCTTGCACTTCTCGTGCAGTTCACCTTGCACCACTCGTGCACGGATGCACTTGTCGTGCATCAGTCCAAACCTATGGAATACCAAGAAAAACGCCTTACTTGGACAAAGTTGGTCGTGGCACGGGGCGTGCTCTACCTGGGCGAACGCTTGACCGAAGATGAGTGCGCTTCGATGCACGGGTCGTTCGGTCTGGCAACGGTGGTAGGTAAATATGACGCAACCCCCTTTTGCGCCCCGAGGACGACTCGAGCTGGTCGTTTTTACATGGAGCGGCGAGCCGCAAAGACATCGTTTACCGGTGGTCGGTCAAGTGCGCATCGGGCGCGATCCTCGGACAAACGACATAAACATTCAGGACCCATCAGTATCGGCGAACCATGCCATTTTGACAGTGGATTCGACGATTCAGGTTCAGGACCTCGGTAGTACCAACGGAACGATCATCCGCAAAGGGGATAGAGACGTGGAAGTCACGAAAACGGATCGTAATGACGAACGGCGTTTTTCTGCGGAAACATGCATCGTCGAACCAGGCAATCGAATCATCTTTGGTTCAGTCATGGCTGTTGTGCGTTTGATGCAATTGCCGGCCAATGCGAATGCTGGTGATGGGGGAACCTGGCCGTATCCGCCCGTCGTGCGGCATCCAGCGACGCAGAAGGTGTATGAAGATGCGCGGACCATTGCGCAATCGTCCTCGCGGGCGTGCGTGCTCGTGCGGGGAGAAACCGGCGTAGGCAAAGACGTCTTGGCGCGAGCGATTCATACGGCTTCGAAGCGGGCGAAAGGGCCATTTGTCGCGGTGAATTGCGGCATGTTTGCGGAAGCGATGTTTGCAAGTGAGATGTTCGGACACATAAAGCACGCCTTTACTGATGCAAAAACGGACAAGGCTGGTTTTTTCGAGGTTGCCGATGGGGGAACTTTGTTCTTGGACGAGATTGGCGATTTGTCGTTGCCTTGCCAAACCATGCTGTTGCGGGTGCTCGATGATCGGCAAGTCAGACGCGTTGGCTGCACGAAATTGAAGCCTGTCAATGTGCGCGTGATTGCCGCGACGAACCGGCGGCTCGAGGAATGCGTGGCGCAAGGGACGTTTCGCAAGGATTTGTATCATCGTTTGCAGGGGTTCGAGCTGGAGATACCGCCACTACGTTCGCGTCCTGCCGATATCATTCCGCTTGCGGAGGCGTTTGTCGAGGATGAATGTCGGCGGATTGAACAAAGTTTCGTGCCGCGTTTGTCTTCGGAGGTCGTGGCGATATTGGAGGGGTATGATTTTTCGGGCAACGTACGGGAGTTACGCCTAGCGATGGAGCTCGCGGTCACGTTTTGTCGTGGGAACGTGATATTGCCCGAGCATTTGCCAAAGAGCATGCGGGACAACGACAAGACGGACCCCATGCTCGAGCTGCCGTTTGTCATGCCCGAAACGGCGGCGGACAATGCGTCGGAAGAGGAGCGGCTCAGGTGGGCGCTTCAGCAATGCGGCGGCAACGCCAGACGTGCGGCGGAGCTGCTCGGCATAAGCGTGCGAACGATTTTCAATTGGTTGAACAAGTATGACTTCCCGCGGTCGCGAAAAGGGATCGGGACGGCAGGTGCAAAGCATTGAGGGTGTGGTTCGCGACAATCGGAAATAGGTCGTTCTCGATTGACTTGGAAGCGACATCAGTAAAGGCAGATCCTCGTGAAAACGCAAAACTTCAATTATGCTCCACCCCCAGAAGAGGGACTTTTTCGTAATCGTCATGATCCGATTCCACGTGGAACCAAGTTGCTTGGTAAATACACAGTGGAACGTCAACTAGGCGCGGGCGGGATGGGAATCGTCGTGGCGGCGCGACACGACACTTTGGATGAGTTGGTTGCGTTCAAGTTTCTATTGCCCTCCGCAATGGCGAATCGCCCAGCATTCGAGCGGTTTCTTCGCGAAGCGCGGGCGTCTGGGCGATTGAAGAGCGACCATGTCGTCCGGGTGCAGGACGTTGGGGAATTGGAAACCGGCGAACCGTATATGATCATGGAATACCTCGACGGGGATGACCTGAAATCGATTCTCCGAAGCAGAGGTCAATTGCCGATTCTCGAGGCCGTGGATTATTTGGCGCAAGCCTGTAAAGGCGTCGCTGCCGCCCATGCCAAGAATATCGTTCATCGTGATCTGAAGCCGGCGAATTTGTTTTTGACGACAACGGCAGATGGTGCGCCGCGGGTCAAAGTTTTCGATTTCGGCATTGCGAGGATCGTCGATCCAAACGAGAAAGATCTCACAAATAACGACATCGTGGGGTCGCTGGCGTACATGTCGCCCGAGCAGCTTTTGACGTCGAGAACGGCGGATTGGCGGACGGATATTTGGTCATTAGGTGTGACACTGTGCGAACTCTTGACGACGAAACGGCCATTCGATGGGGATGGGCGCAATGAACTCCTATCGAATATCTTCAATGCGGATCCGCTGCCACTGAGCACATGGCGAACGGACGTACCCGAGGCGCTGGAATTGGTTCTTCGGCGTTGTTTGCACAAGGATCGAAACGAACGATATCAATCTGCGCATGAATTGGCGTTGGATGCGTGTGCAGCGGTGGGTTTGCCGCCGCCGATGCGTCCACCCATGTCATCGGTATCTTTTTCGGATTCTTATGTGTTGCCAGAAATGCAGACAGTGTCAGAGCCAACCGTCGTACCCGCGCCGCCCATTGTAACCCCGGTAAAAGCGGAGCAAACACAAGGTACGGCGGATGGCCTGAGCATTACGGGACAAACACCGCCATCGTTACGCTCGAACAGAGTGAAGTTGGTCGCGGCCGCGACAGCGTCAATGGCCACGTCGGCTGCGATCGTGACGTTGGTCCTGGCACTGCATCGAGGTGAGGATTCCAGCGTGGCGGAGAATGCGAGTCCGGTGCCAGCGGTGTCGATCGCGGCGAGCGTCACGCCCTTGGTATTGCCAGCGACTTCTGACTCGAAGCAAGAAGCGAACGAGCCAAGGACGATCGAGATTGAGGAAACCGAGAGCGCGAAAACGGCGCAACCGATCGCTACGAATAAAACGCTCTCGACCAGCAAGACGATCGTTTTGCCAGCGGAAACGGCGACGGTTGGCGCGCCGGAGTCAAAACCGACACCGATTTACAAACCGCCGACACCACCGATGACGGCAACTGCAACGAGCACACGGAGCAAAATTCCGTTTTGATACGTGATTTCGTAAACAAAGGAGAACAGCAACATGTCAACGAAATGGTTTTTCCGATCCTTGGTCCTCGCGACATTCGTGTTTTGCACGAGCGCGGCAACTGCACAAACGTCCGACGTCGATCCCGGGAAACTCGCAATGGCTCAAAAGCTTTACGAGCAAGCGACGAATCTGATGGACGCACAGAAACACGCCGACGCTTGTCCAAAGCTCGAGCAAGTTACGCAGATCATTCCTTCGGGGCTGGGGGGGCATGAAACGCTCGGACAATGCTACGAAGCACTCGGGCGATATGGCAGCGCGTGGGAGCAATACACGGTTGCCGAGTCGCTCGCGCACGCGAAAGGGGAAGCGCAGCGAGCTGCCGATATGGCTGCAAAGGCCAAGGCTCTCGAACCGAAAGTTGCAAAAATCACGATTGTCGTGCCAAAGGAATTGCAGAACTTCGACGGTTTGACGATTTCGCGCGATGGGAAAAAGCACGAGAAGGCGCTGTGGAACACGCCATTACCGGTAGACACGGGTACGCACGTGATCAAGGTGGAAGCGCCAGGACGGGTCGCGTGGTCAAAAGAGGTCACCATTCTGGCGGATGGCGCGATGCTCGCGGTGGACGTTCCACAATTGGTCGTGGAGCCGGCGCTCCCGGTCGTCGATCCGTTCAACACACCTAGTTTGCCGGTACGAACGTGGCAAAAGCCGCTCGGCTGGACATCGGTCGGGATCGGCGCGGCCTCGCTCATTACGAGTGGAATCCTGTCGGGCCTCGCGGTCGGTAAAAAGAATGCAAGCAACAATGGGCATTGCCAAACCTCCAATAACCGCTGTGACGATGTCGGGTTGGATTTGCGCGATCAAGCCTTGGGTCTCGCGAGTGGGGCCACTGCAACCGTCGTGATTGGTGGAGTCTTGGCAGCGGGCGGCATTGTGTTGGTTGCGACGGCACCGAAGCAAGACGCACGGAAAACCGGCATTCGGTGGAGCGTCGATGTTGCACCGATGGGTGTTGGATTGCGTGGAACGTGGTAATCGGGAGGCGAGAATGAAAAAGCGATGGTTGCTTGGTTTGGCAGTGCTTGGGGCCGGATGCGATATGGTGCTCGGAATTGAGGCGGGTGTGCCAGACACGGAATGTGTGAGTATGCCGGCGGATTGGCGAGTGTCAGATCAGGTTCACGGCGATTGTTTGAAGATCGTTTGCGACGGTGCCGGCAAAAAGAAAGCAATGCCGGATCCTGAAGATGGGGTGGATGATGGCAATCCGTGTACGGACGACGTTTGTCAAGGTACTGAGGCGAAACATCGTCTGCGGAAGTCGGCACCTTGTTATACGGGTCCGGATGGCACGGAAAGCGTTGGGCAATGCCAGGCGGGCGAGCAGCAATGCAATGAAGAAGGCGAACTCGTTGGTGAATGCGTTGGCGAGGTTCGGCCTGCGGCGGAAAACTGTTACGACCTTGGTGACGAGGACTGTAATGGTCAGGTGAACGAAGGAGGGGACGGCTGTAGCTGCGTTCCGGGAACGTGGCAAGCCTGTTACACGGGTCCTCCCAAAACGGCTGGCATTGGTGCATGTAAGGGTGGCAAGCAAGAATGTAAGCCGGACGGTTTTGGGTTTGGCGCGTGCATCGGCGAGCAAACGCCACAGGCCGAACACTGCGATGTGGCCATGCTCGACGAGGATTGCGATGGTCAAAAGAATGAGGAAGGCAGCGATTGCGTTTGCGGCGACGGGATTGTCCAGCCGGGCGAGGAATGCGACGACGGCGGGACAGCGGACGGCGATGCGTGTTCGGCGACGTGCAAGGAACAAAGGGTGTTGCAGGTTGCGGCGGGTGCGCATCATGCGTGCGCGATCTTGTCCGGCGGAATCGTGAAATGCTGGGGATACAACGCTTACGGGCAGCTCGGATTGGGCAACCCGTATGATCAGGGAGACGAGCCTGACGAAATGGGCAATAACTTGCCGCCAGTCGATTTAGGGACGGGGGAAACCGCAACCGCGATTGCTGCCGGAACGACTCATACGTGTGCGCTGCTCGGAAGTCAGCGCGTGAAATGCTGGGGCTCGAATGACTTCGGTCAGCTCGGGCAAGGAGACAAGGAATATCGTGGCGATGGACCAAGCGAAATGGGTAATGACTTGCCCCTGGTGGATCTTGGTACCGGCGCGATTCCAATTGCAATCGCAAGCGGATCGCAACATTCGTGTGCGCTGCTTTCAACAGGGGTAGTCAAATGTTGGGGTAACAATGCGCAGGGGCAACTCGGTTTGGGCGATGTTAAAAATCGTGGAGATGATCCCGGCGAGATGGGCGACAATTTGCCCAGTATCGATTTGGGAGCGGTCGCTATTGCTGCAAACATCGCCGCGGGGTTCCAAACCTGCGCACTCCTCCAAAGCGGACACATCAAATGCTGGGGCACTGGTGGTCTCCTCGGACTTGGTGATGTGGATCATCGCGGCGATGCTCTGGATGAAATGGGCACCAAGCTCCCGTACGTGAACCTTGGTAGTGGGTTCACGACGACGATGCTATCTGCCGAAGCTGGTCGTACATGTAGTATCCTCTCGCCGAACGCTGGCCTCAAGTGTTGGGGCAATAATACTGCAGGAGCACTCGGGCTCGGGGATATTAGCCCACGCGGCGGGGTGCCGAACCAGACGGGCGACAACTTGCCGTTCATCGACCTCGGGACCGGAAAAACCGTGAAGGTGGTTGCGGTGGGCCTATGGAATACCTACGCGCTTCTGCAAGACGACACTGTGAAGTGTTGGGGCAGCAATTACGGGGGCGCACTTGGCCTCGGGGTACCACAAGAGACAATTAAGTCAATTGGGGATGAGCCAAACGAAATGGGTGACAACCTGCCCGTAGTCGAATTAGGACAAGGAATAAAGCCTGTCAGCATTGCATCGGGCTCAAATTACGCGTGTGCGCTCCTCGACAATGGCTCTCTCAAATGTTGGGGCCTCAATATGAGCGGTAGGCTTGGCCTAGGCGATACGGAATGGCGGGGCGACGAACCCAATGAAATGGGCGACAACTTGCCCACGGTCAAACTGTTTTCCGACCAGTGGTGAGCTGGACAAACCGTAACGGCGTTGGTCGATAACTTGTAAACGGAGTTCAAAATGAAACGGCAATGGTCACTCGTAGCGCTCGTGGCGCTCGCGGTTGGATGTGATGCGGTCTTGGGAATCAACGCGGGAATTCCGATGCCGGAAGCGCCACCTGCGGCACCTCCACCCACATGCACTGTGGATACAGATTGCAAAGTCGACGAGCCTGCGTGCCGCAGTGTCATCGCGTGTACCGAAGGGAAGTGCCTATTCGATGACGTGTCGGATGGAATCGCCATACCAGAGCAAACGGCTGGCGATTGCGGCGAATGGGTATGCAATGGCGAAGGGGAAACTAGGTGGAAGGACGTATCTACCGACGCACCTGACGACGGCAACGACTGCACGCAAGACACGTGCAGCGGCTCGATGCCGGTGCATACCATGACTTGCTCGTGCGGCGACGGAAAAACAACGGCAGCGCTCGGCGAGGAATGCGATGATGGGAATACGTCGGACGATGACGATTGCTTGACAACGTGCAAGCGTCCACATGTCCTGCAGGTGGTCGCCGGTTCTTACCACACGTGTGCTTTGCTTCCTGGAGGGGTGGTCAAATGTTGGGGAGGGAATGACTACGGACAACTCGGCCTCGGGCACAAAGAAAACATTGGCGACGATGCTGGTGAAATGGGTGCGATTTTGCCGGCGGTCGACTTAGGGACTGCGCAGGTAGCTGTGGCAATTGCCGCCGGTTATTACCACACCTGTGCGTTACTTTCGTCCGGCAATGTGAAATGCTGGGGGAAAAATGACAAGGGACAGCTCGGGCAAGGCGATACCAACAATCGAGGCGACGAACCCGGCGAAATGGGAGATAAACTTCAGGCGATTGATTTGGGTACGGGTGGCAATATTGCGTCGATCGGCGGCAACGGTGTCGAACATGTGTGCGCGTTGACAACGTATGGTCGCGTCAAGTGCTGGGGCAGCAACTGGCACGGACGCCTTGGGCTTGGCGACAAGAGCGACGAAATGACCGAGAAAAACCGCGGTGATTCCCCTAATGAAATGGGCAACAATCTACCATACGTCGACCTCGGTATGAACGTCAACGTGGAACAATTGGCCGTCGGCGCTGCGGACGCGTGCGTGTTATTGCCAGGAGGTACGGTGAAATGCTGGGGCCATGGTTTTAATGGCACGCTTGCTTCCGGCAACAAACTTGATCGCGGCGACGAACCCGGCGAAATGGGCGGTGCGCTGCCGGCTGTGGACATCGGAATGGGATTAACCGCATCGAGCGTGGAGTCTGGTGGCGGCGCGACCTGTGCAATCGTTGCGCCCGATGGAAAGCTGAAGTGCTGGGGCTGGGGGTGGCAGGGACTCCTCGGCCTTGGCGAGAGTACGCATCGCGGCGACGGCCCCAATGAGATGGGCAATGACTTGCCGTTCGTTGATCTGGGCACCGGTAAATACGCGAAAATGCAACGCATATCGAACAGCCACATGTGCACCCTTCTCACCGATGGCACAATCAAATGCTGGGGCACGGGCAGCGGCTGCAAATTGGGGTTCGAGGCGCAGGGAAACATCGGCGACGAACCGGGTGAAATGGGGGACAACCTTCCCGTTGTAAACCTGGGGGCGAACCGAATTCCGACCGCCATCACCGTTGGCGCGGGCCAATCGTGTGCATTGCTTTCCAGTGGCGCCGTTACTTGCTGGGGCAGCAATTACAGCGGGGAGCTCGGCTTGGGCAACAACTCGATGTACCAATGCCCTGGCGATAACCTGCCCACGGTCAAACTGTTCTCGAATGAATGGTGAGTGTGGCGGCACGAATCGCGCATAGGCTTGTCGAAACGAACTAAGGAGAAACAATTGAAACGGCAATGGTCACTCGTAGCGCTCGTGGCGCTCGCGGTGGGTTGTGATTCGGTTTTGGGTATCGAAGCGGGAATTCCGGCGCCCGATGCGCCAGAAGGGCCGCCGGCGCCAGCTCCACCCGAATGTGTGGTGGATGCGGATTGCAAGGTCGAGGAACCCGCATGCCAGAGCGCGGCATCGTGCACGAACGGCGTGTGCCTGTTCAACGATGTACCCGACGGAATCGCGATACCAGAGCAAACGGTTGGCGATTGCAGCGAAGAGGTATGCAATGGCGAGGGGAAAACTCGGTTCAAGGACGTACCCACAGACGCACTTGACGACGGCAATGCTTGCACGGCGGACACCTGCAATGGCTCGACACCCGTGCACACCAACATTTGCTCGTGCGGCGATGGGAAAACAACGGAAGCGCTCGGCGAGGAATGCGACGATGGGAATACGTCGAGCGATGACGCGTGCTCGGCAACGTGCGAGGAGCAGAGGGTGCTGCAAGTGTCGCAGGGCGTAAATACCACGTGCGCGGTGCTTTCTGGCGGCCGTGTCAAGTGCTGGGGCTATAACAATTATGGACATTTAGGTTTGGGGGACAAGGAGCACCGCGGCGACAACCTTGACGAAATGGGAGCGAATCTCCCAGCCGTCGACCTTGGCCCTGGACAACGGGCAAAAGCGGTGACGGCTGGGCAATTCTATGAATGCGCATTGCTCGAGACGGGCGACGTAAAGTGCTGGGGGTACAGTGTTGGTACAGGAACATGCCTATCGCAAATGCATGGCGACGAACCCAACGAAATGGGGACAAGCTTGCCACCTGTCAACCTTGGCACAGGTTTGAAGGCAACTGCGATTGACGCGAGATTCTACACAACCTGCGCATTGCTTGAAGGAGGTGCTATAAAATGCTGGGGTTACAACGATTCGGGACAGCTTGGTCTCGGTGATACTCAGTCTCGAGGCGCCGCTGGGAAGTGCGGAATGGGAGACGAGTTGCCCACAATCGATCTCGGAACTGGATATACAGCGACGGCGATTGCGTTGGGTTCGCGCCACGCTTGCGCAATCGTAAGTGGCAAGAACGGCACAGTTGGTCAAGTCAAATGCTGGGGCGACAACTCCGGTGGACAGGTCGGACTCGCGGACACAACGAAGAAACTGGGTGACGAACCTGGCGAGATGGGCGATGCATTGCCGTACGTATGCCTCGGGCCGCAAGAGTCGGCGATTGCCATTGCAGCGGGTACTTATCACACGTGCGTCCTCCTCGCACCCGGTCGAGTCAAATGCTGGGGCAAAAATGACATGGGGCAACTTGGCCTCGGCCACAAAAATCCCGTCGTGCAAACGTGCGACGCTCCCTACGTCAACTTGGGGACAAACGCTCTTGCCACAGCCATTACGGTCGGTGCGAATCAAACGTGTGCACTTCTTCAAGGAGGCAAGGTGAAGTGCTGGGGGATAAACACTATGGGGAGCGTTGGTGCTGGCAACCCTGACGTCATTTACGGTGACGAACCCACCGACATGGGTGACGCATTGCCATACGTGAACCTTGGAACGGGCGCTGTACCATTTGCACTCTCGCGCGCAGCTGGAGATACCTGTGCTTTGCTCACGGACGGTTCAATCAAATGCTGGGGGGCAAATATCAATGGCTCGCTCGGTCAGGGGCACACCAATCCGATCGGCGACCAGGATGACGAAATGGGCAACAACCTCCCCACAACAACACTCTTTACGGACAAGTGGTGATTCGCAAGAGCGTGCGTAGGTTTTGCCTTTCGTAACTCGAAGGCGAACGGGATGTCGTCAAGGACGCCATCAATGGGTTTGCCCCGTATTGGGGAATCTCCGTGCCTCCCCACGAAGAGAATCAACTCGCAAGGCTCACATCACACACGACCGCGAGCAGTCCCTGGCGTCGCAGGACGATGAACCCGCACAACTCACTTCAATTAAACCTGAGCACCCATCTGCCGCACTCGTGGGGGTCGTCATGAAAAACTTCGTTGCCGTCCTTGAAAAACACGACTTCCGCACATTGCCTTAATCCAAATACGACGTCCTCGACAAGTCCTTCGTCATCAGCGACGCGGTGGCTGATGCGACGAGAGCCCTGCTCTTCCCGCCCCGCACCTACCGCGCTTCCGTATCCGTACCTTCCAGCGCGAAAACCTCGTCGAGCGTCTTGGCGAAAAGTAGTTTGTCCTCAATCTGTTCCAGGGCCTCCGTCTCGGCCGCTTGAATCCTAGCAACAATCGTTTCCGGGAGTTCACCAAATTTTCGACGAAGCTGGCGCAACACGGTCGTACGTCGACCTTGCAACATCCCACGTTGCTCCACTCCTCGTTCGAACAACGCCATCGCTTCTTGACTGGTCATGAGAAACTCCTCGTCGGCACTCGAAGCCGGCGCTTGCGCGACCACGAAACGATAC
>JANORL010000726.1:0-9348 GCA_031415295.1 Polyangiaceae bacterium | reverse complement strand
CGAACGGGCCATCAAGATGTACCCCATTGCTTTCACTCCGGAGGCTCGATATTACGTATGCCTCGCGATTCTTGCTCTCGAACCGGCCGTATCGACCGAAGAGCAAACGCGGCGCGAATCCATTCTCACGCGTTCGATGCGCGATCTTGAAACGTGGGCGAATGCCTGTCCAGCGAATTACCTTCACAAACACTTGCTCGTCCAGGCAGAGCACGCGCGACAAACCGGCGATGCTGAACTCGCCATGGATCTTTACGACCGCGCGCTTGCCGCGGCTCGCGAACACGATTGGCCGCGAGATGTAGCCATTGGAAGCGAGCGATGCGCCGTGTTTTACCTTGGGCGGGGTAGGGTCCGCATTGCGCGTGCTTACATGACCGACGCTTGTTATGCGTATGCCCGGTGGGGCGCATCGAGTCAGTTGCGTCGCCTTACCGAGAAATATCCCGCGCTGGTACCTGCGGAAATACAAATACCCGCGACCGGGACAAACTTATTCGGGGCCGCTACGGCAGTCGACATGTTGGCTTTCGTGAAGGGCTTGCAAACCATTTCGCGCGAAGTTCTGCTCGAAGACGTGATCAAGCAGGTCATGCACATCGTTTTGCAAGATGCCGGGGCCAATCGAAGTGTGCTGCTCCTCAATCGCGACGGTCAGCTGGTCGTTCATGCGGTGTCGACAGCGAATTCGACGCGGGTTTCCGTTGCGCCGGACCAACCGGTCGTGGACGACGCCGAATTTGCGACGTCGGTTGTTCGTTATGTCGCGCGCACCGGCGAATTGGTGGTCGTCGAGGATGCGGTTCGTGATGCCCGTTTTGCGGCGGATCCTTATGTGACCCGTCAACGAGTGCGCTCCATCGCTTGCCTTTCCGTGACGCACCAGGGTCGATTAAAAGCAGTGTTGTACCTCGAGAACAATGCGGCTACGGCCGTATTCACAACAGCCCGCGTCGAACTGCTCGGCCTACTCGCGTCCCAGGCGGCAATTTCAATCGAAAACGCGGAACTTTATGCACGTGTTCAATCGACAATGGATGAACTCTCTTTGGCCAATGCCGCGCTTCACGTAGCCGTTTGGCAGCAAACGATCGAATTACGCGAGGCCAATGTGCAGCTCGAGCGCGAGCTTGCCGAGCGGATGCGGGCGGAAGAGAACCAATTCAAGTTGCATGAAGACATCATTCAGATGCAAAACAAGCTGCTGACGGACTTGTCGATGCCAGTGTTGCCGATTTTGAAGGGAATCTTGATCATTCCGCTGATCGGGAGCGTCAACGAAACGCGTGCTGCGGAGTTGCTCGACGTTGCCATTCGTGGGGCCCACGATCGAGGTGCAAAGGTGGTGATTCTGGACGTCACGGGGGTTGGGCACATCGAAACGACGGTGGATGCGCTTCTTGGAAAAACCGCGAATGCATTACGACTCGTTGGGGCCGAGCTTTTGGTGACGGGAATTCGCTCCGCAATGGCCACTGAACTTGCACGGAATGCAACGGAACTAGGAACGCTCAAGACTTACGCGACGCTGGAAAGCGGCGTGCTCGTCGCTCTGCAGCGACTTGGACGAACCCGCAGTCTCGTTGCGAATGTCGTTGGGGTTTCTCGAAACGGTCCAGCTTGACCTGCCGTGATAGGCATTTCGTTTTGGTGGTACGAAATTCGTCATTAATTTTGTGGAACGACCACCAGCGCTAGAATCGGCGTCCTGGAGCGCCTTTTTCGACGTGGGTGCTCGGCACGGATTCGGTCGTTGGATTCCGAAGGGAATTCGATATCGCGACGCACGACCAATGGACTAACGTTCTGGCCGTAACAGCGCCTGTTACGCACAACAAGACGATGACGAGCGGACGCCAGGTTTGCGAATCGGGTTCAACTTGCAAAGTTTCGAACAACACGGTTGCCTCCTTGGTGACAAAGGGCCCAATACGATGCATTTGAATCGAGCAAATTGTGATGTGGTGACCAGAACGCGGCCAAGCGTAATCGGTCCCCTCTTCAACAACCCATTCAATATTGTCACTTCAACGGAAAATGTCGAGATGGAAAAAAGCTGTGTCGGACGGTTAATGTCCTATGTATCCAAGGTCACCGACACATCGTTACGATGCACGCGCCCATGTGCGCACCATCGATTCCTTGTCACTAAAAACTCTCGCGTAAAGAAAATGGTTGGACATGTTTCGTCTAGTGTACGATAAGTACCGTGATGTCCAAGGTGGCAGCAGTGCATCAACGAGTTGTGTCGCTCCTTCGAGAGCACCGATATCGGCGGCATTTCGTTCGTATTGATGCGAAACAGAACGCGACGGGCATCGTGATCATCTCGATCGCGCTTTTGCTGACGGTGCGCAACGATTGGGCACTCTTGCGCGACACGTCCATGTTCGCTGGGGCGATTGTCGCCAAGGTCCTATATTTGATCGTGGCTAGCGCATCGCTTGCATGGATGCGGCGCGGGACTCGGCCGCGACAGGTCGATTCCGCGTACGCATTGTGGTTCGTCGCATTGGCGGTGGTATTAACACACAACTGTGGCACTCGTTTCCTCCTAGGCGAAGTGCAGGGGCCAGCGGTTGCCCACGGGACGCTGCTATGCGTCATTTATTTCGCTCAGCGTGGCCCGATCTTGCTGCGGGGAATCAATGGTACCATCATTACGATCCTTTCTTTGGTGCTCCTGTGGAATCCGCACGCAGCGGTCTCGTCGGCCGGCCAGGTCACTGGGACGATTGCATTCATTGCCTTGAACGTCATTGGGGTCATGACGGCGCGTTCATTCGAGGAGCAGCGGCGAAAACGTTTTGATGCCGAGCAGCAGGAACGTCGGGCGCGTACACAACTCACGCAAAAAATGGCCGAATTGGCAAGAGAAAAAATTCGTGCCGAGACGATGGCGCGGGCCAGAACGGCTTTTCTCGCGGCCATGAGTCACGAGTTTCGCACGCCGATGAATGCCGTCCTTGGTTTTTCCGAATTGCTTCTCGCGTTGACTCTCGAAAACAAACCACACGAGTATGCGCGGGCCATTCGGGAAAGCGCGCGTGGCCTTCTCGGTTTGCTCAATGACGTGCTCGATTTTGCCAAAATCGATGCTGATAAGCTCGTTCTTGCGTCGGTCCCTTTCGATCTCCGTGGGCTCGCTGCTTCCGTCATCGCCATGATGGAACCTCTCGTGTCTGCACGGCCGATCACCATTTCACTCGAATTGTCGCCCGACGTGCCTGATTTCGTCCTTGGCGATGACTTGCGCTTGCGCCAAGTGCTCGTGAACCTATTGTCCAATGCCGCGAAATTCACCGAACGTGGTCACGTGCGCCTTTGCATGACCGCGAATGCGCAAAACAGCAAACAACACGAGGTGACATTTCGCGTGGAAGACTCGGGGATGGGGATGACCGCCGATGTCGTGGCCCGTTTGTTTCAGCCATTCGAGCAAGGTGATCAAGGAATCGCGCGTCGCCACCAAGGCACTGGATTGGGTTTGGCCATCAGCAAACGTATTGTCCAAGCAATGGGGGGCGACATTCACGTATTATCCGAACCTGGTCGGGGGACCGTGTTTTCGTTCACCATCCCCGTTGTCGACACAGGGCCGGTCACGCCGCTGACGGGACGGACGATCCAAGAACTTCGTGCAACTTTTACCATTCTTGTGGTCGATGATCATCCCATCAATCGACGTGTCGCGACCGCCATGCTCGAAAAGATTGGTTACGTGTCCGATGTGGCGGAAGACGGTCCTGCGGCGCTCAGAGCCGTCGCGAACAAAGAATACGACATCATTTTCATGGACTTACACATGCCAGGGATGAGCGGCATTGAAGCAACGACACAGATTCTCAATACGCTCGACGGAAGACGAGTGCCCCACATCGTGGCGATGACGGCCAGTGTTTTCGAGGAAGATCGGGCAGCTTGTCGAAATGCCGGCATGCAAGATTTCGTCGCCAAACCAATTGATCTCGCGCAAATCGATAAGGTTCTAAGGCGAATTGCCCAACAACGCAAGCCTATGACCGAGCTGCAATCGCCAACGATCGCTCTCGATCCTGAAGCTCTCGCCAATCTTCGTGAGCTCGAGACTTCCGCGGAACCTGGTTTCGTCGCCAGCATCTTACGCGAGTTTCTCATCGATACACCCGACCGACTCGACCGGTTGCGCGTTGCGCTCGAAGCCGGAAATGCCACCGAAGTGCGACTCGAAGCGCACACCTTGAAGTCGACCACGAAGAGTCTTGGCGCGACGGAAATGTCTGCATTATGTGCTCGGATCGAAAACGCTGCTCGGGCTGGAGAGTTGCAGGATTTGGATCAATGGGTCGAAGCGTTACGGACCGAATTTCGTCGCCTCGAACCCGTCATTGCGCGGGAAATCGTCTCGGGGACGAAGACGTGATTCAATTGTGAATTCCCGGGCGGCCAAGGTGCCTGGTCAACGTGCTGGTCAACGTGCTGGTACTTTTGTGGGCGGGCGGGGGCCTGGCCTGGCCAAGGTGCCTGGCACTTTGTGCGGATGGCACTTTGTGCGGATGGTATGGCGATAGCCCAACAGGAGGCGAAAGGTGCAGGCGAAAGGTGCCAACCACTTTTCGAGGCGCAAGGAGCGGTGCAAGGCGGTGCAAGGTGCCAACCACTTTTCGGGTGCAAGGAGCCAACCACTTTTCTGGTTGCACGTGCCAAACCATCGGCTAGACCATCGGCCCAGGTGAACCATGCCGATTCGTATCAATATCCGGGAACTGCTCGAAATCCTCGACATCACCCCACGCACGCAAAACATCTTGCTCGTTGGGCGTCACGGCATCGGCAAGTCCCAAATCTTGTCGGACTACTACAGTCGTCAAGGTTTGTCAGTCGTTCCTTTGTTCCTGGGCCAAATGAGCGATCCCGGTGACTTGCTCGGTTTGCCTGTTCGAGACGCTTCGAGTGCTCATACCGTGTTTATGCCGCCCTATTGGTGGCCTCTTGATGGACGTCCTGTTGCTTTGTTCCTCGACGAACTCAACCGCGCTCGCCCGGAAATTCTGCAAGCCGTTCATGATTTAGCCCTCAATCGAACACTTGCGGGCAGGCGTCTCCCCGAAGGAAGCGCCGTCCTTTCCGCAGTCAACGCGGGCGAAGAATACCAAGTCAGCGACCTCGACCCCGCCCTGGCTTCACGTTTCAACATTTATGAACTCGCGCCCGAAGTCGATGAATGGATCATGTGGGCCCGGAAAAACGACATCGACCGGCGAGTCGTCGACTTTATCGAAAAAAGCGGGATTCACCTCGAACAATCGAGTCCCAATGCCGACCCGCTCGACAAATCGCCCGATCGGCGTGCTTGGGTGCGCGTAGCCTTCTTGATTCACCCGCATGCCACCATCACGCCCGTGTTGCAAAAAGCCATTGCCGGAATCGTGGGCGCACAAGCTGCCGTTGCTTTTGGCAAGTTCTTGCGAGATACATCGAGGATTCAGCCGGAAGACATTTTGCTCCATTGGGATGAAAAACTCGAAGCCGCTTTACGAGCCATGAGTCTCCCCGATATGGTGTACCTCAATCGACAAATCCTTCAATACTTTGAAGACCAAGACCCGAAACTTACGGAACCAAAACGTAAGAAGCTTGTTCGTGGCGCGGAACGTTATATCGAATTTTTACGCTCCGGCAAACAAACCGAAGTCGTCGCCGATTTCATCAATTTGACCGGTCGTGACGATTTCAAACGAGCCATGGGTATTCTGCTCGCTTCGCCGACGCTCATGCAATTGCTCACGGATTACATCGCCAAGGTCAAACTATGAAGGCCAAGGTCTCGCCTGCGAATACGGCGAATACGGCGAAAATAACGAAAACGAAGCCTGGGAAACGTAAAGCGGACCCGGAAACTCGGCTACGGCAGGTCATCGAAAAATGGTTCATCACCGAACCCTTGCTTTTCAGCACCTTCTTGACACATAAGCTCGTGCAAAACCCCCACGTCGAAACCATTCGCACGGGACAAGGACACATCGAATACCATCCCGGCTTTGTCGACGCGCTCGATGATGAAACGCTCGAAGATGTCATCAAGCTGGAAACCATACGGATCGTGCTCAAGCATCCGTATGCGCGTAGGCCTTCGAGCGGCGAAATCACGTACCTCGCGAGCAATATCACGCTCAAGGAACATTTACGCACGTCGCTACCATTACCCACCGCCGCGCAGATTTTTGGTAACGATTCTTTGTCCGGGCAATATTACGAATTGTATTGCGATAGGCTCATGGACAAGTCGGCGCCGAAGACGAAAATGTCGACGAATTCGAGCGCAGGTGCAGACGCACCGGCCGCGTCGGGCAGAGAGAAAGCCGAGAAAGCCGAGAAAGCCGGGGAAGCCGGGGAAGCCGGGGAAGACGGCGTCGCGGGGGAAAGTGTCGACGCGCCAGGGCAAGCTAGCGCAGACGTTGCGGGTGCGGACGAAAATGAAGAAGAACCAGCGGATACGGCAGCGCACGACACGACAAAGGACGAACCTCGGAGTGCGGCGGACCATTTCGATACGTCATCGGGCCCGGAACGTACGCAGTTGTGGCAAGAGGATTCTCTGGTGCGTGAACGGATTGACACGGCCATTCGGGAAGCGGAAATGTCGCAAGCTTGGGGATCGTTACCGGGGAGACTCGTATCACGGATCCTGGCCACGTTGAAGCCGCGGGTCGATTATCGCAAGATCTTGCGATCCTTTGGGACGAGCATTCTGGCGAGTCGCCGCGAATTGACTCGATGCAAGCCCAGCCGTCGTTATGGATTCGACTACATGGGTAGTCGTTACGCATTACGGACGAAACTGTTGGTCGCCGTGGACGTGAGTGGTTCCATTTCGGACCCAGACCTCGTGCATGCATATTCAGTCATCAATCGGTTGTTTCAATACGGTATTGAAACCATTGATACGTTGCAATTCGATACGGAACTCACGGGACCGGTGGAGACGTTCACGCGCAAGCGATTTCAAGTGAAGATCAAGGGTAGGGGTGGGACGAATTTTGATCCGGTGCTCAAATACATCGATAAACACCGCGAATACGACGGGCTGATCATCGTCACGGATGGCGTGGCTGCGAAACCGTCACCGCCCAAGAATCGGCATACCAAGGTGCTCTGGCTTTTTACGAGTGAATCAACGTTCGAGATGTCGGCGAAGATGCTCGCTCACATTGGCCGCACGGCATTCATTCGACCGGCTTCGGCTGGAGAAACTCGCCGTACGGGCTCTGGGCGATCTTGAACCGTAACCCTTCAGCGTAAAGGTCGCGGACTTGTCCGATGAGCGATTCCAGGCGATTGAGGGTTTCCTGGAGTTTTCCCAGGGGTATGTCGACAAAGAGACTTTGGCGAGCATCGAGCTTCACGACGAGCACGACTTTGGTGTGTTTGCGTTCGAGCCGATAGGCGAATTGCAAACGAGCGGCGAGTATTTCGATTTGCGCTTCGATGGACCGTGTCTTCAGGTCTTTGAGCTTCTTTTGCTTTTGCTCGCGGGCCAGCTTTTCGAGCATTTTTTTGCGCAATCGATCGATGAGATCCCAAATCTGATCGATATGGACGAACGGTATTTGGCCATGGTGCGAATAATCTGCGGTGATGACGGGACTGTTATCCTTGAAATGGACTTGCAGCCGCATCGAATCCCAATACGAACCGCGGCTCTGCTTGGCATCGACCTCGAAGTTGATCGTCAGGATATTCGTGCCTCTGCCGGCTTGGGTCATTTCTGGAGCACAGTCCCGATGCGCGTCCTTGATTTCTTTGCACAGTTTTTCGAGGAAAGCGCGTTGCTCATTGATGCCGACGGCTTGTATGGGCGAGCCTGTTGGCGTAGGTGCTGATGCAAGAACCGACCTGATGGTGTTGGAAGGGATGTACATCTGGCGTCTTGGCTGTCGGTTTTACCAAGGTTTTTGGCGCGGGCAAATCAAATCGTAGGCGCTCAGAGAATCCAAACCTTACGCGCCTTGGGAATCGCAGGTTGCGGCTCTCGAGGGGACGGAGGCGACGGAGGCGGCGGAGGGGGCGCGGATGGCCCGTGAATATCGTGCCGTTCGCCCACGTACGACGGAAACCGAGGCACTCCGGTATCGGACAATTCTTGGTAACGAAACGTGATCATGGCCCCGATAGGTGGAGGTGATTGCCGTTCTTTGTCGGAAAGCCCGGTACCTACGGAAAACTGAATGCCATTAGGCAATTCTACCAGCAGCGAGCCTAGGCGTCCTTTGTGTTTGCCCGTGCCTGCTTGATGCTTGATGATCCGCGCTTCCGCATCGTGAAACGTTTTCACCTTGAGCAGCGAGAAAGACCGACCCACTTCGTACTTGGATCCGGCCCTGCGCATCATCAGGCCTTCGCCACCGAGTTTTTCCACGCGATCGAGTTCATGACGCAGATGGGCCACGTCGCGGCAGCGTTCTTGCTCGAGTGCCCGCGCGTAAGGTGTACGATCCGGCGCGAACAACGATTGAAGAACGTCTAGACGATCTTCGAAGGGTGAAGTGAGTGCGGGGGCATCGAAAACGACGTAAACGATTTCTTTCCAATGATCGCTGCGATCTTGGCGGCGCACGATGCTGGTTGCGCGTTGGAACTTCTTGCGTCCAGCCCAAAGTTCTCCATCGAGGATCATGTTGGGCAGTCCTTCGACAAACCAATCTGGCGCGTAGAATTCATTGCCGAGGCGCGACGTGAAGACTTTTCCATTCCAATACGCGCGAATGCCGTCGAGTTTTTCGCTCATCCAATAACCCGTCAAATCCTGCACGTTGTCCCAGGGATGCGCGAGGAGCAGCGGCGGCACCTGCTTGGAAGATTCCGTGGTTGTCGCCAGGGTTGTTGATGGACCGGACGCGACTGTCGTAGCTCCGGTGACGGCGTTTGTCGAACGAGCTGAGGAGGCTGAGGACGTTGCGGTAACGGGCAAAGATCCCGCGATACGCGCCAATTCGATACTTTCGCCGCGGAACGCTTTCAAGTGTTTACACGTGCGTTTTTCGATGCGGATCGACTGGTTTCTCCAGGCGGGGCAACTGCACGAATACACTCCGCCTACGTTGCGGAGCTTGTAGCGCGACGACCCTGACCCTTGTACTTCCGTGGATTCGCCATCGTCCAAATCAGGCATGTGTCGCTCCTGTCTTCCTTCGGCGCAGTAGAGCATGGTCGGAACTTGGTGGCAAGGCCTTGGTCAGGGGTCGTCCAACGCGCCTCACTGCCCAACCGTGCTATGAAAGCCGGGCACGTTCTCGCTTACGCTCGAACGGCCCTTGTCAGTGCATTCGTCGGGCTCGCTTCGCGACCCGACTCTTGCACTCTAGCCAG
>JANORL010000725.1:0-12301 GCA_031415295.1 Polyangiaceae bacterium | reverse complement strand
CCCGACTTGCATTTCAAGCGTCGATGGCAAACGTAATAACCTGCATGCGTGCGCTTTTTTGTATTCGAGTTTGGTGCCGCTGCAATGGTCGATCCGCAGATCGCACAGCGGGCGATACCACGCATGATCCAATTTGCCGTTTTTGATTCTTTCCTCGGTACGGCACCATAGGCGCGACGACTCACCAAAGCATCTTGCGCCGTCAACCATGTCTCCATCGAAACGATTGGCTCGTGTGCGTCTACCCATTCCGCGGGACGTCGTATCGTGCTCGTGTGTCCCTTGGGTTTTACCGCAGTCAATGCGAGTTGCCCGGCATAGACACGGTTTTTCAATGCGTTCAAGATCCATTCACTTTCGAAGCTCAACACGTCGGGGAATTGCTCGCGCATGATCGCGCTAATCTTGACCGCGCTATTTCCCGCGATGCAAAGATCGAACATTTCCCGAACGATTGACGCCTTTTCTGGATCCATTTCAAGTCGCCTTGGTTTTTCGTTCGGAGTTTCGCCACGTGCCCGCACATATCCAAATGGAGGCTTGCCCTCGACAAAGTACCCCATGGCGCGCAAACGCTTTCGATTCCCTTCCGTACGCTCGCGAATACGCGCACGCTCCATTTGCGCGATGCTCGCCCATAACGCCATTTGCGTTTCGCCTTCTGGCGTCGACGGATCGAAATGCTCGGCGATAGAAAGAAATCGCGCGCCTCGTTTCGTGATTTCACGAACCGCCGTTATCGTAAAGACGATATCGCGAGAAAAACGGTCGATCTTGCTCACAAGCACAAGATCGCCCCGCTGAACTTGTTTTAGAAGCTTTGCGACTTGCTCGCGTCGCTCTTGTGCTTCCGCGGATCCCGACTCCGTTTCTTCGAAGTCGATCGGTTCGTGCAGTTTCGCGTATTCGCAATAACGCCGGATCTCGTCGCGTTGCAAATCAAGCGAGTTGCCTTGTTTCCCTTGCTCCAATGTACTGACCCGACGATACGCGAGAACGCGCGTCGTGGTCGGTCCTGCATGACCCGTCGCCCGCGCGTCGTTCGGAGCTTGCACGCTCGCACGCGGCGCCTTGCTGCCCTGCCCTTTGCTCCCTTTGCTGCCCTTCGTATCGCTCGCGCGCATATTGCCAACGTTATCACCGCGCATTTTCGTCGTCAATCCAGATCGGACATTAAACGTCACACCATGGGATCCAGGGTGAGGTCAGGACGCTCGTGATGCACCGTAAGTGCTTGATTTTATGAACGTTCCTGACCCGCCCTGTGTCTAGCAATTACCTCGTTACTGTGCAAGACCACCGGCACCGGTACGACCATCGCGAAATTTTCCGGCGGTCCTTGATAATTGTTCTGCATCGAAAGGACAGTGCGCGTACCTTCGCGCATGAGCACGACCGTCGTGGCATTGTTGAAGAGTTTTTGGTCGGCTCCCCTTACCTCTGACCCAAAAGTGCGGATCGAGGGAATCGTCGTGTTTGCGAAGGGATCTGGTGCGCAACGTGGGGAAGCGAAGGCGTGGGCGGTGGCGGAAGATGCGAAGGAGTACATGTGCGCGTGCGGGTGTGGTGGCAGGATACGCGTGACGGCGAGGCAGTTCAAGACGGGCGTGCCGAAGTGGTTGCGGGGGCATTATTTGGGGGGATGAGTCGAACGCGTAAAAAGGTTTACCTGGGGCGGGGTCGGGGTGGCCGCCGCCAGGGGTTCGGCAGCGAAAACGTTTGGCACGGCGAGCGCATAACTCGCATGGGTGCTCGAGTCCAAACGTCTTACCCTCTCGTTGCTTTTGAGCGTCGTGGTTCTGCTGCCCGTTTGTCTGGGCATCATGCGAAATGCGAATTGGACGAATTCATCTTATGGCTCGGCCTCGCCGGCTCGGTGCATTTTGTTATCGGTGTACCTGGCGATTTTATTCGTGTCGGCGGTACTTCTAGTGGTGGATGAGCCCAAACTCGTCGCGGCGCTTTAGCTCGTGCAGGTCATTTACAAGGTGACCACTCCATTGACCGTGGGTACGGTGCGAAATTCGGTTGTTGCGAGCAACCTGGGCATTGCGGCAATTCACATCATCGCAATTTTTTCCATTTGGCGCGCTCTGTGGTGAAGATTTGGCTTCGCGTAGAGCGCTCGTTGGGGCTCAGCGAGTACGCACTACAGGACCGAACTTGTCGATGTCGCTTGTATTTGCCTCCATAAATATGCGAGGAACGCAAACGAAACAAAACTCGCCGCACCAAGCGCATCGTATACATACGGCGGCGCAACGATCCCAACCACGAGCGCCACGGCACAACAGCCAGCAATTATTGCCATTCGTCGGTCCAACGTCACCGCCAAGACCGATGTAAAAGCAGTCGCCAACATGATTTGCTGGAATGTATTCTGACGCAATGAAATGTCCGTCAAATACGCGAGACTGCTTTGCACCAGCATCGCAAACACAAGCAGAACAGCCAGCCATACATAACGGCGGCTCGCTTGGTTCTGGAGAAGCAATTTGCGAAAAAGATAGGTCGCTACCGGGATCAAAATCAACACCCCGAGGTCCACCGTCATACAAGAATAATGCTGCCACACCTGAGGGGAATTTCGCTCGATATAACCCTTGAAGACGTTGATCAACCCCCAGCCTCCACCAAACAACAACGCAAAATAAAATCGTGTCCCCGCTCCGACCGTTTGGTCCTTGTCGTAATGGAGCTTCTGAAGCCGCGCAATTTCCTGCTCTTTTTCAGCCAAGATCCGCTTCAACCGCTCGAGCTGACGTTGCAGCTCTTCGTTTGAGCTCGGCAACTGGGCCAATAACATTTCGGCGGCATGAACGGATTTTTGCTCGATTTCGTACCGGATCATGAGCTCGAACGTGTTTTGCAGACCATCCCGTGCCTGCTCGTTGTCACCACTTGCATTCAAAGCCTCCTGAAAACCAAAACGACATTGTCCAAAGAGATTGAAGAGCCCTTCGCGCTCTTGATCGGAAAGTGACCCCTTCTTTTCCACGAGCAATCGAAGTTTCTCGAGAAAACCGCTGGCCTTGACGCTGAGCTGCAATGAGGAACGATGCCGAAGATACCACGCAATGGCTTGTTTATCGTGAGGAACCCACTGGCCGCTCAGATTCCCCCAGCGGTTTTTTTTAAGTTGACGTATTCGCCGAAAATCTCGGCAGTGACCGCATCCTTCTTGGCAATGACCTCGTCCTTCTTTGCCAATTTCGCTTCGATCTCGGCGATCCTTGCTTCAAGCGCCTGCTCGCGACTCGGTTTGCCAGGTTGCGAAGTGCACGCCCGGAAGCATTTCGCTGCTCGACAGAGGACAGTCGTGGATTTGATCATCCGGCCGAAATTGCTCGGGAGGCTGGCTGTCGCATGAACACATAGAAGCGGCGCGACTTCGCCCACGCCACAAGTGGTCGCCAAGACGACACCTGTGAGCATTCCAGTTCGCGCGGAGCGAATCGAGCGTCACCAATCCTCTCGGACAAATGAACGCGTATTGCTTGTTGGACCAAATCCTCGGATATACTCGCCGCGTGAATCCTTTTCGCAGCCTCTTCATCACCATCATTCGATCCACGATCGCCATCATCCTGCTGCTGATCGTTGGCTTTCTTCTTTACAACGATGCGATCATCAACCCACTGCGCGCAAGGAGCTGGTCCGCGTGGCTACGCGAACCGCTCGGGCGTCCAGCAGAGCTCGCGCAATGCGCGGCGCGTCCGGATGCCTGGGTGTGGCGGCAAAACGGTGAGGTTTACGCATACGATGCGCAAACGGGGCGGTCCAGGAACCCCGCAGCACCACCGCTCCGCCTTCATCTGCTCGAAAAGGCGGATGAAGGTGATCCGATGGGCGTCGAGATGGATGAGTCGTCGTCGGAATTCATGAGCTGGGCAGTTTGGCGAACGGGTCTCGAAGGTGACTGCGGCGTGCTCCAATACCGGCTCAGGCTCGCGCCAACGCTTGATAGGGAGGTGGCGAATGTTTTGCTCGGCTTCGTGTTCATGGCCGCCATCGTCACGGTGATCCTCGTGTATGCCACCATGACGCATCCGATCGTGAAGGCGCTTCATCGGTTACGGGTAACAGCCAGCGGAGTCGGTACGGATACCTTTGTACGGTTCGAACCCATGCAGGAGGATGAAATTGGCGACGTGGGTCGGGTCCTCGAGACCGCGCACGCGCAAATCCGGGATGACCGGGAGCGGATTGTTCGTGCCAGGACTGCGCTGGAACGTTTCATGGCGGACGTCGCGCATGACGTGCGGACGCCGATTGCAGCGATTCAGCTCAACCTGGATGCACTGCGGGGTCATCCGGACCCAGAAGTGCGTGCCACGATCTTGCGGTCGTTGGGAGACATCGTCTACCTCGGATCGCTCACCCAAAACCTGCGTCTTGCGGCGCGTCTTCGTGGCGAGGGGGAGCCGGAAGGGCAGCCCGAGACCTTCGACCTCGACACACTCGTCGACCGAGTCACCGAACGTCAGCGCCCGTTCGCAGCCCACCGCTCGATCCACCTCGACGTGCTGACCGGAGGCGAACCGGTGTGGGTCTCGGGCAACCCGACGTACACGGAACAAGCCATTACGAATTTGGTGCAAAACGCGCTTTCTTACGGAAAAGAAGGTGGCGAGGTCATCGTCGCCCTGACATGCGAAGATGGCACGTTTGAACTGCTGGTGGAAGACGACGGTCCGGGCGTGGCGCCCGAGGAACTGCCTCGATTGACGGAGCGTTATTTCCGCGCGGGCGATGAGCGGAGTCGGCAGAAGCCGGGGAGTGGACTAGGTTTGTCGATCACGCAACGGGTCTGCGAGCGAGCGGGTTGGACGCTGGTCTTGGCGCAAGCGGAGCCGAGCGGTCTTTCCATTCGGATCCGGGGTCGAACAGCAACCCCGCTTGGTTGACAGCGTACGCCGCGGACAAGCCTTGCGACGCAACGAAAGCACAACAATCGCCCTCCATAGTGTTCGTCGCGCTCGACGACGAAGCGCCGCAATCACGGAGGAAACCATGCTTTTTGCTCTTCTTTGTTTCTGTTCAGCCGCCATCTTGGCAAGGAGCCGGCATCGATGACCCGCTCGATCCGACGCATAGGCGCCCTGCTCTTCCCACTCGTCATCGCGCTGATGACAGTCGATTGTGGTTCGACAGGCGACACGACTGCACCTGGTATCGAGATCGTCACCGGCGACCTCGTGCCGAATCCGCTGTACGAAGATGATCCGAGCTTCACGTTCAACATCTACTTCCAGGGCGAGGTCAAGCCGGCAGCAGGCGGCATCAGCGTCGAAGTCGTCGATGACTTTGGCGTCGTTTTCAAGCAGCTCGACAAGGCGGTTGCCCCCCTCGAGGACGGTTTCTCCGCCCGTGTGAACGTCGTCATGCCGAACGTGCTGCCCGACCTGCCCGCTCCGGGTAACATCACCATTCGAATCTGGGATGGAGCTTCGTATGAAGCCTCGTCATTGCGGGACGAGGCAACGCTGGCGCTCACGATCCGCGATCCCATTGAATCCGTTGGAACAGCCGGTGGCGGCTCGCTGGCAAAGGGAGCTTCGACAATCATCTGGGGTGTCAACCCGCACATCGACCCGAGTGACCCCGGCCTGAGTTACCAGGGGAGTCTGGACATCTGGTTCATGAAGAGCGCCTCAGCCAACGATACGGTGCAGGTGGAATTCGGTGGATGGAACGGGACGCAAGCGCTCAACGAGCAATTTGCGAACGTCTATTTGCGCAATGCCAAAACCGGCGAGTTCGTCGGTCAAGTAGTGAAACGAACCCCCGGTATGAACGCCTCTATCAAGGTTCCAGAGGCCGGGGACTACTTCGTGTACGTGCAACACAATCCTGCGGAATGGGCCGACACGGCAGAATATCGGATCACCTGGCCGTAACAGAGGACGTGTTGCGTGCTTTTTTAGGGTTGTCCACTCGCGATGGGCGCATTTCAATGCGGAATCCTTGAGGGACACGGATCGAAATGCGCGGTGGCTTCGGTCCACCGCGTGTCGCTGACATACGGGTGGCAGTAAGCGCGGGTTTATCCGATCAACAACGGAAACTCGCTTTGGGAGTTGATGATGAAGCGAAATGCATTGCGTTTTTGCGTTCCTCTTTGGGTCAGCATTTGTCTTACGGGTTGCGATTTCGTCGCGCCCGAAGCAGCGCTAGAGAAGGGTGCCTCGACATTCGAGGTCTCCGGTCAGGCGTTTTTCACAGGCACGGTCATCCCACCCGTGAAAATGGCGCTGTTCTATACGGGCGATTTCCTCTACACCGACGACAAGACCTTTCCCCCGGGCACGACAGCGGCGCTCGCGAGCAACGTCACGAATCTCGGAAACAAGGCGGAGATAAAGACACCCTTCACCCTGAAGGGCGATTTGGATGGGTATAGGGGGACGAATGCGACTGCAACCTTGCTCATGTGGGTCGATCTCGACAACAACGACATGTTGGACGTGGGTGAGAGAACGAGCCGAGTGTTGCCGAACTTGGAAACGAACTGCCCCGTCTTTGGTTCGTCAGCGGCGGTGGTCCCGGTTCATTACATTTACGATGCTACAGGGGATTCTCTTTCCGATATCGCCCAGGGGTGGAATCAGTCGTATGGAGGTTGGTACGTCCCGGCGGCCAATGGTGCCAACGCCGACATCGAGAACGAGCTCAACTTCCCCCTCATTCCGTAGCGACGCACATCAATCCTCCATGCAGGCGACTGGTCCGATGCGACGTCTGCGCAAGAGCGGTGCTGTTCTCGCATTCGCGCTTATCGCGGGGTGTACTGGGTCATCTGCGACCCAGGAGGCGCCAAGGGCAGCGATTGCAGTCTCGGTCAACGCTGTGCCAGCGGGACCTATTGCGGTGCGGACGGCAACTGTCAGGAAAGGGGACCTCTCGGCGACAGATGCATGCCGCCGACGTATTACGGTGGGAGCGACCCGTGCTTCGTCGGTACGTGTGACACAACAACCTGTATTTGTACGCTTCAGTGCCAGTAGCGAAACGCGACGGTAAGCCAAAGCCCGTCCGACCCACCTGAGTCGGACGGCCCGAGCGATATCAACTGCATAACCGATGCAAGCTCGTCGCAATCCCGACATTCGTCCCGCAGGGACCTCGAGTGAGATTCTTTCGCGAAAGGAGCCGGCCAAACTGATCAAGGACTGCATGTGCCGGTCCCAACAGGACCGATGAACGCCCAATCGCATGGCTCTGCTTGCTTCCCAAGCTTGTAGAGACCTGGTGTGCTCTGACTACCAGGGCATAAATAGAGGTCGTTCTGTAGGTTCCGTATGCTGTAGCGATGGCCGAGCGTGTCGGTGCGGTCGTAGGTAATTCGCCAGTGAGCACTAGGCTTTGCTCGGTTGGTTGCGTTGTCGGTCACTCCGAAGGGCCAGTTCACGGCGCCGTCGAGCAGTGTGCCAGCCCGGCTGAGAATGAAAGCGCCAGGCTGCGCGGGAACCGATTGAAGCGCCCATTTGGACGGGATTGCAGAGGGATCGGCCAGGTCGTACGCGTAGACCCAGGTTCCGTCTTCGATATGAAAGCGACCGGTTTTGTTATAATCCGGTATGAACTGGTCGCGCAAAGCCAGGACGTAGAGCTGCTGTTCGTCGAAGGCGTTCGTGCACGCCGCGCCTGCTTCCGCGCACACGCAACCGGGTGCGACTGCGGTGCAGGTCGGGTCACAACCATCGCCAGCTGCTGTATTCGCGTCGTCACACTTCTCGCCCACGTCGAGCAATCCGTCCCCACATATCTCGAGTCCTTCGCATCCCGCCCGGCAACCGTCTCCGCTGACGATGTTGCCGTCGTCGCACACCTCGCCGGAATCGAGCATGCCGTTGCCACAAGGAACGATCGTGCACTGCGCTGTGCACTTGTCTGACGGTCCGCCGTCATCGCACTCTTCGGGGGGACACTTGATGCCGTCGCCACAGCCGGTGGCAGCGATGGTGCAATTCGAAGAGCAACCGCCGCCAAGACAGACGTCGTCGAGGTTGTCGCCGTCGTCACATGCCTCGCCAAAGCCATCGTTGACGCCATCGCCGCAGCGGCCACCGGCTGTTCGGGCGTAGGTTTTGCCGCCCACCGTGATGGAAGTACAGTCCGCGGCGAAGGTCACCTCGAACATACTGGGATCGAAGTTGGGGCTCGTCACGAGGACGGTATCGCTGTCAATGTACTCGTACGTACAGCCGACGACCAAGGAGCAGGTGCCGTTCAAGTTGAAAATGAACGGGAAGCCGTCAACCGCGTAGCTGCCCACGCACTGCTGAGGGGGCGGTTCGCAAACATCACCAACGCCGTTCATGTCGCTATCGAGCTGGTCTGGATTCGCGATGAGAGCGCAATTGTCGCAAGCGTCGCCCAAACCGTTCATGTCGCTGTCGGTCTGATCGTCTGTCGGGTTATTCGGGCAGTTGTCGGGGCTGGCGTCGGGTTCGACTCCTGCATCATTGCCGCCAACACCAGCGTCGGTATTGGCGATTGGTCCAGGGTCGGTATTTTCACATCCGACAACGCCCAGAATAGCGACGGCCACCGCCATCGGAAAGAATTGAATCATCGACATCTCGCGCTTGCGGATGAGACTCATTTCAACACCACGCTTTTCGATCGACTCGCACATGCAAGTCATGTCCGTGCAAGTTCGGGGACGAGGGGCATCCTCTTCTCCAAGCTCGTGCTTATCGGGCCCTTTTACGCTTCGAATGTTGTGGATTGGTTGCGATGCGTAAGGACGACGAAAGCCGATGTGCGCCTTGGGCGCAGTTACGCCGCTCGGTATTTCGCGTACGCTTTCGTCTTCTCACGCCACGCAGATCGTCATGTACAAGTCTTGGAGGTACTGCATACGTTGCTGCTGCAGTCTCCATTGACCACGCAGGGTTTGCCAGTGGCTCCCTTGGCACACACGCCGGTGACACCGCAGACGCCACTTGCGCACGCGAGATTCTTCGAAACGCACGTCGTCGGATCCTCGGGATGTTCGGTGCAGTTTTTCGAGTCGGTGAGCGGGCATGTTGATACTCCGTTTGTCACGGCGCTCGAGCCGACGCGAATCGAGCTTGTGAATCCCTCACAGCGCCCCGTTGCTCCATTACATCGTTTGGAGAGGCATTCTCCGCTGACTTTGCAGTTTCCGCCGTTCGGTTGGGCAGCTGCCCGGGTGGGCCACGAGTAATCCATCCTGACGCCAGCTGTTTTGGCGCCGGTGACCGGATCCACGTAGACGGCGATGGTACAGGCGATGCCGCGAGAGGAATCCCAAATAATCGGGCCTTTATGACCACCTCCATCTTCATTTTCAAAAGAATTGAGGCAATTATCGACCACCTGTTGGGCTGTTTGACCGACGCCTGCTCCGCAAGCGCCTACAGAATTATCGTTGAGCGTGGGTCCGTTGACGTTCTGGCCACCAACAGCGTCCCATCCACCGTAACACGAACCATAATTGGGATGTCCTGGGGCTACGGCATCGGCGAGGCCTTTGCAAAGTCGGCACGCGGAAGGCCCCGTCGTTTCATTGATGTTGAAGCCGATGGTCGAGTATGCAGGCACGACGGCTGGAGCACTGCCAGTGTAGTAAAGGCTGTAGTAAGGATTGAGGGTACTCGGCGTGCCATTGCGGATTCTCGTGTGGTTGGTTTGCCGTCGAGCATTGATGGCCGAAGCGCAATAACCACTGATGTCGAACACGGTCGTTTTGCCGTCAACGGCATCGATGACCGTCGTTGGAGTCGCCGAGATGGCGCGTTCGTAGTTGGGGCCAGCATACCCAGTGGAACTATTGGCCTTGCAATCGACGGTGACGCTGACAGCGTTCGCCTCTTGCGCGACCTCTTCTCCTTCTACGATGTCCGAGTCCGCGTCCACGGCACATCCAGCCAAGGCCATGGCGGCGAAAACCATGGTCAATCTCTTTGCAGTAAAATGTTCGATGTTCACGAAAACCTCTTCATTACCGAAGCGCGCTGAAGTGCGCCCGCCTTGAATAGATCCGAAGTGTTGTGATTTGATTGCGTTCATCCCGCGCCTGAGAAAAATGATCCGGTGGTCTTCCAAGGACCGTAGCGCAACCAAAGTCTATTCTTTCGTGAAATGGCGTGATGTCGTATTGGTGCCAAGTGCATTACGCACGGGTTTGTGGCGGCGAGTTTGGCTGTGCTTGGCCCTCCGAAGCGGAACATAGATAAAATCGCCAAGCTCCTGCGCGGTGAAATTCCCATTTACGAACCTCGCCTCGAAGCCTTGATCGCGAGAAACTTCCGCGATGATCGGTTGGTCTTCACCACGGACATTCCCAATGCGATCCAACGCGCCGAAGTCGTCTTCATCGCTGTCGGTACTCCACCCGCTCCGGATGGATCCGCCGACTTGTCGGCCGTTTATAGCGTTGCCGAGACGATTGGCAAAAACATGAACGGCTTCAAAGTCGTCGCGACCAAGCAGCGGAAACTTTTCATGATCCATGACCAACGTCACGTCCGTGCCAACTTCGACATCAAAGGCATAACTTCCGTCTGGTCCAGTCACGATCATCATTTCTGGGTGTTCGAGCACCGAGACGGTAGCGCCTTCGATCCGCTGGCCATCCGACGCCCCACCAAATGTGCGGACGCCGATTGCTGCCATTCAGCTCAACCTAGACGCATTACGCGGTCATCCGGACCCGGAAGTGCGCGCCACTATCTCACGGTCGTTGGGAGACATCGTGTACCTCGGATCGCTCACCCAGAACCTGCGCCTTGCCGCGCGTCTTGGCGGCGAGGGGGAGCTGGAAGGACCGCCCGAGACCTTCGACCTCGAGGCGAGTCGTCGCGACTTCGCATCAGTGCACCGAGGCGATCAACACCCGCCGGACGACCGTACACAAGCGCTCGACGAGCCCCAACACCCCCAACATTCAACCCTACTACAATCTGTACAACCTCGACACCGTACCTGCCTATACGCCCATCGGTATCGACATCAGCGCGACGACGGCAAAGGGCTCCGCCGGCGAGCTGTGCGCGGTGAATGGTGATTGCAAGAGCAACGTTTGCAGCGGCGGAGTTTGCGGCTAGGCCGGTAGGACGTACCCAGCACAAAAACCACCGAGCGAACGCACCGATCGCATTGCTACCCCGGTGCATCTCGCGACGCCATTGGCCTTGTTTCGCGAGGTGACGAGCTCACGAAGGTTGTTCGGGTGTTTGCCTAGGTCCTGATTGGGGAACCGATGCACGCAATGCTGGTAACAGCTCGTCCGCCTTGCGTTTGCCCAGCGCCAAGCCCGCCATCACCAAAAGTCGATCGTAACGCTCCACGACCAAGCTCGCGAATTGATCCCGGAGAATGCTTTCGGTCGATCTTTTCGCGACGGGCGTCGGAGCATTGCCGGGTTTCACCTGTTGCACCAGCGCGCCTCCGAGCGTCGCGAGCAAATCCAGTTTTTCGGCAGGAAACGGATGCTTACCGACCAACGCAGACGCAAATTCGGTAAATAGGCCTGGAAGAGCCACGAAGTCCTGGGCTTGATCCAATTTTCCACGTCCTGCACGCACCGCGGCAACTCGCTCGCTCGGCAAGAGCCCAATCAAGGGATGCGACGCAATCTCCAAATACGTGAGCATCAAATCACGCCACGGAGCACCTTCGGACAACATGCGCTCGATGTCACCTGCGCTCAACTTCGCCACCGGCACGCGTCCCACGGCGAATTCGAGCCCCATGACCAGCGATGGCAATTCGAAGATCTCCTGCAATGCCGGTTCGCGCAGGGCATTGACCGCGGTTTCCCAATGAGGTTCGAGCGCTGCCAACGCGGTGCGAATGTTGACGCGCATGAGCAGCGGTTGACCCGTGAAGACCACGAGATTCGCCGTCGGCACGGCATCGGCGAGAAGACGGAAATGTTCGAATGCAGCCGCCGGCGTTTCATCCTTGAATGCCGCATCTTTGGCCGCGGCAATGATCTCTGCGGCGGTGACATTCGATTTTGGCTTCTTCTTTTGCGCCGCGTCCTTCTTCTTTTTCTTGTCGCCCATGAATTCCTCCCATCACTCCGTGCACGAAATGCGTGGAGGACATTACGCCGAAGACGGTGAACGGGTCAACATCCTCGAAGACTTTTATCCGGATGGGCGCGGAAACCGTCTTGGCGGAGGTGGATTCAGCAACGAGACGACGGGGGGACCGTCTTGGCGGAGGTGGATTCAGCAACGAGACGACGGGGGGACCGTCTTGGCGGAGGTGGATTCAGCAACGAGATGACGGGAGGACATGCAAGAAGTACCCGGCACGCGGC
>JANORL010000724.1:0-6254 GCA_031415295.1 Polyangiaceae bacterium | reverse complement strand
CTTCGCGTCGCGGAGAGGGGGCCAGGGGTGAGGTGCGAAAACGGCGTCCTTTCCTGATGAACACCTTCTTATGACACGTCATCGGGCGCGATCGTAAAAATCGGCGCTCGATTCGTTACCGCAGCACGCCGGCTCGATGCTGCTGCACCCACGGCGATAGTCCACCATGACCATTCGTTTCGTTGCTATCGTTTCCGGCTTGCGTCTTCCGCTCGTTTCGAGCCGTCGCTGCCGCGATGGCCGCCGCAAATTGCAATTCTTCATCGGAGTTCAGTTCCGAATAGGAACACAAATTGGCCTTGTGTTTCTCGATGAAACTCGTCGCATATTGCCCCGCCACGAATTCTGGATGGGCGAGCAGTTTTTCGTGGAACACGATATTCGTCTTGATCCCCGTAACCACGTATTCTGACAACGCTCGACGCATACGTCGTAAAGCTGTCGCGCGATCCGGTCCCCACGTGCTGATCTTCGAGATCAACGGATCGTAATGACTCGGTACGACCGCGCCTTCGTAAAACCCACCATCGTCACGCACCCACGGCCCTGACGGAACTCGCAAGCTTTCGATCGTTCCGGGACTTGGCAAGAACGCAATGGGATCTTCTGCATAAATGCGACATTCAATCGCCGCGCCACGCCGCGTGATCTGGTTCTGGCGGAAGGGAAGCGTTCCCCCAGCCGCCACATTGATCATTTCTGCCACGAGGTCTGTCCCGGTAATCCATTCCGTGATCGGATGCTCGACTTGCAATCGGGTATTCATTTCCAAGAAATAGAATTCCCCGTCCGCACCAAGCAAAAACTCGAATGTACCCGCGGAAAAGTACCCTACCGATAACGCGCCTTTGACCGCGACTTCACCCATTCGAGCAATCAATTCCGGGGTCGCCACCGGACACGGCGTCTCTTCTACCACTTTTTGATGACGCCGCTGAATCGAACAATCGCGCTCGAACAAATGCACCATGTTGCCGTGTTTGTCGCCGAGTACCTGAATCTCGACGTGACGCGGCTCGAGAATCGCTTTCTCGATGTACACCGTCTCATTGCCGAATGCGCGCAACGCTTCGCTTCGTGCACGATCGAAAGAATGCTCCATTTCGCTTTCTTCGTGCACCAGCCGCATGCCTTTGCCGCCACCACCCATCGCGGCCTTGATCAGCACCGGATAACCCACGCGAGCTGCTGTGGCTTTGGCCTCGTCGACCGTCGAAGCATCGCCTCCTGGCGTAATGGGCACACCCGCCGCCGCCATCTTTGCGCGCGCCGCCGTCTTCGATCCCATTGCCTCCATCGCATGCGACGGCGGACCAATGAAGATGATCCCCGCATCTTCACACGCCCGGGCAAACTCACGGTTTTCCGAGAGAAACCCATACCCAGGATGAACAGCATCCGCGCCCGACTTACGCACAGCGTCCAAGATGCGCTCGATCAAGAGGTAACTCTCGCGAGCTGGTGCAGGCCCAATGGCATACGCTTCGTCCGCCAGTCGGACATGCAACGATTGCCGATCGGCGTCGCTGTACACCGCCACAGAGGCGATGCCCAACTCGCGTAACGTTCGAATGATGCGGACGGCGATTTCGCCACGGTTGGCAATGAGTACCTTGCGGATCACGTCGACGACGTAGCACACCCACGCGCCGAGAAGGAACCTGCTTGACGTCGGTTTCACTTTCCCTCGGCACACTTACGAGCTACGCCACGCGCCCCGTGCAAAGGCGTGATCCAGGCCCCGATTTCCCGTACTCCGGCCCAGGAGACTCGGATCCCGTTGCGGAATTCCGGACCGGCACCGATGGCGTCATCGCCCAACGACCCAGCGCTCGCCGTTCGGACGAACCCACCGTTCTCTCCGTATCCGAACTCGACAATCGCCTCAAACGCCTCGTTGAAACCGGCACCCAAGACGTCCGCGTGCTCGGTGAAGTCACCAGCATGCGCCAGCATTCGAGCGGCCACGCTTACTTCAAACTGAAAGACGAAGGCGACTCCGCGTGCATCGATTGCGTCATGTACAAAACGGCGCCCCCTCGAGCACGCAGCATGCTTGCCGATGGTGCTCGCGTCGTGCTCGTCGGCCGCGCAACCGTGTACGTTCCGCGTGGACAACTTCAGTTTGTCGCGACAGACGTGCGACCTGCCGGTCGAGGCACGCTCCTCGAAGCCCTCGAACGCCTCAAACAACGTTTGGCGTCGGAAGGACTTTTTGCGCCCGAACGTAAACGACCTTTGCCCACCGATCCCAGCGTGATCGGCGTTGTCACGAGCGGTGATGGCGCGGCGATCCACGACATCATCACCGTCTCGTTTCGTCGCGGCGCTCCACGCATCTTGCTGGCACGTGCAACGGTTCAAGGTGCTGGCGCAGCACAATCCATGGTTCGTGCACTCGACATGCTCGCCCGCGTACCCGAAGTCGAAGTCATCATCCTCGGCCGTGGAGGTGGATCCGCGGATGATCTCGCCGCGTACAACGACGAAGCTCTTGCGCGCAAAGTCGCTAGTTTGTCCGTGCCTGTCGTCAGCGCTGTCGGACACGAGACCGACATGACCCTCACGGATCTCGTCGCCGATGCACGTGCAGCAACACCGTCGCAAGCTGCCGAGTTACTCGTGCCGGATCGCATCGCGCGTCGCACGCATCTCGTGCAACTCTACAAGCGTATGTATCGCGCGGTAAAACATGGTTTGTCCACGCGCCGGGCCACACTCGATCGACTTGCCGCACGCGTCGGGTCGCCTGCGGGTGTCGTCGCCGAACGCCAACAACAAATAGACGAAGCCGAAATGCGTCTCGAACGCGCGTTTCATCGTGTGCTCACGAAACGTCAAACCGACTTGGCACAACTCGAACGACGCATGGGCGCGCGACATCCACGCGCCGTCGTCGCCTCTGCGCGCGGCGTCGTCGGACCGCTCGAAGTTCGTTTCAGTGCCGCCATGCGCCGCCGCCTCGAACGCTTACGCACCGTGCTCGGCCGCAATGCCGCGCGCTTGGATGCCATGTCTCCACTCGCCGTGCTTTCGCGGGGATACGCCATCGCGACCACCGAATCAGGGCGCGCCGTACGCAACGCGAACGATGTCGACGTGGGTCAGCGCATCTCCGTGCGCGTCCATCACGGTGCGTTCGTCGCGAATGTCGTTGAAGTTTTACCTGACGAACAACCCTCGGCGGAAGATGCACGCGCCGATGAGTGAAGGTCGCGTCTTCGCGCTGTTCGGCCATCCCGTTTCTCATTCGCTTTCGCCCGTGATTCACGCCGCGGCTTATGCAGCACTCGGGCTGCCTCACACCTATCGACTGCTGGATCTTCCAACCCGAGACGACCTCGCTCGAGCTTGCGATGAGTTACGTGCGGGGGTGTTTGGCGGGGCAAACGTGACGATTCCCCATAAACGCGCAGCACTCGAATTGTCCGACGTCGTCGATCCCAGTGCCGAAGGTCCTGGTGTCGCCAACGTGCTTCGAGTCGACGATTTGGGACGCATTCACGCCCACAACACCGACGCCCAGGCGTTGGCAGATGACATTGCGTCGGTCTTGCCAGACTCTTCACGGAATCGTGCTGTCGTCCTTGGCGCTGGAGGCGCTGCATTTGCGGCCGTCGTCGCGTGTCAAAAACTTGGCTATCAGCGAATCGGCGTGACTTCTCGGTCTTGGTCGACTTCGGAATATATCGCGACGTTGCCCGTTGTTGCCCGAATGCGAGCGCTGGGGGTCGATGTTTTTCCTTGGCCATCAAACGATTCCGGAAAGAATTCCGTGGAAGTGCGACGATTGGATGATGCTTGGCTCGAGTTTGTCCGCGCTTCGTCTCTCGTTTTACAAGCCACGAGCGCCGGCATGAATGGAGCAGACGCTGGTGAGCCGATTGCGACGATCGTTCCATGGAACGATCTTGGTGAACACACACTTGCGTACGACCTCGTCTATAATCCGCCAGTGACCCCGTTCTTACGAGCAGCCATGACGCACCAGCTTTCTGCACGAGGTGGTCTGGGCATGCTCGTTCGACAAGCAGCACGATCCATCGAGCTCTGGACGGGGCAGTTGCCGCCGCTCGATTGCATGCAACGTTCGGCTCAACAAACCTTGGATCGGCGAGGGTCAACGGTATGACGAGCGTTAACCGCCTCGATGATGCTCAGGTTTTTTCGCATTTCAAGGTACACGGCGATGTTCGTCTCGCCCGAACTCGCGAGTGGGTCCTTGGTAATGGCGCCGGTGCCTACGCAAGCTCGACGATCGCGTGTCTGCACACACGGCGCTACCACGGCCTTCTCGTCGCCGCGCTGGACCCTCCACGCAGTCGTCACGTGACGCTGTCGCACGTCGACGTGACCGTGACTGTGCCCGCAAAACCCTCGGTACCACGTGGCGTTTGGGATCTAGCCAAGCATCAATTCCCTGGATTTGATCCCGATGTCGGAGCGTTTTACCTCGAACGCTTCGATCAGGATCCCTTGCCGCGCTGGACCTATGCGGTTGCTGGCGGTGAACTCGAAGTGCTTTTGGCGCTCGTTCCCGGGGAAAACGCGGCCGTTCTTCGTTACACCTGGCGAGGTCCGCAACCGGTCGTCTGTACGCTCCGTCCGCTTCTGGCCATGCGACACATGCACCACGTCATGCGCGAACATGGAGCCGCCGAACAACGCGTCGAGCTTCGCGCCGGCGAAATGCGGGTGCGACCGATGCGCGCTTTACCAAAACTTTGTTTCAAGTTCGAAGGAACTTTTGTTGGATCTCCCGACTGGTGGAGACGCTTCGAATACTTCGAAGAACGTGCGCGAGGCATGGAATTTCACGAAGATCTCTGGACCCCCGGTGTCGTCGAGATCCGTCCCGATCCGTCTGGCGTGCCAAACTATCTCGTCGTCGGCGTCGAGAAGGCTCCCGAAGGCAGTCCGGAATCGCTCGTCGCGGCCGCATCCCAAGCGATTCTCGCTGCTGATCCAGGACCGACGCGCTCGGTTCTCGAACGTCGCTTGTCCCTCGCAGCTCATGTGTTTCGCGCCGATGCACTGGACAAACCCACCATTATTCCCGCGTATCCATGGGTCGATACATGGGGACGCGAAGCGATTATGGCCGTCCCTGGACTGTACTTTGCCACCGGCGACGTTTCGCGCGCGATGGACGTGGTCCGGACGATGATCGCTTCCATGCACGATGGATTTTTGCCGAATCGCACACCGGACTACGGAAGCGCACCGGACATAGCAGGCGCGGACACCACCCTCTGGCTCTTCGATGTGGCGCGTCAATTTGCCGATTTGCTCGGAGAAACCCATCCGTTTGTCAAGGACGAACTCCTTCCGGTTTTGACGAACGTTTTCGATCTCGTTTTACGTGGCGCACCTCATGACATTCACGTCACGCGCGACGGATTGCTTGCGGCAGGGCGTCCCGGTGATTCGCTCACGTGGATGGACGCTTGTGTTCGTGGAAAAGCCGTTACTTCGCGTGCAGGTTGTCCCGTAGAACTCACCGCGCTCTGGGCAAGTGCTTGTTCTACGCTCTCGCGTTTGGCGAAAGCGCTTGGTCAAACGGCGCTCGCCGATCGAGCGGATACCGCATGTCATCGCGCACGAACCGCATTTCAAGCTCGTTTTTGGTGCGAAACGACATCGTATCCGTATGACGTTCTCTCGGCCGTCGAAGCCGGCGAGGGAGCTTTTCAGGATGCAACCATCCGCCCCAATGCCGTGCTCGCTCTCGCGATCGATCCCACCTGTTTCACACCCGAACGCGCGCGCACGACGCTCGAACGCGCGCGTAAAGATCTCATCACCCCAGGTGGTTTACGCACGATGGCTCCGCATGAACCCGGATATCGGGGACGTTGCGAAGGGACCGTCGATGATCGTTACGCCTCTCATCACCAAGGATCGGTTTTCCCGTGGCTCCTCGGGCCGTACGCACGCGCTGCGCGATCCGTTCTTCCTCCCGACGATCCGCTCGTGACCGAACTGCCCACGCTCATTGCATCCGCCGCCGATCGCGAACTTGCTGTCGGTCACGTTCCGCAAGTTGTGCACGGAGACGATCCGCGACACCTCAGTGGATGCGTTGCCCACGCGCTCGCCGCTGCTGAATTGCTTCGCGCCCTGAGAGGGTGTTGATCAGGCTGCTGCGCGTTGCGAATCGTCGGTCGGGGTTTCTGAGCGTAAGATGTACGCTTCCGCCGCCCGCCCGAGCGTCGCAACGCTCGCAACGCCCGAACAACACCCACAGAAGGGTT
>JANORL010000723.1:0-3770 GCA_031415295.1 Polyangiaceae bacterium | reverse complement strand
AGTCGGGGACGAACTGCTGCGGAGGAGGCGGCAATTCGAGGGCGATCTTGAAGAGCAACTCGTTGAATGTTTCGGCGCGGAACGGAACTTGTCCGGTGGTCGCTTGGTAGAGAACGACGCCGAGAGCATAGATGTCGCTGCGCGCGTCGACTTGCGCCATGCCACGCGCTTGTTCCGGCGACATGTAATACGGTGTGCCGACGACAGCGCCTGCACGCGTGACGTTGAATTCGTCGCCGCTCATCTGGGAAAACTTCGAAACGCCGAAGTCGAGAACCTTGACGAAGTCGGTTCGTCCGGCCTTGGTGTGCAGGATGAAAATATTGTCCGGCTTCAGATCGCGATGAATGATTCCCGCCGCGTGTGCCGCGCCAAGCCCATCGAGTATCTGCGCCATGAGCGGAATGCTCTGTGCGGGTGACAGGCGCCCGTTTTTCTTGATGCGCTGACTGAGCATTTCGCCATCGAGATACTCCATGACCATGTAGCGGGACTCATCGGCGAGAACGCCGAGATCAAGCACTTCGCAGATGTGTTCGGATCCGATCCGACCTGCGGCTTGTGCTTCGCGTTCGAAGCGCGCGACGTTGTCAGCGGCGCTCGAAACGCTCGCGTGCAGCACTTTGATCGCGACGCGTCGTTTGATTCGGACGTTTTCGCCCTCGTAAACGGCCCCCATACCGCCGGTTCCGAGCAGGCGAAGGATTTGGTATTTATCGTCGATGACTTGGCCGGGATTGAGGCTCATGAGGGCATCGCTCGCATAAAGCGTAAAGGATCCAACGCCTGCGATCCTACCATGGGTCGATACGTCAGGCCCAGCGCTCTGTGACGAGTCTGCCAGAAAGCCGCTCGGAACGCCCAGACGACGGGAACGGACGAAAACGATTCAAGGGCTTGCCCGACCCCCGGGGTCTTCGTGTTAACGTCGGCCGCGTATGGCGCTCTACGAGCTGTCGATCGACGACGCACACCTTCGCGAAGCCGAGATGCTCATTTCGCTCGAAGGGCGAAGTTTCCCCACGTTGGCAACACGGTGGGAATCTCGCCTTTTCGACCAGCCTTGGTCCACCACGCTGGTTCTCGACTACACCATTCCACTTCCGCCGCTGCCTCCGGGCCAAGCGTCGTTCATCGAAGTCCGCATCGCCGCGTTCACAGGCGGCGCGCCGACAAAATTTTTCTACTTCGGCACTGAGATGAACTCGAGTGTCCCGCGCGTCGGGCCCGAGATGGAAAATCAGCTCGGACAGGCGAAGCTCTTCCAAGAGTTTCGCCTCGACGAACACACTTCGCCCGTTCCGTACTTGAAGCTGATCCAGACCACGCCGCGAATCTACGGTGCTGGCGCACAGGACTATTACAGCCCTGCGATCAAGATCGAGCGATACGACGGCGCGGCATCCAGCGACCAACTTGCGGACTTGTTTCCGAGCGTGGTCGCCAACTTGCCCTGCATCAAAGGACATCTGCTCACGGACTCGACCGGTGGGTTGTGGACGGGTACGCGGTACATTGGACAGACGTCGATCGCGATTCTTCGCCAAGGCAAAGTCGTCGGCATGCATCGACGTATCGGGCGCAGCGATCGCGATGCCGTTCCGCCGGAAATTCGCAAGCGCGATCCGAAGCTCGACACGTTGAAGGAATGGGTCTCCATCGATCTTGGTGCTCACTCGACAGTCATCGCTTTGCGTAGTGATCGCAGCTCGCCTGAACTGATTCGTATCGGAGCAACGACGCCACCCGTCGTCTCCGCTGACTACGAAAATCCGAGCGAGATCCATTTCGACCAACTAGGAAAAACCCTCAAAGCTTGGCGTGATCGCGTCATTCTTCCCATGACACGTTGGGGTGAAGTCTCCGTCGCACATGCTTCACGCGCGCTGCGCAAACGCAGCACGGAAGAAGCGCCGTCCATGACAGCCGCAACGCTCACCAACTTGCCCCTCATTCGCGAACGCGTGGAAATGAAGGACAAACTTACGCTCCGCGGTCGAGGTGATCCGGAAACGCAAGAAGTCCTCAAGAAGCCAGCGCTACCGATCATTGATGAAGAGGGAATCGGTGCGCACGACCCGTTCGATCCGATCGAACTGTACGCCTACTACATTGGTTTGAACGTCAACCATCGTACCCGTGGAATCCACACGCGGTACCTCGTCGCAATGCCTTCAGGTTGGCCTGCGGATCGTCGCAAGAGCGCTCTCGTCGCGGTTCGTCGCGGCATCTTCCGCAGTCTTCCCGCCGGAATGCTCGAGTACCACGACCTCGAAGGACTCACTGTTCTCGATGCCGGACCCGCAACGATTCCTTTCGTCGCGCATGCGTTCCGTGCGTTCGCCATCGCGCCGAAGCCCGACCCCGTTCCATTCTGTGCCATCGATGCTGGCGCAAGCGAAACGGGCATCGCGTTTGGTTTGTTTCGGAATGCCAAACCCGACGAGCAATCAGAAGGTTACGAGCGCATGATCGAATACCTCGAGCCAACGAGCATTCCTTGGCTCGGTGGTGAACGATTGCTGCATCGTCTCGCGTATCGAACGTACATCGCAGCATCGACTCAAGCGCTCAACAGTCGCGTGCCTTTCGATCGCCCCGCGGACGAACCTCCGTCACCCGCGCTCGAACACTTGCTCTCAGCATCGCCATGGGCTCGCGCCAACGCCGAGTTGCTCAAGGACGCGATTCGCACGCTGCTCGAAGGACCCGAGACTCGCCTCGCAAAATCCGTGCGCCTTGCCAACGCGGAAGGTGAACCCGTCGACTTCATTCTCGATGTCGATCGCGAAGCAGTCTCGACGGCGATCGAGAAGTGGTACGCGGAAGGCGTCGCGATCATCTGCAAGGGACTCGAAAAGGCGCTCGAAAAAATCGGTCGCGGCCCGGATCCCTACGAAGGTCTACGCGTGATGCTCGGCGGACGCATGAGCATGCATCCGGTGTTCTTCGACAAACTCTCCGCGAGCTTGCCGCGTAACGTCAAAATTCACCGATTCATCGAACCTGATCGACTGAACCTTGGTGCTCCAACGGTCAAGACCGCTTGTGCCCTCGGTGCGCTCGCTATGCGCTTCGAACGTATCGGTGCCGCGTTGCGCGCAGAAAAACGCGACGCTTTCCGTTATCGCGTCGGACGCAATCGCCATGGACAACTCGCCGACGTCCTCGATCCAACGGTCGAGTACGACGTGTGGCGCGAGATGGGTGCGTGCACGAAACCCAACGTCGAGATTCTGCACATGAAGGCGGAAGACGACGGAGAAGTCGCAGCCGACGATCCGCGCGTTGAAATGGCCGTGTGCAAACTCGGCGCTGCCGCAGTTGGACAACGGGTCTATTTGCGCGCCGTCGGACCTGCACGCGTCGAAGTCAGCTCGGGTCCTGCCGGTGGTGATCCCGCTCCTGGCGGCACCGTATGGGCCATCGATCTCCTCGAAAACATCGCCCGCCCCCGCGCGTAAGTAACACGGTAACGCGGGGCTTCGCCCCGCACCCCACAAGGGCTGCTCGCCCTTGACCTCGCAAGGGGCAATGCCCCTTGACCCGTGCATGGTTCGTCCGCTTCGCGGTCGAACCACAATGATTTGGACATTCGGCGGAGCGTGTAGATGACGCGAACACGAACGTCAGAGGATGGTGCCCAGGGCCAGAATCGAACTGGCCACACGCGGATTTTCAGTCCGCTGCTCTACCAACTGAGCTACCTGGGCGGGTAGCGGGACGCCTTGCAGCGACGCGGGCCGGAACGTTACGCAAGGCGGCGAGCA
>JANORL010000722.1:0-5150 GCA_031415295.1 Polyangiaceae bacterium | reverse complement strand
CATCGAAGGCACGCGTCATCATCCAGGAAAAACTCTCGACGATTTGCTGAAGCGGCGGTCGCTCGCGAGTTGTCACCCCCGCTTCTTCTTCAATACCGCCCGCAATGCTTTATTTGCGACTCGATTCTTTCGCGCCGCGTCACTGCGCATCCGTACATCCGATGCCACCTCGAGATGTTGTCCCTCGCGACGTAATCGTTGAAAACTATCGAATCGATCCGGTGCCAACGTTTTTGCAGCCAACGCTGCTCGCACAGCACATTCCGGCTCTGCTTCATGACGACAATCCGCAAATCGACAATCGGCCGCAAAAGCGGTAATGTCCACGAACGTCTCCGCCAAACCCGCGGCGCCCGCTGCCCATACTCCAATTTCACGCATCCCCGGCGTATCAATCAAAACGCCGCCCGTTGGCAAGACAATCAATTCGCGACGCACCGTCGTATGCCGCCCCTTGTCCGTCCCTTCCTGAATCGCCGACGTTGCCAGCCGTTCGGAACCAATCAATCGATTGATCAACGTCGATTTGCCCACGCCTGACGAACCCAAAAGCACGCCAGTCACGCCTTCACGCAAATACCCCCGAATCGTTTCAATGCCTTCGCCCGTCACGGCACTCGATACGTGAATCGCTACATTCGATGCATTGACGGCCGCCCATTCGAGCGCCGCCTTCGGATCCCCCACGTCGGATTTCGTCAGTAAAACGATAGGCTCTGCACCACTTTCCCGCGTTATCGCCAAATACCGCTCGAGTCTCCGCGGATTAAAATCGCTATTGAGTGAAGTTACAAGAAATGCCAAATCAATGTTTGCGGCGACAACCTGAGGTTTGTCCTCACTTCCAGCCGCTCGTCGAATGAATGCCGTGCGCCGCGGAAGTAACGCCTGCACGACCGATCGGCCTTCCGTGTCCGGCTGATCGTCCACGACGATCCAATCCCCGACTGCCGGTATTTCCAGCGCACTCGTCGCTTCATGACGCAGTTTGCCCGTCAAAACTGCCAGACCCGAAACGGTTTCCCCAGCTATTTCATACGCGCCCCGATGTTCGGTAATGATGCGCGCGACGGCCCGATGAGGCCCCTCGTGTACTGAAAAGTGACCTGCAAAATAGGGCGAATAGCCGAGGTGTTGGAGCTTTGCTGTCATGGATACTTGGGGTTCTCCGCAAAGAACCTAAAACGCTGTTTTGGGAAAATCAACAACAAGCGTCCCTGTCCTATTGTGGTTCGACCGCGAAGCGGACGAACCATACAAGGTCCAGGCCTGGGCCTGGCGCGGGTCGAGGGGCGCGGAGCCCCTCGTGGGGTTCGGGGTAAAGCCCCGCCAAAACGCTATCAACGTTCGCCGAGTAATTCGAAGCGGGCAAGCGTCGAACACATTTCGGAAATCGCTCGCATCAGACGCAATCGGTTTTCTCGCACCGGAATGTCGTCCGTCATGACAAACACGTCCACGAAGTATTGCTGAAGAAGCGGAGCAAACGCGGCAACTTCGCGTAACGCTGCGCCATAATCGCCAGCGCGACGCAGTTCCACGAGCGACTCGCGCAGCGTCACGTAGCCGTCGTACACCGCACGTTCGCTCGCATGATCCTCAGCACGCGGCGCGACTGGTTCTCCCGGCGGTGCCTTCTCGGCAATGTTCGTCGCGCGCTTGAAGACTTCACCCACGCTTGCACGTGTTGCCGCATCGAGCTGTGCGAGTGCCGTCGCTCTCGCGCGGGCATCGATCGGCCTCTCGAACGCGACAGCAAGGCTTGCTGCAACGGCATCTTGCGGAAGTTTGTCCGCCAGTAACCCGCGCAAACGATCCGTGAAGAAGTCGCCGAGTTTGTCCGCGAGTTCTGCCGGCCCCAAGTCGAGCGACACACCACCGTAGCCGTCGTAGGTCGCTCGAATCGCGTCGGACAAACGCAGATCGAATCCGTGATCGAACATCACGCGCAAAATGCCGATACACGCACGACGCAAACCGTACGGATCCGTAGCACCTGTAGGGGACAAACCAATCGCGAAACAACCGACGATCGTATCGAGTCGATCCGCAATCGACACGAGCGCACCTGCATCCGACTTCGGCGTCGCTTCGTGCGCGCCTTTCGGCTGGTAATGCTCGCGAATGACCTCCGCTACGTCGGCATTCACGCCTTGCGCCACTGCGTATGCGCGCCCCATCTCGCCTTCGAGTTCCGGGAACTCACCAACCATCAACGACACGAGGTCGCATTTGGCCAGATGTGCACCCGACGCTGCGGCCATGAGCACCGGTTCCGGAAGCGACAACAAAAGGCCGACTTCACGCGCGAGACGTTCGATACGTGTCGCTTTGCCGAGCATCGTGCCGAGGCGTTTTTGAAAGACGATGCCTCCGAGTTTCGTTCGACGATCAGCGAGCGGAATGGCCACGTCTTCGCGATAGAAGAAACGTGCATCCGACAAACGCGCCCGCATGACACGATCGTTTCCGCGGCGAATGTTCTCCGGAACGACTGCCGTGTTTACGACCGACAGATACCGCGGCAAAAGTTTTCCATCGACACCACGCACGCCGAAATAACGCTGATGTCCTTTGGCGACTGCGAGAATCACGCGTTCGGGCAATTCGAGGAATTCATCGGCATAACCACCGATGATGACCTGCGGTTCTTCCACGAGCGAAAGGTTTTCCCCAATCAAGAAGTCGTCTTCGATGAGACTTCCGTTTGCCGCTTTTGCCGCTTCCAGAAGTCTTTCGTGCATCACGCGCGCGCGCTCTGCCGGGTCGACGAGGACGTGGGCAGCTCGCAACGTGTCGACATACGAGTCAGCACTCGCGAACGAAATCGTTTCAGGTGCAAGGAATCGATGACCGCGTGATGTTCGACCGCCCTTGATGCCCGCGACTTCGACGGGAATGACGTCTTTTCCAAAGAGCGCAACGATCCAGTGCACAGGTCGACCAAAGGCGAATTCGCCCGAGCCCCAGCGCATGGATTTTCGAAACGGAATCGCCGTGATGATCGTCGCAAGCGCTTCGGAAAGGAGCCCCGTTGCTGCTTGTCCTGCTTCGCGTCGCGTACCGACGAGATACTCGCCTTTGATGGTTTCGACGCGACGCAGATCAGCGACGGTACAACCGATCTTCGACGCAAAAGCTTCGGCAGCTTTCGTCGGAACACCATCTTTGAACGCGGCTTTGACGGGCGGACCGGTCACGTCTTCTTCGAGATCCGGTTGACGCTCGGCCACGTGCGAAACGAACACTGCCAAACGTCGCGGCGTACCAAGCGCGCGAATGGAGCCGTGCGTGAGACGCAAATCCGTCAGTTTTTTGTGGACCAATTCGGGCAGCGCACGCAGCGCCGCTTCGACGAACGATGCCGGCAGTTCTTCGCAGCCGATCTCGAGGAGCAAGTCGCGTGTATCGGACATGACGCGCGCACCCTAGCGCAAAGAGCGTGCTCGAGGGAGGGTCTTCGTTCGTCCAGCCGTGTCTCGAGGTTCCAGTGGAGCGACGATGCTGCTAGATGACGCGTGGCCCTCGTGCCGCGATCGTCATGAACGCTCCAGAAAACAGCACTTCCACACCCTCCTGGCGGCACATCGAACCACCCGTCGACGGTGAACTTTTGGTCGTCGTTGGTCCGACAGCCACCGGAAAAACCGAACTCGGCATCCGTCTCGCACAGACGTTTGGTGGCGAAATCATCGGCGCCGACAGCGTGCAGATTTACCGCGGTTACGACATCGGTTCGGGCAAACCCAGCGCGGAAGATCAAGCACGCGCCGTGCATCATCTCGTCTCCGTCGCTGATCCACTCGCACCGATCGATGCGCAAACGTATGCCGACATGGCCGATCGAGCCATAACGGACATACGCGATCGAGGTCGCGTGCCGATCGTCGTTGGCGGAACGTACCTTTGGGTGAAAGCGCTTGTCCGAGGCCTCATGGCTGCGCCTTCAGCGAGTCCCGAAATTCGCGCGCGCCATGCCGCGTTTGTCGAAACATCAGGACGTGTTGCACTGCATGCGGAACTTGCTCGTGTCGATCCGGAAAGTGCAAAACGTTTGGCCCCAAACGACTTCGTACGCGTGAGCCGAGCACTCGAAGTGCTGGAAATTTCGGGCAAGAAGCAAAGCGATTGGTTTGCCGAGCACCGTTTCCAAGAAGAACGTCATCGCGCTAGGTTTGTCAGTGTGGCGGTTTCACGCGACGAACAGGACGCGCTGATTCGCGTGCGCGTTGAACGGTGGCTCGAACAAGGGTGGGTTGACGAAGTGCGCGCGCTTCTGACGAACGGTCAAACGAACGCGCGCGCGATGGGTTCCGTTGGGTACAAAGAAGTGCGCGCGTTCATCGAGGGACAGATTCGTCGCGACGAACTCGTGGATACGATCGTGCGCGCGACGCGGGTGTTTGCACGTAGGCAACGCACGTGGTTACGAGACGAACCGGTGAAATATTACGCGCTTGAAGAATCTGGTTGAGGTTGACTCGAACAATTCGGCGATGCATTTCGCCATTCCGCCATTTTGCCGAATTACGCGTTTAATCAAGCTGGCGCTTACGCCTGAAGACGCATTCACGGGCACGGTGACGGTAATTCAGCGATTCGACTCGGCGTTACGTTTGAGCGTGCATTTGCATTTGCACACGCTCGCGGTCTTGCCGTATGCCGAGACGCCGACACGATCTTTCCCCAAGGCTCGAACACCCCTCAGTGTGACTATCGTCCGAGCCAAGGTGCTTCTATGGGTCCTAAAACGTTCGCTGCCGCCTTTGGCGGTCTCGATGCCGCCGGCATATGGCAGTTCTGTGTGGGAGACGCGCACGCGACCTCGATCGGGACGGTCGAGTACTGGCGTATGGACATTACGACCCTTGGCGGGTCGCTCGCCAAGGAATCGGGCACGAACCTGGCTCTCGTCATACCCGACAATGGGTATGACGGATCGTTGAATTCGATGACCTGCCACTCGCTCGCCATTCCGTGATATCGAGCGGTCATTTGCGGCAGCTCAGGGTGCCAGCGGCCTCGATAGGCTGTGACAAGCGTGCGACAACGTTTTGCCTGATGTAACGTTCGCGTTTGCACGTCCCGCCAAACCGTACATACGACTCGAGTCATTGTCGATTTCCGGTTCGTTCGATGTATTGAAGGCA
>JANORL010000721.1:0-5177 GCA_031415295.1 Polyangiaceae bacterium | reverse complement strand
GAATATGGCGCCGAGCCGCCAATTTGTTTCGCCGCAGCAAATACCGGCGCCGCTTCTTCATCCGACAACCATCGCGTTTCGACAAGGCCGCCTTTCTTGTACGATAACTCGATCACTCGAGTGCCCACGACTTCGCGAAATTTGTGGCTCAATCCCAATGCGGCAAACCCTTGGAGATATGCTACTTGGCTTTCCTCACCCTCAACATCCTCACGAATGAAACCCAGTAGTCCATTACCGTAACACGCGCCCATATTCCCTCACCTCAATCCCTTCTCGATTTCGCCAATAACTCTTCGCACCGCATTTCGAGCAATAATGTTTCACGCGCTTTTTCCGCACGTTTCATCATTGTACGACGTTTTTCGGCAAGTTGACGGTCCTTGCTTTGTCCCTCGAAATATTGACCCTTCGAAACGATGCACGATTTCGTTTCGCGTAACACATTCGTACAACGCTTGAAGTGTGCATTCGCCAGTGGCGCAATGAACAATTCGCGGGCATATGCACCGCGACCGCCCATCCATTCGTGATTGTTCTTCGCCTTGCGGTACTTGTCTTCGAATGCTTGGCGCGCTCTTTTGACTTCAGCTTGGAACTCCTTCATGCGCTCCCGTCCCTCCGGTGACTTCGGTTCCGCCCCACCCAAAAGCCGCTGAATGCAACCATCAATCAAATCAATCGTAACACTACGCAATACCGGTGCACGTCTTTCAAACAACAATGGCGGAACGTATTCCCAAAAACTGACTTGACTCGAAACGAAAAAATGCAAACTCGACAAAATGTGCACCAACGCCGCACGATCATTTACTTCGAGCACCCCTTGCCGCGACGTATATAGTTTGTCCGCTACCTCGCGCATGTGCACCAACGACTTCCGTAACAATTGCGGCGTCGCCCCCTGGCACCACGGACGACGTGACAATTCGCGTTGTTCCTCGACCAAATCTATCACAATCGCATGTAGCACAATGCCCACCACCGCCCCTGCCAACGTGTCGTCATCATCATCGCGTTTTGCCATGCTTCCAGTCAATGCTTCAAGCCGCCGGAGTTTCTCCGAAAATGGTAACGCAAGAACAAACTGCAAAATATTGTCCCGCTCGAGGATTCGTGACTGTTGCTCTTCCTTCGTACCTTTTATCGTCGTTGCGGAAATCGCTGCCGGTACTCCGTCGAGCGACCGGTGAATCGATAAACGACCCATCTGCCATCGCGAGGCGAAGAAATAATCTTTTATCAGCGTCGGCTCGAATTCCCAAACGAGTACGTGACGCCGGCCAGGATACAGTCGGTCGAGCTGGTCGTGAATCGATAACGCGCGCTTGACCAAAGCCTCCTCCGTTGGTTTGCCGATGCCCAGCACCGACCATTTGGATATTTCTAGGTCATGAGGAGCGTCGCCTACGGACAAACTGTGCCGAGGTTTGTCTTTCTTTGGGACAAGGTACGTAGACGAAGAGGGAACGATGGCCGTGGACGACACGTGTTCGAACGTTGGCAGCAAAAATCGTTCGAGGTGAAAAGGTTCGCCGACGATGTGTACACGCGCGCCCGATGCACACAAATGGAGAAGTTGGTCTTTGGATGCATAATGAATCGATTTGCGTTCGCCTTTCGCGGTATCCATCACCTGGTTCAGAAAGACGACGCTCCGACCACGCAAGTCATCTGTGCCGATTTTATCGTCCTTGCCCAGCTCAAAGCCGCCTTCCAGCGAAATGTCATATACGGAAAACTGCAATCCGAGCGCTGAAAACAAGCCTTGCCAAGCCTCGATTTCTGTGGCTTCCGTCCGATTGTTGACGACAAGCAATACATCACCAAGCGTTCGCCGTTCGAATGGACGCGAAACGCGCACGTCGAAGGATCGATATTGAATCGGCTTCGGATGCGACGGATCAGCAATGGAACCAAGTTCCAACGATAGCCACATACGCCCCGCACGATAAAACGGCGTCCCTTCCGAAATGGCCAGAATGCCTTCGACGATGATGGATTGTCCGGGTAACAATTCCGGAATTTCCCTCGAAAAACCGCGAGACAACGGAATTCGTGCGCCCGTATCATCGAAAAAATGCACGTGTTCGTCGCCGAGTTCGCTTTCGTGAAAAAACAATCGAAACGTAATTCGTCGACCGAGCTCCGTATTCGCGCCGTACGCTTTTGTCGAAGCATTCTTGATCGTGAAACGAAGTCGAGCCGATTGCCCTGGACCAAGCGAATACAACGATTCAATAGGGGAGGATTCAATGGGAAACCGGATCAAAAATCGTCCAAGTTCAAAACTCCGATGACTTTCATAATTGGGGAATTCGCGCCGTACATCGGGAACGTACGCTCGGTGTCGCACGATCTCTTCTTGCGCCAATGGATCGGATGGTTTCGATGGATGGAACGCTCCAAGTTTTGCCGTGAGTTTTTCCGTGGCAAAGGTGTGTCGTTGCCCCGCACCGACCGAAAATGGCACATCGATGTGTTCTTTTTCTGGATACGTCCAGCCTTGTTCCCGTATCGAAAGCTGCACTTTACGTGTGGCAGGCGTAGGCATCGAACCCACGTTCATCACTTCGATGTTCGTGATGTGAATCAATTCCTCGGGCTCGTAAACCCCATCGTCGTTGTCGCTGCGATGCTCGAATCCCAGCAATCGTAAATCATAACGCTCGGGATAAGCCTCCGTTTGTCCGTTCGACGTCACGTGAATGACGAAACTTCCCCCAGCGCCCGCGTGGCCAGGCCCGAGAAACGCCGTACCCGGCATGCCTGAAGTGCCAGATCGTCCGGACGAACCTCCGGGATTCGAATGATACTTCGTACGTGTTTGCGACTTTCCATTGCTGTCGGTATACGATTCTGATTCCGTCCACGAATACGAACTTCCACCAGAACCGCCTGAGCCGCCAGAACCACCCGACCCATTCGATCCGGGACCACCACCAGGGCCGCCGTCGATACCATGACGAAGCAACATCAAAAGATGCGTGTCTTCATTGGCGACTTCCACGATAATGGCGCCTCCTGATCCGCCATTCGCGCCGCTAGAACCATCGCCTCCACGGCCACCATCGCCTCCAGTTCCCCCGTCACCGCCACTTGAATATCGAGTCGCATCCCTACCACTCGACCCTCTTGCTCCATCACCGCCGCGCCCGCCGAGTCCGCCGTGTCCCCCAATTCCGCCTCGCGCCACCAGATCGACAAACCCAGCGTCACCGATCGCGACTGTACGCGACAAACCATTTCGATTTCCGTCGGCAGTCGTAGAATTCCCACCGACGACGACGTTTTCTGAATCCGATGCATCCGGGCTCAATACGGCGTGAATAACACCGGCATCTTGACCACATTCGGCAGCGCCGGCGTTTCCCCCGGATCGCCCGTTCGCGCCCGAGCTGCTACCGTCGGTACCAGTGTATCCAGGTGCGCCGCCCAGACCCGCACGTCCGGAAACCTCGACGCGAGTGAGTGCATCGCCCTTGACTTCCGGCGTCGCTTCGCGGTCCTCGCGCGCATTCGTACGATACCCCATGCGGGCAGATTCGCAGAAAGCGTCTAACTTGTCGAGAGCTACGTTTCGGCCGATCGATGATATAGGGCTTGGTTTGCAAACCAGTCTTTGCTAACGTGTCGACCTTCCGATGCGGCAAACTCGCTCGAACCTATGTGCTGATGCGGCTCGATGGCCTGCGTTGGCGCTTGCGTTCGTCGTGGTACTTGGTTCGGCCGTCGCTATTGGGGAACGCCAACTTCCACCCATGCCGGGGCCTGCTCCCCAAACGCGCAACGTGGATGCCGTGGCCCTCAATGCGCAATGCGAATCCTGTCATGTTGATATTGCCATGGAGTGGCAACGTTCTTTGCATCGAGCAGCTCATACTGACCCCGTGTATCAGCGAGCATTTGCCATTGAACCCTTGCCTTTTTGCCAAGGATGCCATGCGCCCGAGGCCAATCCGAATGCACCGGTGCCTCCGGCGGTAGGCAAACTGGGCGTCGGTTGCGTAACGTGTCATTGGACCGGACACGAAGTTCTTGCAGTGCCGCGACCCGAAGTCGTTTATGATCACGTTGAAGCGCACGCCATTGTCCGTGACGCTCGTTTTGCCAGCGTTTCTGCATGCGCGTCCTGTCACGAATTCGCGTTTCCCGATTCCGGACGTCGAAAGACGCCGGAACTCATGCAATCGACCATCACCGAACACGCATTGTCTTCGAACGCCGATCGTTCGTGCGCTGATTGCCACATGCCCCTCGTCGTGGACAAACCAGGGGCTAAGCCTCATCGTAGCCATGTTTTCGATGCATCAAGAAATGTGGCCATGGTTCGTCGTGCTGTAATGATTGTCGCGACGCGTACCGGTCCCACGACTGCACGAATCACCATTCAACCGAATGACGCGGGTCACGCGTTCCCCACAGGAGACCTCTTTCGGCGCATAGAAGTGCACGTGGACGCTGTCGGTGCGGAATATCAAGCCGTGGCGTCGGCAACGCGGTATTTGATGCGCCATTTCGCGGAAAAAAAGCATGGTGCGGGAATCATTCGGTACGTCAATGCCGATGATCGACCGCTCGTTTCGCCCATGATCATCGATTTGGACCTCGGTCCATCCGCTGCGGCCTTACCGTTGGCGTATCGAATTGCCTACCAACGCGTCGAACATCCACGTTCAGAAAAACCCGAAGATAGCGTCGTCGAAGGGGAAATCGTCCTCTCCGAAGGTTTGTTACCCCCTGCAAGCAAAAAACCATGACCAACATTGACCAACGTTTTCATTCCAAGGTTTCGTTTTCCACGACGTTTGTTTGGACAGTTGCTATTGTCCTGGCGGGTTGTAGTGGTGCGGCGCAAGTCCAAGGTTCATCGGATACACCCAAAGCCGACAATGCCAACGCGTCCAACACGCAATCGGTTTCCTCCGCCAAACCCGCCAACTCAACGGTGGCCGGTGCCGACACGAATGCATCGCGGACGTCGACATCGCCCGTGGTTTCGCCGTTTCACATCGTTGCGGATATCGATTACGAAGCTGAGCTTCAGCGCCTCGGGAAAACATCCGTGCTCGTGGCATCGGGGCAATTGTTACCTATTCGCGACAATACCGTCACGTTCGATGCCAAGTTTGCCTTGAGCGGTGAAATTGTCAGCGATGGAGTTCGTGGCGCATTTC
>JANORL010000720.1:0-7796 GCA_031415295.1 Polyangiaceae bacterium | reverse complement strand
TCCGGACGAATAAACCCCCGTGAAAGTAAGCGGTTTTTGTTTGGCATAGTTTGTGCTTTTCGGGGACGCCATGAGCCACGCACGTCCTATTCACCCTGGAACTACGTACCTCATCACGCGTCGTACCGAGCGTCGACATTGCCTTTTACGGCCGGATCCCCAAATGAACCGCTTCATTCTCTATGCATTCATCGTCTCTGCCGCTCGACACGGAATCATGCTCCATGCGTTTTGCGCCATGTCCACGCATCTGCATTACGTCGTTACCGATCCCTTGGGCAAGCTCCCTCGGTTTCTCGAAATGTTTCATCGACTCGTAGCCATCGGCGTCAAAATCATACGCCAATGGGACGGTGCCGTTTGGAACCGATCGCAGACAAGTATCGTCGAGTTATGTACTCGCGAAGCGATTGTCGAAAAAATCGCCTATACTCTGGCAAATCCGGTCAATGCCAGCCTTGTTCGATATGCCAATGAATGGCCAGGTGCAAAAACGAACGTCTACGATATTGGTCATAACCCAATTCTCGCTCAACGCCCAAACGAATACTTCCGATCCAGCAATCCAAAATGGATCCGCAACGGCGAACTGCGGGTTTCACTTCCGCCTTCAATCCCAGACACCGAGATGGAGGCATTTCGCAAGGACGTCGAATCTGCCCTCGCCGCGTTCGAGACAGCAGCTCATGCCGTCATCCCCAAGCGCACAGTGCTCGGTCCAATACGCGCGGCAAGGATTCGACCCGACCATCGTATCACCAGCCACGAACGCACTGGGCAGCTCGATCCTACATTCGCTGTCGGTCATGGACATGCAAAAATCGTTCGAGATGCCATTCTTGAGAAGATACGCGCATTCCGCACTGCATACCGTGAAGCACTCGTGAAATGGCGCAATGGTGATCGTTCAGTCGAATTCCCCGCTGGCACGTACGCAATGCGCGTGTTTCATGGGGCAACGGTGACGCCTGCAAATCGACCTTAACCCCCACGGAATGATTCGAATACAGCATTCCGAATTCGGAGCACGCTATACGTGCCCCACGCTGCATTTAACGTTCATTGCCAATCGGTGAAAAAGGCCAAGAACGCAATAAAGGAACCGGAGCCGTAGGACCGCTCTGTCGTAGCGCGCGCACGCATTCATCTACGAGCAACCGCCGCGGACCAAATGCCGTTCCATTTGCCGCATCTGCATCCATTAGCCGCGACGGAGTGTCCCGACCGAAATCATCCGGGTGCCCAGGTTCGTCAAGGAGTACATGTCCAAGTTCATGCGCCAGCGCGAAACTCGCCCGATCCGCGCGCAATGCTGCACGATCCTCGATGAGTAGGTTCCGTACGGCGCCGCCATCAGCGCCGATGAAGCTCTCGCCAATTCGGTCTCCATTGGAGAAGTTTGGCACGACAAACACTTCGATCGTAGAAGGATTTCCGTCGTCAAATGCCTTGATCAATGCCCGTTCCTCGACCGTCCCGGCAATTGCGTCGACGTCTCCGAAATGTTGCAATCCATCCTCGAGGTCGACGCGACCAAGGCAAACCGTGAGCCGCGAATCCGACGTGATAGGTCCCGTCGTCGGTGGTTCAACGAGTGCCAACTCGCCGGAGTTGCGACGTACAAGCACGTCAGCACTTCCACGCACGGCCACACCGATCACCGCATTGTCCGAAACGCGAGCGGAAAAACCCGCCTTGTTGATCGCCGCGGCCAACACCCGCGCAGCTCCAGACGGAGTGACTCCCCGGTCGATGACCGCGGATACTTCGCGCCCATCAACACGCACGCGTACTTTTCCCCCTGCTGCCGCGGATAAACCATGGTCGCAACCGAAGGCGACGAGATACGAGCGCGGTGGATCGACAATCGCTACTTCGAGTTCCGAGGTTGGTCCAAACCCAATGCCGCATGCCGACCAAAGAGCGCTTGCTTGCGCTACCTCAGCCCGCGCGATGACCAGAGCACCGGCGTCGTCGGACCCGATCGGAGGGGGACCTCCAATCCTGGAACGTACGAGAAAAACCCGCAGGTGCCCGCGATATCGAACGAGAGGACCAAGCTGCGTCTGACGAGGCCCCCCCACGCGTAAACCTCCGAGCTTGCGGCCCGTCGTCGGAAGGACAACGTCGACCGCACCGCCTAACAGCGCACGTAGCGAACGACCCACCGTGGTTGGATGGTTGCGATCAATCTCGTCTGGCACAATCCGAATCGGCACTGTGGAACCGCACGCCAGAGTCGACGCCGTCCCTTGCGGACAAGGCACCGAACCAAACGCGACCGACTCCAGCACATCAACCACGGCACCCGACGGATCCCGCGCTACCAAACGCACGAGCGGGGGCAAGTCTTCAGGTTGACTCACCAAGACAAACCGAAGCGCATCAACGTCGTCGGTATTCCCGTACGGACTGCCCTTCAAGCGATCCGGCGCAGCCCTCTCGAAAGAAGCATGTGACCGAGCAGGATCAACATCGTTACCCTGCCCATCCACAGGTCGTACCTCGATCGATACAAAACGAAACGTTCGTCCAAAAGCTTCAACGACGGCGTGTCCTGGCCGAACCCCTTGCACGGAAATACGACCAACCTTCAACGCTACTTGTGTCCCGACGAGTGGACGACCATCGATAAGCACCCGTACCGCTGCCCCACGAACAACCACGGTACGATCCGTACTGGTGGGCCGTGGCAAATCGAAGAGATCATTCGAGGGTGAAACAATGTCTTGTTCAGCATCCGGACGGCGATCGACATCATCGTCATCCCGATCGACGCCAAGCACGTGCACCGTGTCAGCGTGCACCGTGTCAGCGTTGGCAATCCCCGGACAAACAGTGACCGTGGTTGAAATAAGGGCGAGGGCGAGCACACGAACATACGTGCAACTCGCCACAACCCTCATCGCCCCTCGATCGCCTGCGTCACGATGTGGAACTCAACGCGGCGGTTCTTGGCTCGACTTTCCTCGGTGTCGTTCGACGCCTTCGGCTTCGTCGAGCCCCAGCCCTTGGAAACAAGCCGCTTGGATGCGATGCCACCGCGGTTGATCAAATACTGCACAACGGCTTCCGCTCGCATTGCAGACAAACGTTCATTGTAATCGCTGATGCCCACGTTGTCCGTGTGCCCCTCCACGCTCAACAGCTTGATCTCCGGGTTTGCCTTGAGCAGCTTCACGACTTCATCGAGGATCGGATAACTCTTCGAAATGATCACGGCCTTGTCGAACTCGAAGTCGACTTGCTTGGTGATCTCGATCTCGCTCGAACCGCTGATACGCCGAACGTATTGCGGACAGCCGTGCTTGGAAGGGTCTTCCTCGTTCGCTGGACCAGGCTCCTTTGGACACATGTCTTCGTTGTCGGGGATGCCGTCACCATCAGCATCTTCCTCTGGACAACCATCACGATCGTCGATGCCGTCCTTGTCCTCAGCGACAGTCACACACTTGTCACCACCGTCAGGAATCCCGTCGTTGTCCGTATCGGCCATCTGCGGGCAGCCGTCGTCCGGATTTGGCGGAGCCTTGTCCTCAGGATCCATCACACACATGTCGACGTAGTCCGGAAAGCCGTCCTTGTCGGTGTCGAGGTCGTCCTTGAGCACATACCTAGCGGCCCCCGATCCAACGTCGGTGTCCTTGAGCGGCCACGCCCCGCCAAACACCGCAACAATACGAAAATCCGGCGCGTATCCGCCCGTGAGGCGCGTACCACCCGACAACCCAGCATACGCACGCTTGCGTTTGTCGAAACTGTACCGTGCACCCACCGACCACTCGAGCGGCTTCGCGTCAAGGTCGCTCATCGTTTCTGGGAGCATCCCGATCGATCCGAAGATTTCCGCGCCAATTCGCAAACGTTCCTGAAGCAGCGGAACATACGCGCCAATGCCGTACGTCAACTCGCGCCCAGCCATGAACTCGTGCAGCTGCGCCCGAGGACGAAACGTAAGACCAACGTTGGCGGTCAAGAAAAACTTGCTCGATGCGTACTCGGCGGCAACCCCAATGTTCGCACCGGCCCCCGTGTCACCGGCAAACGAAAACTCGTTTCCCGTCGGAAGAAAAACCGCTCCGCGTGCCGCAACTTTGAACGATTTGGACTCCGTTCGAAAGAGAACCACTCGCCCGTCAAGACGCACATCCCCTGGTGCAACGGGCTGCATGTCGACGTACTGAAAAAGCTGCACAGCGTTGTTCCCCGTCGGATAACCCGACTGGTACGCCACGAGCGGGAACGTGAGCTGAATGCTCGCTCGCTCGAGAATGTCCGCACCCACCGTGAAATATGTCGTGAAATGATGCTCGATCGGCGGCCCCTTCAGCGTCTCGGCCTTCGTCAGATCATCGACCTGATTATCCGCACGGAAAGCATTGTTGGCGTAACCAAAGCCAAGTTGCCCGTACACGCGCGACACACCAACATCCGGCCGCCAAATGGCTACGCCGTCGATCGGACCGCCTGCCATCATCAGTCGATCAACACTAAAAGTCCTCGTCTGCGCCTGCACAGCATCCGGTGCGAGCAGTGACAAACCCAGCGCAGCACTCGCCAACAACGGCTTGACTGTACGCTTCACGCGAAAGGACTGTAACGAAGTTCGTCGAAGCATCACGTTGTCCACCCTGTACCATTAGAGCGACCGATGTGGCGAATTCCTCGTATGCGCGCTGCGGTTTTGCCCACAGCGCGCACACAGATTTCGTCTCACTTCGGAGCCGGCGGAACCACGATCTCGTTGATCGGCTTGAATCCCGCCCCAGCAGGATACGCGTAGGACACACGAAGCGTCTGCTGCGTCGTGCCCCAACCCCAGACTGTCACGCCAAACGGTGCGTCGCTGGACATCTCGTGAGGACCATTCGAACAACCTCCCACACCCATGAAGTTGCCCGTCACCAAATCAACACGCGTCCACTCGTAGTCCGCGTCGAGTGGCGTCCAGTCCGTGAGATCACCCCGGCACTTGAGGTTCACCGGGACAAACTCCTTGGTCAGCTTCGAGCGTACGCGAATCACGACCAGGCTCGTCTCGGGATACGTCGGGTCCGTGAAGAGAACGTATCGACGAAGGTACTGCTGCGGCGGCACGACGTTGTGCCATTCCGGATCGCCGACGTTCATGAACGGCGCACCACCCGTCATGTACGCACCAAGGTAAAACGGATGGTTCGCGTCTTGGGCTCGCACAACAAACGGACCCGGATCCTCAAACTCGACCACTTCACCAAGTTTGATGGTCGTCGGCGCATTCGGCGGCTTCGTCGGTGCCCACGTCAACGTCGTACCGTCGACGACACCAACCATGCGCCAACGCGACTGCTCCTCCATCGGCGCGCTGCGACTCTTGTGACGTACCGCCACGTATTCGCTACCAAGCGCTCCAACGGGCGGCAGTTGTTGCTGCCCGGAATCGCAATCCGTCTGGTTCGTCGGGACGCGCATACACGTCGACGCACCAAACACACCCACCGGCTTGTCCGACTCGAGAGGACTGCCCGTAAGTTCAGCAGGCTGAGTGATCTGCAGAAACTGCCCCGAATTGAGCGTATACGTCACTGGCGTGTTGACCGCTGCAGCCACCACACCAGGTCCACCCGTAACCGCAACATTCGGCAACAACGTCACCTTGGTCGCGTCCTCTTTCGCCAACACCACCAGCGACGGGTAACCACCGATGGGGTTTGCCGGAGGAGGCGGATCCGGAATTGCCTTGTAAGCGTTGATCGCAATGTAGTTGGTGCCCCAAGCACTCGTCGGCAAGAGCAACGTTGCCGACGTGACGGCGGCCGTACCACCATTGAATGGCACCATCTGGTAAGCCGTGACCGGATAGTCCGCCGTGATGTGAAAGGCTTTGCCAATGCCTGTACCAGAAAAACCCGTCTCGATCGAAAGCGCTGCCGGTTTCGGGCAATCGATGACGCTCACCCCTTCCGAGTACCTCGAAAGAAATAGGATCGCGACTTCCCCAGGAGGCAAACCAGCGACCGCATCATAAGCCGTGTAGTTGACGACGCCGCCCGCGTCGATCTTGGGAATATACGCAAACGTGGCTGGATCAAGCGCCGCTCCGTCGTATGCAACGTTGATGTGCACGTTTTTCGCCCACGTGTTCGTCACGAATGCAGCGAAACACGCCCCGTCAGCTTGTGGACGAAGCGCCGTCTTCAACGCCCAATAATCACAACCTGCCGAACTTTTGGCTTCCTCGGCTGCCTTGCACGGATTGTCAATACACTTTGCATTCAAACAACCCTGATCTGCCGTGCACTTGACCAGCACCGCATCCGTGCAGCTATTGACGACCGACGTCAAATCATTCGAACACACATCCTCACAAACCATGCCCGCTTCAGGGTCGAAAAGACCACCATCTTCCCCACCCATTCCACTGCCACTACCACTGTGCCCGCCATTCCCCGAGGAACTCGTCGTCGAGTTGCTCCGATAGGAATCGTCGCAAGCGACATACAACATGCCCGAAAAAACTACGGAAAGCCCAAGCGGAATGCTCGTTACCCAGCTCGACCTGTTCACACGAACCTCCATTTCCCATCAAGCCCAAGACTACCACGACGGGTACCTCGGAGCCTTAAGCCAACATCAAACGACTTCCGCCCATGCTTCAGAAAAAGCCAAGCGAAGAAGCTCATTTATCGAAAAGTCGTTCGTTCGACATCCGTTCAATCATCTATCGGCTCGAAATCCGCTTTCGTCGCTCCACAGTCAGGACAAACCCACGTATCGGGTATGTTCTCGAAAGCCGTACCCGGAACAATTCCACCGTCCGGATCCCCGTTGACCGGATCGTACACATGGCTACACACGATGCAGCGATATTTTTTCATCTTTCACCTCGAACGAGCGCTCCGTATATCCGGAACCGGGCCCAAAAGATACTCTCATGCCTCCTCGCACGACCAAAACAGCCTCGCACGAAAACCACGAACACCCAAGCTTCGAAACGTTGTAGTTTCTCGCATACACTCGCCCGTCGATCACGAACTCGATGCAACGAACATGACCCACTCACCGACTCCATCGCCCGTGATCTCTGCCCAAGAACCACCCCATTGCGACTTCTGCTCACCAACTGGCTCCCGCGCATCAAACCCACGCAATCAGCCGCTCCTGTCCTTGATCCCGCGTTTGTCGTAACCCAAGGTTGGCACGTCGAGATCATCGCGATGTAAAGAAAAACAGATCTCGTTCGCACCAATCGGAAACGACTGCTCTTACGCACGACGATGCACGCCGAACGCGAGATCAATTCTAGACTGGGACGCATCGCCAAAGACTTACCCCATTACGCCGTACGATTCGAAGACGATCAATCGTCTTACGTGGTATGATCGCAAGCGTGGGATCAATCGATCGAGCGCTTATTTACAGGTCGGCGCGACCTGACCGTCCGAACCTGTCGCCACGTACGCGTCCGACACGTATCCATTTCCAATAAAATCCCAAAGGCTGGTCGTACCATACGTACCAGAAACCGTGGATCCATTGATTTGACACGTAATGGTAACTTTCGCACCATCCGCAACACTACCCACGGACGCTGAACTAGCATCTGGTTTGGCTCGTACAGTAAGGTCCGCGCCCGCCGTATTGACAGTACCCGTTACGCCGCTCGGTGTTCCACCGCTGCCTCCACCGGCGTCGCACTTGTTCTTGCTGGTGTAATTCTTGGTGCCATAAAATACCGCCGTCGCCCCATTAAAGACGGGACGAATCGCAACGCCATTCTTTCGCAACTCGTAATGCAGATGGGCACCCGACGAACC
>JANORL010000719.1:0-12433 GCA_031415295.1 Polyangiaceae bacterium | reverse complement strand
AATGCCCGGTGCGATAGAAGAGGAGATCGTGTACGAACGAGAAGCTCCCATCGACAAAGGTGAGCATGTGGTCACCTTGGGTCCAATGTTCAACACCGGCAACGATGAAGACCGGCAGTTTGCTCGATTTACTGCACGTGGTGCGCATATCCGGCAACCATTGCTCGCAAAATTTGCGAATGGTAACGTACCTGGGTTTGACTCAATTCACGGTTGGTTCAAGCAAGGTTTGACCGTCATCGGCGCATCGTCGCGATACGCTAACCTGGTAAGAGAGCTGCACGAAAATGCTGAATTACGTCGCTTCTTCAGCCAAATGCTAGAAAAAATGGGTACCGGGGTTCACGAAATACGAATCAAACGAGAAAAAGATAGCCAATTCACTGAATTTTCGAGAGAATTCAATGAAGTTGTTCAAGTACCGAACGCAAAAAAAATTATTCTTTCACTCCTTCGAGGTGTGGACAACGCCGATGCCGGTATCGAACTCGACGGTGACGAGCATGAGACAAATACTCTCACGCTTGAACTCGCACACACCAATCAGTCGGGATTCGAAGTACTTTTCCCTTTACACTATGAATCTGACGGAACAAGGCGCCTCCTCCACCTTCTTCCCGTTCTCTTCCATCGCACCCAAACATCGGGGCTCTGCACCGTCATCGACGAACTCGACCGAAGTTTGCATACCGCCCTGACTCGCCATTTCGTGCAAGAATTCCTCAACATGGCTTCGGGCACGCAAACCCAGCTTATTTTCACGACGCACGACACGAATTTGCTCAATGGTCGATTGTTACCCGCTCGAGCGATTTGGTTTGTCGAAAAAGACGAGGATGGCGCATCGCGCATCTATTCGTTGTCCGAATACAAGCCCGAACAACTCGAACAATTGCTGGAACACCTCGAAGAGGGTTATCTCCAAGGTCGATTTGGCGCCATTCCGTTTATTGCCGACCGGAAACACCTTGCGTGGCAATCTGACGAGGAGAAACCGAAAGCATGATTCCGCGCCAAAAGCTGGTGGATCCATCCACCCACGTGCGGGATGCGCGGTTGTATATCGTGGTCGTGGAAGGCGACACGGAGTATAACTACTTCGACGCCCTTCGGGCTCAGGATTTCATTCCCAAGCACAGGGTACGCATCGAACCCGCCAAACCGACCGAAAACAAGAGCGCATCGAACCATCTCATCGCTTGCGCGGAAGAGAAATTCAATTCAATCACAAACCGATTTACCGACGACGAATGCTGGCTCGTGTTCGACGTCGAAAGCCTATCTCGCAATGACAAGCGCGAACAGCAAGTCCGTGAAACAATCGATGTCGCTCGCGATCAAGAATGGTTCGTCGCACTCAGCAACCCATCGTTCGAGGTATGGTACGTTCTTCACGTCACGGATGATCTAACGGGGATCGATGGCACAGGAAACTCCGCAAAGAAGACACTGGGTAGGCTGCTTGGTGGATACCGCGAATCCAACGTGCCAGCAACCTGTTTGGACCGCCAAGCCATTCAGCTTGCCATCCGACGAGCCAAGACGCGCGACACAGATCCCAATAGCCCGATTCCCGAATTGCCAAGCACCCGCGTTTACCGATTGGTCGAGCGGCTGATTGGAGCGCGTGTAGCCTGATTACGGGCATTCTCGCGAAAAGTACCGCATCAATTCACTCACAGCCTAGCAATCTCCGGGATCTTGGAAAAATGGGCATCGCTCGTCAATAGCGGCAAATCGTGCTGCAAAACGATTGCCGCAATCCAAAGATCGTTTGTTGGAATGGGTGTCCCCTGACGCCGTAGCTGCGCATAAACGTGGGCATAACGGTGCGTCGTTTGCTCGTCTGCATAAAGCACGCCCACCCGCGCTGCCGAAAGAAACCGCATCAACATTGCCTCGTTGCGTCGACTGATCGTTCCAGCGGCAAAACCTGCTCTGAGCTCCGCAACAACAACGAATGGCACATAAACCTGCTGTGCCGCTTGCACGAGAGCGACATACCGTAGTTCACCACGAGCTACTGCACTGTAGGCATTTGTATCGAGTGCAAACTTCATCGCCATAACTCTGAATCGATCTGCCGTTGGTCTTCGAGCGCCTCATCGACCTTCGGATCGTCGACCCAAGAACCGAAAAGAAAATCGAGGTCGTGCTGTTCCGTCGGCTCGTGCGTCGCGCCCGCCCCACGCATGAGTGCCTCGATCGCAACATCATTCAGGCTGCGCGAAAGCTGTTTGGCGCGCTGTCGAAGCGCGCGATCGACCCCAGGAGGCACATTTCGCAACGTGTACTGAATGGCCTCCGCCTCCTGCCTTCGTTTCATGCCTACACGGTAGGCGGCAACCGCATGCACGTCAAGCGCGACGCGCAATCAATTCCGCTACTCCGTCGCGTGTTTTCCGAGCCCTTCGGGTGCGCCATGCCGCTTCGACGCAAACGCCAATACGAAGAGCGTCGCCACGTAGGGCAATGCCTGCACCAAATTACCGACGACACTTTTGCGGGCATCGTCCTGCAAGGCAATTTGTAACGCTTCGAGGGCCCCGAAAACCAAACATGCGAGCGCCGCGTAATTCGCCCGCCAACCCGCCACAACGACCGCTGCCAACGCAATGAATCCACGCCCCGCGGACATTCCTGATTCGAATCGGTGTTGATCGTACGCCAAATGCGCGCCGCCCAATGCGCAGATCGCTCCCGATACCGCCAATGCGCCAAGACGAACTTTTGTTACGTTAATGCCCACAGCAGACGCGGCCACAGGATTTTCCCCGGCAGCGCGCACTCGTAAACCAAACCGCGTGTTTTGCAAGACGAACGGGGTCGCCAATACCGCGACAATCGCAAAAAGAAAAACCGGATCAACCAAGACCCGCACAAGCATGGAAACACCCGTCGCTCCGGTTGGACCGAAACGAAACCCTTCAATCGAGGGCGAGTTGGATGAACTGTCGTAGAGCGCGCGTAATCCCATCCGCGTCGACGCGAGCGCCAACAAATTGATCGCAATGCCACTAATGACCGCGTGAATACGCGCTCGCTCCGTCAGCAGTCCATGCCCAAGCGATACCGCAATCCCCGCGGCAATGGCGGCCCCGAGCCCGAGAGCTGCACTTCCCGTAGCGTGCGCCACGACGACCGAAGAAAATGCCCCAGCGAGCAAGATACCTTCGAGCCCAATTTGAATGACGCCCGAACGCTCCGCCCACACGCCCGCAATCGCCGCGCAGGCATACGGCACTGCAATACGTACGGATTCCGCAATCATCGTCAGCGAAAAAATCGAACTCATGACGGCACCTCCTCTGCCGACAATGTCGGTTTGTCCGCGGGCGGGTTCGTCTCGGGATCATTCTTTTTCGCAGCGTCTTCTTTTGCAGCAGCACGCGTTGCCACCGCCACGAGCACGATGAGCGCCGCTTCGAGCACGTCCATTGCCTCTTTGGGCACGCGGGCATTCACCGCCAATCCCGCTTGTTCGAGTGTGCCCAGAAAAACTGCCGCCAAGACGATTCCTACCGCGCTGCCACGACCCAACATCGCCACAGCAATGCCGCTCCATCCCGCACCAGCGCCAAGGCCTAATTCGTAATACCCTTTGTAGCCCAATGCCGTCGACGACATGGCCAACGCTGCAACGGCGCCGGACAAGAGCATCGCGAATAACAAGCGCCGCTCGACCGTTATGCCTTCGGCTCGACACGCCTGCGCGCGCAAACCCACCCAACGGATCTCACGGCCCAAACGCGTACGTCGCAGAAGGTTCATTACGACAAACACAGCCACCACGGCAACCGGAAACGCGAAACTCGCCGCGCTTCCCAACAAGGCGGGAATCATTCGGTCAAGCCGCGGGATCGCTGCGCCCGGCACAATATCCGCCGTACGCAAGGACGCCGAACCGAGCACCGTCGCGAGAGACCAAGGCAAAATCGCATCGACGATCCGGTTGACCATGATCGCGGTGATGATCTCGTGAACGCCACGACGAACGCGTAGGATCGCCGGGACAAACGCTACCGCGGCCCCTGTCGCAGCCGCAACAACGAGCACGATCGGCAAGGCAACAACCGCTGGAAGCGATGGCGGAAGTTTCGTCGCGACAACTGCTCCGACGAGACTCGCGAGCGCAAGTTGTCCTTCGGCACCAATGTTGAACAAACCGGCACGTAATGCGACTTCGAATGCGAGGCCCGTAAACAGCAGCGGTGTCGCTTTGAAGAGTACCTGGCCAATGCCGTATGGCGTGCCCCACGTTCCTTCGAACACCAAACGCAACGACGATGCGGGAGCTTGACCAAAGCCGAATGCTATGAGGTCAAACAATAAGACGCCGCCCGCAAGCGCCAAGATGATAGGCAACGCCGCACGAAGGTTTGTCCCGAACTTCATGCTACCTCCATGCCGAGCATCGCGCGCCCGATGACATCATCCGCGGTATCCGGTGGTAACTCAGCCACGAAACGCCCGCCGGAGAGCACGACGAGGCGATGCGACAAACGCTTCAGCTCACCAAGATCTGCGCTGATCAAGAGCACGCCCAACCCTTTTTCTGCTGCGGAAACGATCGCGCGATGAATCACCGCGGCCGCTCCAACATCCACGCCACGCGTCGGTTGGCCCAGCACGACGACGGCACGATCCACGCTTGCTTCAATACGGTCGAGCGCCCTGGCGATGACGATCTTTTGTTGATTGCCACCCGACAACGATCCCGCCAAACGGTCCGGTTCCGGTGGGAAAACACCGAAGTGATCGATACGCCGAGCGACTGTGGTTTGCTCGTGCGTCCCACTCGGCAGATCGCTCAGTTCTCCAAGCACGAGATTGTCTCCGACAGACGCTTCGAGCATCAGGCCTTCGGCGTGGCGATCTTCGTGCACAACAGCGAGCGCTCGTCTTCGTGCACGCATGTCGTCTGCAGACCGTACGGGACCAAATTGTTTACCTCCAAAATAAATCGTTCCCGTCACGTTTGGTTCGAGCCCAGCAATGGCACGGATCAGTTCGGTTTGTCCGTTGCCTTCGATGCCCGCAACGCCTACGATTTCACCCCTTTTGACGGACAAGCACACTCCATCGAGTACCCGTTTTCCTTGCACGTCGACGAACACCAAGTCCTTGATCTCGAGGGCTTCGGTGGGTTTGTCGGGAAGCGTTGGAGCTTTCGTGGGTGCAGGAGGTTCGCCGCCCATGATCGCTCGGGTGAGTTCGTCTGCGAGGGCCGCGCCTTGGTCACGATCGATCGCGCGTGAAAGGATCGTGCGACCTCGCCGCATCACCGTTACTTGGTGTGCAAACCGAATGACTTCATCGAGGTGATGCGTGACGACGGCGATCGTCGCTCCGTCATTCGCGAGCTGCGCGAGCGTGGCATACAGTTCCTCTGCGTCGATCGGTGAAAGGACAGCCGTGGGTTCGTCAAGAAAAATGGCTCGGGCACCTCGATAGAGAACACGCAAGATCTCGAGCCGTTGACGTTCTCCCACCGCCAAGTCGCGCGTGAAGGCATCGAGGTTCACGGTAAGGCCCGTTTGCTTCATCAATTCGTTGGCGCGCGCCCGTGCAGCTGCCAAATCCAGCCGGCCAAACGACTGAGTTGGTTCCGCGCCGAGCACCAAATTTTCGAGTGCCGTGAACGCGGAAATGAGCATGAAGTGCTGGTGCACCATGCCGATGGACGAAACGTTTCCGTCGCCTTCGACAAACACGTTACCCGTTGCCCGCGGGACGAATCCTGCGGCGGCCTTCAGCAACGTCGACTTGCCCGCTCCGTTTTCTCCAACGATCGCGTGGATGACGCCTGGTTCGAGCGTCACACGAGCATCTCGCACGGCCCAGAAGTCACCGTAACGAACGCCTAGCCCTTCGAGCTTGATGACTGGACCACGCACGGTTGCGAGGATACCTGGTCGAGCCAAACGGCGGGAACGTTTGTCTCCGAAGTTTCTCGATGTACGCGAAGGTTTGTCGTCGGCACGCTTGTTACGCGGAAACGGCCGCGCGTTACAAATACGATCCTGCACATCGTGCGATGCGGTAGAGTCTGCATATGCCGGGAGCGGAACAATGATGGCGCTTTTTCAGGAGTGGATTGCTTTTCTGCTGCGCTGGCTCCACCTCATGGCGGGTATCGCGTGGGTCGGAACTTCGTTCTATTTCAACTGGTTCGACCTGTCCGTACGACCGCCGAAGGACAAAGTTCTCAAGGAAAACATCCGCGGCACGCTCGACGAGATTCACGGCGGCAGTTTTTATTATCATGAGCAATACTGGCCGGACAAACACCCCGAGCGATTGCTGGTGCATGCGTGGCCGGCGAAAACCACGTTGGTTACGGGCGGAGTGCTGCTCGTAATGATTTATTGGCACGGTGCCAAGACGTACCTCATTGATCCTAGCGTGGCCGATATTAGCCCTCTGGCGGCGATAGGGATTAGTTTCGTCTCGATTACTGCGTGTTGGTTTTTCTACAACGAAGTTTGTTTTTTCTTCGAGAACAACCGCACCGTATTCGTCATCATGGCGGTATTCGTTTCGCTCGCAACGTACGGCTTTCAGCATATTTTCAGTGGGCGAGCGGCCTACATTCACGTCGGGGCTATGCTGGGCACGTGTATGGGCCTCAATGTGTGGACGGCGATCGTGCCTCACCACATTGCGATGCGTAAACGGCTCACGGCTGGCGAGTCGCTGGACAAGAACGACGGTGAACAGGCAAAACGGCGATCACAACACAACAACTATTTCACGTTGCCGGTGACGTTTGCAATGATCAGCAACCATTTCGCGGTTGCGTACAATCATCACTTTGGATGGCTCATTTTGTGCCTGGCGATGGGCGCGGGTGTGGCGATTCGCCATTACCTCAACATCTTGTACAAACAGGATCGCAAAGAGCAGCGTTTGCTGGTCGCGGTGGGGATTTTTTTTGCCGGAGCGGTCGGTTTGAGTTTCTTGAAAAAACCCGAACCGGTGGTCATCGGACCGGTGGATACACCGACGGCAATGGCAATCATTCAAAGGCGCTGTACGACGTGTCATGCGGCCAAACCAACGTATTCGGCATTCATTGCACCTCCTGGCGGGTTCGTCATGGAATCGGTCGAACAGGTGCTGGCAAAAGCCGAAAAAATCGTGCAAAGGACGTCGGTTTCGCGCGATATGCCCATGGGTAATACCACAGGAATGACCGACGAAGAACGAGTGATGTTACGCGTGTGGGTCGAGGCGCAAAAGAAGTGAGCATGGAAGAAATACGGCCGCCTGAATCGTTGCGACTCGATTGTCAAAAGCCACGAATTTTTCTAGCGGGTTCCATTGAAATGGGCAGCGCTGTTGACTGGCAAGCCATCGTGTCGAACGCATTGGCCGACATCGACGTGCTCGTTTGCAATCCAAGGCGCAAGGAATGGGATGCGAGCTGGCCACAATCGATTGATTTCGCGCCTTTTCGTGAACAAGTGGAATGGGAGCTCGAAGGGTTGGAACGAGCGGACCTCATTCTTTTTTATTTCGCGCCCGAAACGAAAGCTCCGATTACGCTCCTCGAACTGGGTCTGAACGCGCATCGCAAAGCGATTGTGTGTTGCCCTGATGGGTATTGGCGCAAAGGCAATGTGGACGTCGTGTGTCGGCGATATGGCATTACGCAAGTCGCAACGCTCGAGGAATTGATCGAGCGGGTACGTCACGCGCTGTGCACACGTCCAAGCGAGTGACGATCTTCGGCGTTTTCGCAACGGCACGTACTCACGCACACTGACAAAGGTATTTTCACCCGACGACAATTCGTCATCTTCGCCTGCGTCGACTATGGTCCGCCGCGTGCGGCCTAGGTTTTCCCTCGTAGTCCTTCTGTTTCTCGTCTCGGGCTCTACCGGCTTGCTCTATGAGGTCGCGTTCGGAAAGCTGCTCGGGTACATCTTTGGCGCCACGGCATACGCGATCAGCACCGTGCTTGCGTCGTTCATGGCGGGCTTGGCCCTAGGTGCTCATATCGGGGGCAAACACGCATCGAGGTTCGACAAACCCCTCGTGGCCTACGGGGTGCTCGAAATCATCGTTGGTTTCATCTGCGCCATCTCGCCCGTCGCACTCGAAGCACTGACACGCGTGTACGTTTCTCTCGCGCAAAAGGCGCCCGATTCGCTCGCGACCATCACGGCTTTACGCGCGACAATCGCCATTGGCATCGTCATCGTTCCAACCGTCGCGATGGGCGCAACGTTGCCCCTACTCTCGCGCGTCGTCGCCGGTGAAAACAACGCGGGAAGCGAACGCCGATTGTCGCTCCTTTACGCCATCAACACCGCTGGCGGAGCCTTCGGTGCCCTCTCCAGCGCGTACGCGATTCTGCCCGCATTCGGCGTGCGTGGAACGATGTGGGCCGCCGCTATCACCAACGTCATCATCGGCGCGACAGCACTCATCGTTGGTTCACGAAGCGCCAAAGCGTCGCCCGTTTCGTATGAAGTCAAACCTTCCAAGGACGTAACAGTTGCCACGACAAACGCGGTCGAGCGCGAAAGCTCCATGCTCACGTTTGCGTTCGTATCTGGGTTTGTTGTGTTTGCGGCCGAGGTTGTCCAGACACACTTGCTCGCACTGCTCATCGGCAACAGTGCCTACGCGTTCGGCCTGATGCTCGCGGTGTTCCTCGTGTGCTTGTCGATTGGAGCTGCACGTTCACACGCATTTGCCGCTCGTCACGGGAATCGAGCGATGACCGTAGGCCTTGGTGCTGCCGCTCTTTCGCTCGCCATCACGATGCCGCTCTGGGCCGAACTTCCGCGCCTCTTTCTCTTCGCGGGAAAACACGTTTTTTCATGGGGTGGGCGCGAAATCGTTCGGGCCATCGCGGCTCTGCTCATCCTGTCGGTCCCCACGGTTTTTCTTGGAACAACTTTTCCGTTGCTCCTCGGCCGAGTCGCCGCACGACGCGACGTCGCTTCTCGCGTCGGAAGACTCACTGTCGCCAACACGGTCGGCACAATCTTCGGCTCGATCCTCACGGGATATTTCGTCCTTCCACGACTTGGATCACAAGGATCACTCGTCGCGGTCACGGTGTTACTCGCCATCGCCGCCATCGCGTCGCACCGCACGTTCGTCGACAAACCCATCACGGAACCCCGAGCATTCGTGCTTCCCGTCCTGGCGACACTCATCGTCCTCATCGCTCCCACCTGGAATATTTCGCGCATGACAAACGGCGCAAACGTGTACTTCACCGCTGGACCGCCACCAGATGCAATCGTGGAGGTTTGGGAAGACGTACACGGTGGAGTCACGAGTGTTGCGCGACGAAGTGACGTGCTCACGCTCTACACGAACGGAAAGTTCCAAGGAGACAACGGCGCCGAGATGCCTGCGCAACGACGTTTCGCCCACTTTCCGTCGATGTTTGTAAAAAACGAAGAACGTGTACTCGTCATCGGACTCGGCACGGGTACGACCCTCGGAGCCATCACCACCTACCCATGGAAACACATCGAAGTCGCCGAGATTTCTCCGTCGATCGTCGAAGCATCACGCAAATATTTTTCTGGCCCCGCACGTAATTCTCTTACGGATCCGCGGGTCCATCTGGCGCTCGAAGATGGTCGTAACCATTTGCTCGTTTCGCCGGGTCGTTACGATCTCGTAACAATGGAACTGACGAGCGTCTGGTTTGCGGGAGCGTCGAACCTGTACAGCCACGAATTTTACGAATTGGTACGCGCGAGACTTGCCAAAGACGGCATTTTCCAGCAATGGGTGCAACTCCATCACATTCGCCGTGGGGAACTCGCAGCCATCGTGCGCACATTGCGTAGCGTGTTCCCGCATATTGCGCTGTTTGTCGGCGGATCCCAAGGCATTCTCGTGGCGGGCATGGATCCTTTGATTGCATCACGGACGCGTCTCGAGCGGCTTTCCGCTGAACCAACGATTCGCGAAACGCTGGGGAATACATCGATGTTCACGCTCTTCGACGAACTCGTCGCATCGGAAACGGATCTCGATCGATTCATTGCTGAAACACCCGGCAAACCGTTTGTCTCGACGGACGACAACTTGTTTCTCGAATACGCGACGCCCAAAGGCAACGTGCTCGACTACCATCAGTCGTTGCGCGAAACGATCGATCTATTGATGACGTACAAAACGCAAGATGCGCTGGGGCGGCATGTGGGCCCGTGAGCGTGCTCAATGTGTGGATGAGCCAGAGTCGTCGGTTTCGTCGGACCTGAGCAACATCGAGCACGGGTACATTTCTCCGCTGCGAGTCTCGAAGAACGACGTACATGTGTGCTATTCATCCGATCCATGTCCACCCCCACTCGAGCCGAAACGGCCGTGCGCCAGGCAATCAACGCCGCCAGCGATGGTTTGATTGATCGTCGCGCGCTCGTCGAACTCATTGCATTGGCCGCGATCGCCGGCGAACATGTGCTGGTCATTGGCCCACCCGGAACGGCAAAAAGCGAAGCCGTACGCCGCATTGCCTCGAGTCTTGGGGGAAGTTACTTCGAATATTTGCTGGGACGATTCACCGAACCGAGTGAAATTTTTGGTCCCGTCAGCCTGAAACGCCTCAAGGACGGCGTTGTCGAAACCGAAACGGGAGGCATGCTGCCCGAAGCCGATATTGCTTTCCTCGACGAAGTGTTTCTCGGTTCCACAGCCATTCTCAATACGTTGCTCGGGATTCTCAACGAGCGTCGATTTCGTCGCGGTCACACGTCGATTCAATGCCCGTTGCGTGTTTGCGTGGGCGCGTCCAATCGACTGCCCGAAGACGAAACGCTCGGGGCCTTTGCGGACCGTTTTCTGGTGCGCGTATTCGTCGGTCCCCTTGGCGATTCGCGCCTGGAAGAATTGCTCGATGCGAGCTGGAAACAATGGAAACCCGATCCTGGAAGCAAAGCATCCATTGGCGATGTCGATGCCTTGTCGCAAGCGGCTCGTGCGGTGGACATGGCGCACGTTCGTACGGCATTGGCGCAAGCCATTCGAATTGTGCGTGGTGTCGGCGTGGAACTCACGGACAGGCGTGCGGCGCGTATGCAACGGCTCATTGCCGCAGCGGCAGCCATTGCCGGGAAAAACCGCGCAGATCAGAGCGACTTGTGGCCTATCGTGTATGCCATTCCCACGGAAGCCGGTCAACAGCTCGCCCGCAACGCATTGCGTGATTTGCTTGCATCGTCGGAAAATTCGAGTTTGTCCGCTGCTGCCGAGGAAGGTTCGTCCGGTCCGAAAGCTCGCGCAAACAGAATCGTAGCGCACGCGCGATTGTTGCTCGACAACGCCACCGCACCAGAAGACAAATCGGCATTCAAGCTAAAACTGGAAGGATTGGCGCGAGAAATTGATGCTGGGTTTACGCCCGCGAATATGCCCGTGGACCTTGCCGACGTTCGCTCCCGTATCGTCACGACGTTGGCGCCCTCGAAATGAATACGGGATTCGTGACGTGGTCGGTTCGTGAACCTCCGCTGGCTGCGCGCGCCGTTGCGGCGTGGGGCGAGGCGGCTCGACGATTGGCAAGCCATCTGCTCGAACTCGACCACGCTGCAATGGGGCGATTTTCTGGTGTGGCTGGGAAAAACTCCATTGTCTTGCTTGGAGACGAAACCAATTTACCTTGGGTCGACGGCGTTTTGTATCTAGGGCGCGATCCTTTGGCGCCGGCGCTGCTATTGCCAACCCAAATCGAACCTGCCGTACCCGCCGCGAATTTGCTCGAACGCGCCCTGTTGAATCGTTTTTCCAAATATAAACCGCCGCTGGCAGTTTTGCCAGATACGTTGACGGTCATTTCTTGTTACGAGGCCCGGCAGCTCACGCGTTCAAGAATCGAAGAGTGGCTCGGGGAGGGACAAACCTGATGGAACTTCCTCGGGCATTATGGCCGTGGCAGCAATCATTGTCGATCTTTCCGCGAGATCTCGCCATATCACTAGGCGGTATGATCGACAAACTCGCGCTTCTCATTGGGCCGCTGGTATCGCCGGACGGCGCTGGACGAAATGAACCGGATGGTTTCGATGGGATCGGACGACGAGGTTCATTCGAGCGGCTTCTGACGACAGAATGGGCATTGGCAGAAGAAGCACCGCTCGAATTTTTACGCCGCGTGACCACCGGAGAGCTGTCGTTCCTGGAGATTGCACACAAGAAGCCCACAGTCGCGCGGCAAAACGTCGCGCTTTTTGATGTTGGTCCGGACCAACGAGGCGGGCCACGCATCGTTCACCTGGCAGCTTTGATTTTACTCGCTCAACGCGCTCGTGATGGAGGCGCCAGGTTTTCGTGGGGAGTGCTCCAGGATTCCTCGGGCGAATTGATGGCCGACGTCAATGAAGAAAGCGTTCTCAAACTGCTCAAAGTATCGAGCACGCGGCAAGTGGTACTCGATGACGTCGTACGGTTTTGCCAAACA
>JANORL010000718.1:0-2863 GCA_031415295.1 Polyangiaceae bacterium | reverse complement strand
CCTACGAGGGTGTTTAACAGGCGTCGCGAGCGTTGTACGGCTACGAAGGACGACGGAAGCGTACATCGTACGCTGAGTAAGTCCGACCGACGCCGTACAACGCGCAGCAGCTTGTTAAACACCCTCTACTGGTTGAGCGACGGGAGGACTTGGCGGCGCAAAATGTCTGGCAAGAGGCGCAGTTGAGCACAATGCGCTGCCGCGTCGCGACCGGCGTAACCGCGGACGAAAAAATGGTTTCGATCACGAGCGCGGATCAATCCGAATGGATCGGTATCCGGGGGCGCCATGAGCGATTCGTCGAGGCCGACGTCGTGTAGAAGGAACCTCGCCGTGTCGACCGTTGACGAATAACCGATCGTTTGTACTGACGAATGCGTGATGACGAGTAGCGGACCGCCTCGTGCGGCGGAACGTGCAAGCGCGGCAAACGGAGCAAGCTCGGCAGGGTCGGGCGTTTCAGCGCCTGGCGCGAAACCGGCATACAACGAATCGATGAGTACGACGGCGTCGATGTCGTCACGACCCGGCGTGATGATGCGCCGAACGGCGCCGTAACCAGCGCTCCAGGATGAAAGGATGATGCTGCGCGGACGTGCAGCGGGATGGTTTGTCACGATGGACACCTCGCGACTGATCGACGCAAGCATGGCGTCGAACGTTCCTGGTGCATCGAAAGCTCGAGCGTAACCGCCAGACAACGTTCCGATGTCGAATGTTGCCAAGACGATTCCCAGACCCATGGGTGTAACGAGCTTGCGGATGGGCTCGGCACCGTGAAAGTGGGCGAGCAGATCGTAGCCACCATCGGGCGGAAGTACGAAGCTGGCAGGGATGAGGACTTTGCCGACAGGCAACGTACGCGCGTTGAGGTAATCGCTCGTGTTCGTTTCGGGGAAGTCGCATCCGCCGGTCGGAATCGTTTCGACGACGAAAGGTTTTTCCGTGGCTCCCGCGGGAAGTGGTTCCATCGCGGGTGTTGGCTGTTCAGCCGTTTGGGGATGCGGCGCAGGAGGCTCGACGTTTCGAGCGGCGGCGGCCATGACAAACAGGCCACATAACAGGACGATGCCGAGGTCTGCGAACGACTTCGTCATGCGTTCAGCCAATCAGAAGCCTGGATCCTGAACGCCTGGGATCCAGTTTTTCTTCGTGGTCGACGTAGTGGTTGGAGTGGTCGTGGCAGGGCCCCCCGTATTGGTCTTCGTCGTGCTGGCCGTCTTCTTTGTTTCCGTCTTTGGGTCTGTCTTTTGATCGTTGGTCGGCAAGTCGTTGACGTTGAGGCTTCCCGAGGAACTCGATGCCGCTTGATCCGCAACGGGCGCGGCAGATGCTGTGTCGACCGGTGCTGGGGTTGCTGCAGGTGTTGGCAGCGTTGTGGGAGTTGCACTTGTGGCGACGTCGGTTTGCGCGGTTGGTACGGGTGCAGGAGTGGAGTTGTGCAAGGCCAAGATTGTCCCGCCAACCGCGAGAACCCCAACGGCGCTCATCACTAGAATGAGTCCTGTACGCCCGCGTTCGCGCGGAATGGTGTACGGATCGGCTGGCAACATCGAACCCGTCATGCCGTGAGCAACGCCTGTGCCCTCGTAGCCTTCCGGCATTGGCGGAATGATCGACGCCGGGACCATCGAGTGCAAGTTTGTCGGGACCGACGTGAGGGCAGTGTTCATTCGCGTGAGCGCGACGTCGGTCACGCCTTCGATCATTTGCGGCATCGAAGACGCATGTGGCGTTGTCGCAATTCCCGCAGCTCGTTCATCCGCTGCACGAACGGCATCACGTAACGCTCCACGACGCTTTTGGCCTCGGTCACCCATAACGGACCGGACAAACCCACCGATGTCGTCGTCGACGACAGACGCTCCAGCGATCGCGAGTACGCGTTCGATCGCTGCATCGAGTTCGAGCATCGTTTGGTAACGTTCGTTGGCGTCTTTCTTGAGACACGTGAGCAAAACGCGTTCGAGTTCTGCAGGAAAACTAGGGTTTTTCATGCGCGGAGGAAGCACCGGACGCGAGATGATGTTTTTCATCGTCACGATGTCGCTCTCGCCAAGAAACGGATGCAGTCCGGTCGTCAATCGATACAGGACGATGCCCATCGCGAAGATGTCCGTGCGCCGATCGATTTTTTTTCCGAGCGCTTGCTCGGGCGACATGTACGGGACTTTGCCCTTGAGTTGTCCGGCCGTCGTTTCTCCAGCAGCGCGGCCGAGCGCTTTGGCGACGCCGAAGTCGACCATTTTCACGATGCCGTCGTACGAGACGAGAATGTTTTGAGGTGAAACGTCTCGATGGACGAGTTCGATCAACTGATCGCTTTCGTCGCGTAATTCGTGGGCGGCATGAAGACCACCGCACGCTTGACGAACGATGCGCAAAGCGATGCGTTGCGAGAAGGTAATGTTGTTTTTCTTCGACGCCTTCGTGAGCACACTCAGCGCTTCACCGTCGACCCACTCCATGACGATGTAGATGACTTCGTCCTGCTCACCAACGTCGAGGATTTCAGCGACGTTCGGATGATGAATGCGTGAGGCGAGGGCTGCTTCGTCGAGGAACATCTGCTCGAACTGCGGATCGTCCGAGAGCGCTGGAAGCATCGTTTTGATCGCGACAGTTTTTTGAAAGCCGCGCGATCCTTTTTGCCGCGCAGCCCAAACGGTCGCCATGCCACCTTGCGCGATCGGCAAGAGCAGCTCGTAACGACCGAGCACCATTCCGGGCGAGAGCTTTTCGGGTAGGGTCATGGAAGCGGGCGAGATGGCCGAATCAGGCGTGAACTCGCTGGGCCGATCCTATCACCGATGATGTGTCGGCGTGTAATTCATGACGAGAGTGTGTTTATCAGGCTGCTGCG
>JANORL010000717.1:0-6082 GCA_031415295.1 Polyangiaceae bacterium | reverse complement strand
ACCTTTTCAAAGGGCACCTTTTCAAAGGCACCTTTTCAAAAGTGGTTGGCACCTTTTGACCGTCAGCAGGGCACCTTTGCAGCACCTTTTCACTGCACCTTTCACCTTTTCGAACCTTCAAAAAAGTGGTTGGCACCTTTTGACTTTCACCTTTCGACCTGCGCGGGAAAGATCGTCGCGCGGTGTCGTACGTTTAACACGATCGCGTGACGACCATAGCCGTCTCGCCATGGTTCAGTGAGGTTTCCGCATGAAGAAGATTCTCCTGCCTCTCTCCCTCGTTTGTCTCTTCGGGTGTGGTCGAACGACGACGTTTGTCCGAAGCGACACGACCCTCGGACGCGTCGTCGTCTACCGCAACGGCGTTGCGTACTTCGAACGGTACGCCGAGATCAACGGTGACTCGCTGCGCCTCAGCGTGCCGGGGGACAAGATCGACGACTTTCTCAAGTCGCTCACGGTCACCGATACGACCACGGGCAAACCCGCTCCGATCGCTTATCCAACACAAGGATCAGCGTTTGTCGGGAACGAACTGAATCAACAAAATCAACAAGTTCAAAACGCGATGAGCGGCATGGTGAGCATGGAGATTCAGCTCCAAGGACCCAAGCCGCACAAACTGCTCTTGTCGTACGTGACCGAAGCGCCTTCTTGGAAGCCGAGTTATCGCATCTCGCTCGGCAAAGAAGGCAAGATGAAGCTCGAGGGATGGGCCATCGTCGACAACACTTCGGGCGAAGATTGGACCAAGGTCAAACTCGGGGTGGGTTCGAGTTCCGCGATGTCGTTCCGCTTCGACTTGCGATCGATTCGCATGGTGCAGCGTGAGACGCTTCAAACGAACGATCTGTTTGCCCAAGCGCCGCCGATGGGTGGGTCGTCGTTCGCGGGCGTTCCGATGCCTGGTGGCGGGGGCAAACGTGTTGTTGCCGAACTCGATGATGCACGTCTAGCTACGGCAAACATTCGGGATGAGGAGCGTCAAGCCATGGACCTGGAGAGCAGAGCGGCGCCGGCCAAACCCAAGACCACGACAGGTACGACGTTCGGTGGTCTTGGTGGCGGGCGAGGAGCAGCAGCGCCGACTGCGCCGCAGAGAGAGTCGAAGCCGATGCCGCAACAACAAGCGCCTCGACCAGATACAAGCGGGCTCGATCGTTTGGCGTCCCAATATCGTGGAACGCGCAAGCAAGTGGTCGTCGAAGGTTGGGCCGATTCGCGCGATGGCGACAAGTACAGCGCGTCGCTGGAACGGGCAAACCGTGCCCGGGAAAAACTCATTCGTTCCGGTTTGGATCCGTCGCAAGTCGTCGCGGTCGGTAACGGCATGCAAAACGGTCGTGCTGGTGGCGTGAGCATCGTCGAAGCACCCGATGCACCTCAAGCTGGCCAAGGCCAAGCAGCAACGGAGAAACCACCGACAGCGGAGGGCAACGAGCCGATCGGCAAGTCGTACTTCGAATCGCAAACGTCGATGTCGGTTCCGAAAGCCACGTCGGCGATGGTCTCGATCCTCAGCACGGAAACCGAAGGCGGGTTTGTCTATCTGTACGATCCGGAAGGCGCTCGCGGAAATGCGATGTATCCGTTCCGCACGGTGCGCTTGAAAAACCCCACGAATTCAGTCCTCGAAAGCGGACCCGTCGCTGTGTTCGGCGAAGACGGATTCATCGGCGAAGGCATGAGTGATCCGATTCCGGCAAAGTCTTTCGCTTTCGTACCATTTGCCCTCGATCGTCAAATTGTCGTGGAACGCAAGGATGACACGCGCGATGCGATCGCACGCATCTTGACGGTGCAGCGTGGAGTGTTCTCCACCGAGATCAAACACACGCGTAAGAAGATGTTGAGCCTGACAAACCGCATGCAAGAAAAAGCAACCGTCTACATCAAGCACTCGGTGGCAGCGGGCTACAAGCTGACGAAAGCACCAACTTCGCAAGAACGCATGGGCGAGTCGTACTTGTTCAAGATCGAGGTTCCTGCGGGCGCGAATGTGAACGTGGACATCGAAGAGGAGACGCCGGTCTTCAAGAGCACAGACATTCGATCGTCGGTCGGTATGGAGATGGTTCGGGCGTATTTGACGACGTCGGCGGTCACGGGAAAAATCAAAGAATCCGTTACAAAATTGCTCGATTTGCAAAAAGAGATGGGCAATCTCGAGCAACGCATCACGACGATCCGCGAACAGATGAACGAGTACCGCAACCGCATGGACGAACTTCACGCACAGATCGTGACGTTGAAGCTGGTGAAGAGCGGCGGGCCTTTGATGCAGAGTCTCGAGAAGAAAATGCAGGACGTGAGCGATCGTTTGTCCAAATCAACCATCGATTTGGTGGCGATTCAGGAGAAGCTGATGCTGGCCCGGATCAGCTTTCAAGATGGCGTTTCCGAGTTGTCGCTCGAAACCGAAGCGCAAGCGACTGCCGCAGCAACCTCGCCTTGATGAACGCGTTGCGTCGGAGAGGGCATGAGTTCTTTACAGGCTCTGCCTTAGAGGGTTAACCTCGAGTTTCTCTCGGCAACAGGGACGGTATACATGAACCCAGGCGGTTATGGTGGCGGCGGGGGATACCCGCCTAGTGGTGGCGGATATCCTCCGGGTGGCGGCATGCCGCCGGCTGGTGGTGGTGGATGGGGACCGCCTCCGGGTGGCGCTCCACCCGGCGGTGGCGGATATGGTCCGCCACCAGGTGGTGCTCCTCCTCCAGGTGGTGGCGGCGGATGGGGTCCACCAGGTGGCGCTCCGCCAGCTGGTGGTGGCGGATATCCTCCGGGCGGCGGTGGCGGTATGCCGCCGGCTGGTGGCGGCGGTGGATGGGGACCGCCTCAAGGTGGTGCTCCAGGCATGGGCGCTCCGGGCATGGGTGCATATGCACCTCCTGCCGGTGGTTATGGCGCTCCGCCGGGACAAGGCGGCGGGATGGGCGCGCCTGGACAACGCGTCGTCTTCAGTGGTGACGGCGGCAAGTTGTTCGGCCTCGTGCTGCTCTATCGGGCAGTGCCGGTCATCGTGGGTTACATCTTCTTGTTCATTTTGGTCGCCATAGGTGGTGTGATCGACCGCGCAATCGGAACGGGGGGAATCCTCAGCGGTCTGATGGCGCTTGTCGGAGGCCTCGTGTTGGTCGCCGTCATGCTCGGCGCCGCCGTCGTGTACTCGAACAAGTTTTACGGGTTCTACTACGAGGCTCTGACGATCGACGGCCAGCAATGCCAATACACGGGCACGCCCCAAGAGCTGGCCAAGATGATCATCATCAACGCGATTCTCACGGCCATTACCTGCGGCATTTATACGCCGTGGGCCATCGTGCGAAGCAGCGAGTTCGTTCACAGCAAAGTGCTGGTGAATGGGCAACCGAACCGCTTCTCCTTCCACGGCGATCCGGCATCGCTACTCGGAACGTACATTCTCGGCTCGATTCTCACGAGCATCACGTGCGGCATCTACGGCGCTTGGTTTGCCAACGACCTGTTTGCTTTCATGTGGGAAAACACGAAGCTCGATGGCCGACCTTTCCAATTCCGTAAAGACCCCGGAGGGTTTTTCGGGACGTACTTGCTCGCGGTCATCCTTACCTACGTCACCTGCGGCATCTACAGCTCGTGGGGTTATTGCAACATCCTCAAGTGGGAAGCCGAACGCGTAGCGTAACGTCTTTGCCCGCCGCTTCCTGAACATCCCCCGCACCCTTACGACCTACCGAGACTGGACCATTCCGGCACCAGCGGTGGTGAGTTCCACGATCGAGTCTGTAAGAGGTTGAACGCTACGCGTTCAACCCTTGTCAGGAAAAATGCCGACAAGCGCTGCGCGCTTTCGGCATTTTCCCTCTACCCAGTTGACGATGGGGCTGCCGCCCCAAACCCCGCCGGAGTAAAGAATTGAGGCGATGTATGTCTAAGTTAGCGCTTATGGCAGGGGCCCCCACTTGGCATCAACGGTTGCGGACCTTGACAAAAGTCTTCAATTCAAGAAATAAATTCGCGTGTTAAACAAGTGCTTTGATAGCCCGTGCACTTGAAAGTGCCTTCCGTGTTACCGTCCATCATAACGTTGCACCACGACGACGCGATTATCACCAGGAGCTCTCCCATGTCCAATCCGACAACTCTCCGCAACATCGTTGGCCTTTCCAATCAACCGCATTCCCTGAGCGAATCCGCGCTCATTCTCATCGATTGCCAAAACACCTACCGACACGGAATCATGCAGCTCGAAGGCGTCGAACCCGCCCTTCAAGAAGCTGCGCGTTTGCTCGCCCGCGCCCGTGCAAAAGGCACCCCTATTTTCCACATCATGCACGACGCCGGCCCCGGATCGCCCTATGATGTCCGCGCCGAGATTGGCCAAATCTCCGAGCTCGTCGCTCCACGTAATGGCGAGCCCGTCATCGTCAAAAAATTCCCGAGTTCCTTTGAACAAACTGATTTGCACGAACAACTCCAAAAGATTGACGCGAAAAACGTCGTCCTCGCTGGCTTCATGACCCACGTTTGCGTCAATTCCACAGCACGGGCAGCATTTAATCGTGGTTATGGCACGACCGTCGTCGCGGCAGCCACAGCCACACGCGCATTGCCTGGGCTGAACGGCAATGTCTTACCCGCCAGTACCATTCACGATGCCGCTCTCGCGTCACTCGCCGACCTCTTTGCTATCGTCGCTACGAGTCAGTCCGATATCAGCGACTAAACCGCTCCCATTCTCGCCTTTCCCCATTGACGCTTCGTACGCCTATCGCATACGTTCTCTCCCTTCGAGGAACGAAATTCCATGCAAAACACGAAAACATCTCCGGCCTGGGCGCTCGCGCTGTTGTTTGTCTTCTCCGCCCTCATCGCTGCCGGATGCAGTTGTGACGACAATGAATTCGACAGCGGCACCGCCTGCCAAAAACTCGTCGATGCGACCAATGGTGTCCTCACCAGTTGCGGCCTTTCCGCCGTCGCCGATACCGACGTTTGTAGCTACAGCATTGGCGATTGCGTCGGTTACGTCGGTTGCTCCCCCAAAGTCGACGTCAATGCGTGCGTAACGACCATCAAAGCCGCAAGCTGTGACACCGTCAGTACGCGCTCTTGGGCGAACCTCACCGAATGCAGCGCGGTACTCGACAACATCCAAACCGCATGCAAACCCACCAGCGGCGATAGCGACTTCGATTGAGCCTTCGCTAAGAAAGTGTTTCTCGGGCGTTGCGGGCGTTGCGAAGCTAGTGATGGCGGCGGAAGCGTACATCGTGCGCTGAGCCAGCCCGACCGACGATTCGCAACGCGCAGCAGCCTGAAAACAACCTCTATGGCACGCACATCCTCAGCGTCGACCCGTAAAGCCCTGCCGCCCCGTCCACCATCACGCGATACACTTGTTCCTTCGTATTCGCTGGACACGAACACCCACCCGTCCATGGATTCGCCACCCGGCACGCCGGCGCCACATCGTCCACTTGAAATACCCCGCCAAACGTTTGCAATGCAGCGTTCTTGTTTCCGCAAAACACAATCTGCGTGCCCGCTTCGCCATTATCACACGGCAAGCGAATAATCGACCGCACCGCAATGGGATCGAATCCCGCAGGACACGCGCACGCTCCTCCTGTCATGGGATTACCCACCCGGCATTGCGCCACCGCTCCGCACCAGCCAGGCAGATCGTCCACTTGATACGCCCCGCCGAAATCGCTCGACGCCGATACACTCGACGTCGTACAAAGTCGTAACTTCGTCGCCGATCGCATCGGTACGCCCGGACAATCACTTTGAACAGCAAGCATCAATTCCGACGACGGACTCGGACATGAACACATCCCTGTCGTCAGATTCGGGGTCGCGCATCCCGCACATTCTGCCGGATACGATTCATACGCTCCGAAGAAATTTTTGCACCCCACGGGATCTTCGACCAGCACACCATTACACGTAAAAACGCATTTTCCTTGCGAACAAATCCCCGGACCGTCAGGACCAACCCCGCACGTTTTGTTGCACGCCCCGCAATGCGCCGCGTTGTCGTCGACTCGTACACATTTGCCGTCGCACAAGTCTTCACCAGACAAGCATCCGTGCG
>JANORL010000716.1:0-2207 GCA_031415295.1 Polyangiaceae bacterium | reverse complement strand
GCCACCGAGGCGCGAGTCGTCGCGGGTGATGATGATGTCGAACTTACCTTCGGCTGCAGCGTCACGGAGTGCGGCGAATCCAGGGCGGCGCTTGGGGGCGAACTCGGCGCGGCTCGCGGTATCCGTGTATTCGTGTGCGGGGTCGAGGCGAATGCCTTTCGCAATGGCGAATCGGCGGGCATTGTCGAGCTGCGTGTCGAGGCTCTCGACTTGGTGTTCGTCGGTGGACCGGCGGGCGTAAATGGCAGCGCGAGTTTGGTTCATAGAGGCTACTCGGTAGGAGTATAGTTTGGCGGGGCGATTTGTGGGAGAGGTGTTAAGGAGTGAGGGGGTCGCAAGGCGGACGTCGAGCGATGTGGTTCAAGTCGTACGGCTGCCGTTGGGGTTGGGACAAGGAGGCATCTTCGTACTCTTGCAAGACCGTGAATTGAAGTTGTTACGCTTCAGGCCGTGCCATTCATCGGCAGCGAAATGATTACACGTAGCGCGCAACTCAATTTTCGCTCTGCGGTGCGCGCGGAAGTAACAACAAGGCCAACTCGTTTGCAATCCTATCAGCGGGCACTCGTTCCCGAAACCAGAGTATTGGGAATAACCCCTTTTCGCTAATGGGGTCATTCTTCACAAACAACCACGTGCTGCTTTGCTTATCCCACCCCATTACGAAATTCTTGCACCCTGGACTCTGACGTATGAAGTTAGATTGGTGTGTATCAGCTAGAATCGTCATCGTGTCTGCGAGGATGTCACGTTGGAACTGTTCCCAATTCATTGCCGAATATTTGGGCTTCGGCCACCAGATCCATCCCAGTCCAGTGACCGCTGTTTTCCAGTTCTCCTCCGCTGTCGATGTTGCAGAGGATGCGGTGAATCGCTTCCGCCACGAGGATATTACGGCAGAAATCTCGGAAGCAGAGGCGCGACCCAATAACTCGTCTGCAAGCAGCACTTGTGCTGAGGGGTCTAGAATGATGGCGTGTAGTTTGGTATCTTTGTGATCACGCAACCACTTCTTTTCGAGTTGCGTATTACAGCTAAGCTGAATCGCGCTACCGCTGGAGCTGGCATTAACTTCAGCCTGGAAAGCATCGCATGTTCGCGATAGGAGCGACTTGTCAAATCTTCCGATTCGGCATGCGTAAACCTGAGTTTCGAGTTGCTCTGGCGTACAAGCGTTCGACGCACCAGCTGACGGAACTGCCAACGGCGGATCCGTCCCGAGATCTCCGCCACACGACGGCGCGACGTGATTCGCGCAAACGCTGTTTGCCAGCTCTACGCCGGCGCGCAGTGCAGCGCACTGATAGCTCTCAAGAAAGTCCCGTGAGACCAGCTTGATCGATTCCCTAAGGGAGTCACTGGCTTGTGGCTTGGCGCACACGCCAGCATTTGTAAGGTTTTCGCGGAGAGTTGCACCGCTCAACGATTCGACGGCGAGTACAAGTGGCGTAGAGCTTGAGATTTCGCGTGACCCATCGCTGTTCTCCTTCATCCGAAGGTGGCCATCTGTACCGAGCGCGCTCCATCCAATGCTCGCGTCGAAGTCGTTCGACGCTGTCTTGCTGAAACTGATCTTGATTTTTGCGATAAATGCTCGTGCCGATACCACAGAATTCCCATTGCAGAGATCGGTGATGCAGTGCTTTATATCGCTCTTCTGTGTTAGGTCAGCAGTTTCCCCTGCAGTTTCGATCATTCTGTCGCGAAGCGCCTTGGAAAGACCCGTTATTGTTTGAATTTGCGCTTCATCGAACTCCACAGTGTAGGAGATGGAAGCTGACTTCTTCGCTTTAATGCCACCCTGCGGAAGCCACTTGGAAGGAAGGAAAGGCAAAATTTTCCCGACATCAACAGTAACGCCTCCATCAATTGAGCGGGTTTCTGTACGCGTCCACTTTTGCGTGGCAGACGAAACTTTTAAGTTTTTGAGCGATATCGGTACAGAGTCGCTAAAGCAACCGCTTACGAGGTCGTTCATCCACGGAGTTGCTTCCGGCCCCCATGTCCCGACCTCAGCACTGTTTGGAGGAACCGCGCACTTGAAGTTTCGATCTCCAACGGCGTCTGCAATTTGTGCGCAGTAAGGAGGTGAAGCCGTTGCACTGGGCGCCACGGGAGGGGCTCGAGTAGCCCCGGCAGATTCGATTTCATTGGGTAAAGGTGGTCCCGGTTGGTATCCGCCGCTCGGATAGCCCCCACCTATTTCG
>JANORL010000715.1:0-6727 GCA_031415295.1 Polyangiaceae bacterium | reverse complement strand
TCGAACTTGTTGAAAGTGTTTGCCCAGACAACCCCCGCGCGGAGGCGCTGCGACACCCAGAAACTCTTCGACCCTTTGTCCGTCCAAACTCCCGCCGACAGCCCGTACATCGTGTTGTTTGCCTTCTCGACAGCTTCGTCGGGCGTACGGAACGTCATCACGCTGAGCACCGGCCCGAAGATCTCTTCACGTGCAATCCGATGCGATTGCGATACTTGTACGTTACGGGCAAGCCTGTGTGCGTGCCGTAGAAGCGATGGGAATCGACATCGTTCGGGTCTGAACACGACTGCGGCCGTGATGGTCCGGACGAACGGTGCGTCTGTCGACGCATGAAAAGTGCTTGCATTCCAGTGTGAAAGCGGGATAAGAGGTCCGTGCCAGAGGCGTCATGTTGATCCAATTTCGTGTCGCAAACCATCGCTCACTGCGGGATGAGCAGATCGTGTCGCTTGTCGCCGCCGATGCGCTTGGCGCGGATGACACGCGATGTATCCGTATCCATGCACCGGGAATTGCGGAGACGTTACTTCCTGCATTGGCGCTTTATGGTGCGAATGCATCGGGAAAGAGCAACGTCATCGGCGCTTTGTGGTTCATGCGTGACGCTGTCGTCGATTCGCAACGCCTTTGGGATCCCGCGGACGGTACACCTCAAGATGCATTCGCCTTGGCCGACGAATCCAATGAAAGCTCGTTGTACGAAGTCGACTTTTTGTATTCCGGGATTCGATATCGTTATGGCTTTGCGTTGAATGCTGAAATCATCGAAGAAGAATGGCTTTACGCATTTCCAAACGGAGCAAGCCAAACCTTATTTGAACGCAACGGCGACAAATTCGATTTCGGTACGGATCTCATTGGTGAAAATGAGACAAATGCGGCACACACGAGACCGAATAGCCTTTTCTTATCCGCAGCAGATCAGAATAATCATAAGCAGTTGAGGCCGCTGTATTCATGGTTTCGCGAGATCCAGTTCGAAATGGCTCGCCGAATGCCCCAGAATATGCGCCCAATGCAAGTCGCATTTGGTCGTGCCCCTGTTAGTCCCGCGCGACGATTGTCATCGTTTCTCGATGCCGAAATCGAAGTTGATGTTCAACAAGTTCGCCGAGAAGCCATTCTTCGTTTGTTGCGTTCGGCAGACATTGGGATAATCGATATCAAGGTTGCGGAAGAGGATGTTGTTATCGAATCCGGTCGGCAGCAATCACTCAAACGTACTGAGCTCTACTTCATGCATCGATCCGAGAGTCCGAGCCAGGAAGCTTGGTTACCACTCTCCGCTCAATCTGCGGGCACGGTGCGGTTGCTCGAAATGGCAGTTCCGCTTCTTCGCGTCATTGAAGAAGGCGGCTTACTCTGCGTCGACGAGCTCGAATCCAGTTTGCATCCCAAATTGGCGCTCGAAATTTTGAGACTTTTTCAGGATCCTCGGCACAATCCGCGCGGCGCTCAATTAATATTTTCAACCCATGACACGAATCTTCTGGGAAATGTGCTTGGTGATGCGCCATTGCGGCGGGATCAAGTATGGTTCACCGAGAAAGACCAATTCGGAGCCACTCACCTTTATCCACTCACTGATTTTAATCCGAAAAATGAAGAAAACCTCGAGCGGGGTTATCTTCAGGGGCGATACGGTGCCATTCCGTTTCTTGGGGATCTCGTAGCAGGCAAAGGCGCGAATTAAAATGGTCTCTCGCGGACGCAAAGAAGCTGCGTTGAGGAAGCACAAACCGAAGCGCGAGCCGAAACATCGTATTCTCATCGTCAGCGAAGGAAAAGCGACGGAACGAGATTATTTCCAATATTACAAGGAACAGGTTCGAAATCCGCTCGTGCATGTCGAAATGGCGCGGGAAACGGGCGTACCCAAAACGGTTGTGGAAATCGCCATTCGCGAGCGGGAGGATGCAGCGCAAAGGGCGAAAGCTGAGAAAGACGAGAACCTCTTGTGGGACGAGGTTTGGGCCGTTTTCGACGTGGATGAGCATCCGCACCTCGAAGAGGCAATTAATTGGGCCAACAAGGAAAATGTTGCAATGGCCATTTCCAATCCGTGTTTCGAGTTATGGTTGCTTTTGCATTTCAAAGATCAGCGTGCGTATATTCATCGCCATAGCGCCCAGTCCGATGTGAAGACATTTCTGCGAGATTACGACAAGGCACTCGACGACAAGAACCTGGCCCTGATTTATCTAGGTTATGCCGATGCGCTGAAGAGAGCGCAATCCCTCGATGCTGAGGCTTTGCATCAAGAAGAAATGGGTCGAAACCCAACCACAGGCGTGTATCGTCTGACAGAATCGATTCGTGCCGGTGGGTCGTCTTGAGCGGACCCAACGTCGGACTCGTTTTGGCTCCCAAGAAAAATTGCCCACTCTCCCGAAAGGTGCCGCGGCGAGACAATAATTTCGTCCCCTCGCTTCCGTCGTCACTCCGCTAGAAAAGTGGTTGGCTCCTTTTCTTGGCCTTTGCACGCTGCCAACTCGGCCTCGAACTGTTCGAGTCGGTTCTCCATATCCTGGGCGTCCTGAGCAAGTCTATCCAGGTTGATCGGCGGCAACGAAAGAGCCGCAAACGCTTTGACCTCGAGTTCTCGCACTTGCACAAACGCTGCATCGAGTTCGACGAGCGCTGCTTCAAATGCTGCGGATTGCGCGCGTGCCTGGGCAATGAGATCCCACCCGAACAGTACCTCGCCCACACGATCGAATGCTGCATCCAGCTCGGGTAGCAATTTGTCCGCTGCCCATTCGACGAATGAGATACCAACGCGCGCGACAAGACCGCCAACGGCCGAACCAATGAGTGCACCCAGGAATGGGATCGGAATGGCTGCTTGACCCAATACGGCACCTACACAGGAGCCTGCGCTCACCGTAGCGGTGGTTGTCGTACGCCAGGCAAACTCAGCGGTATCGATTTCGCCACGATAAAGAGCTGCACCATCGCGTATTGATTGCAAAATTACCACCGAAATGGCTCCAATCGGACCAGGGCCGACGTCTGCGAGAGCTTGTCCCAAATGCCCCGCGGCTGCTGCGTGCACGAGTGCCGTCGATATCGCGCCCTGCAATCCTGAACGTAATGCACTACGTCCTCCATCGAGCAATCCTTCGCGCAGGAGAGCATCGAATTCGGAATCGCCCAAACGCTGCCCCTCACGCCACGCGCGAATGGCTTCGAGCACCTTGGGAGCAACCCCAATCGCAAAACCAATACCCGCTGCAACAGCGCCTCCCATTGCGGCTTTCGAGGCAATCTCTTGCGGTGAAAGTCCACGCATGTGAGCTAGCACATTTTCACCACTTCGGGTGCGCTCGGTCAAACGCTCCGATTCTGCACGCGACAACGGTTTCGATTCCACTCCCTGCGCTCGCAGCCGATCGGAAGCTTTTTCCGCCGTATGACCCGCCGATTGCCGGGCCTGCTCCGTTGCACCTGTCGACACTTTCGCTGCGCTGATTTCCCGAATTTTGTCTATTTGATCCGATGGCACAAGTTTAATATCGGCTTTGTTGTTGGTCGGTTGCGACTGTGCCGTGGCGGTGCTGTGCGCATTGCCATGATATTTGGATTGCACGGTCAACGGCGGCTTCATGCCGTGCTGAATCTCGATATCGATCGAGCCTAGCTCATTGCTGTTGAGCACTTCCGCGACTAAACCTCGAGCGCCTTTCTTGTAGGCATCGATATTAAACGTTTGAGCGTGCCATTCCTCAGCGAAAAATCCCTGTGCCGTTTGAACAGGCATCGATTTACGACGCCCCACCGCCTCCTGCAATGCAATGCGCGCATTTTTAACGGCTTCATCGAGTCCACGCTGGAACGCCACAGATGCGCCTGTCGCGACCGCAGCACCGAGTGCACCGTCATTGTCACGTATGCTCATGACTCCTCCGTGTATCCACGCGTCCCAAGATATCGGAAATGAATGTCTCGCGCGAAGTTCAAACGCATTCGTTGCGCTTGGAGCATACGCTCCATTGCACCACTCGCCGATTGATGGCGATCAGGATGCACTTCCGCAAATCGCTCACGAAATCGAACACGTACGGACTCGGCCGGCGCTCCGAGTGGCAATTCGAGTGCGACCATGATCTCCATCACCTCATCTCGGCTCATGACCAATCCAAGATCACGCGCGTGATCCATGATCCCCCGCAACGCATCGTCGCTGGTTTCCACGAGCATCGTAATCGCCAGGTCGACCCTTGCGGTGTACCGAGTGCCGTCGGAATCAGTTTGTCGAGGGACATCACCTGCATCTGGAGCTGCATTCGTTTCCGCAAGGCGTTTTACGGAGTGGGTCGCTCGATACATGCTTGCGAGAAGCAGTGCCCGAGCAAGTGCGCGATCTTGTCGCTCAACTTCCACGCGAAGCGCAGCGTTGGTTTCCGCTGCTTGTCGTAGATTATGCAAAACTTCGCGATGAATGGCCTCATAACGTTGGATGATCAAATCGCGCTTGCGCAGTTCGTCGATTGTCTTCGCTGTCTTGTTGATTGCCGCTACGAGATGCTCCAAGTCGCGCTGACATGCGTCCACAAGGCTCATGATCTCGGCAATCGCGCATTGCAACAACTCGTGACCAGCCATGAGCCGTTGTCGCGTGCCTCCATTGATCTGTTTCAGCAACGCGACCATGAAGTCCGCATCTTTGACATCTGCATAGGTGCTGCTTGCATTGCGAAGAAATATTGCACAATATTCGAGTGTTTGGCGACGTTCTTGGATTGAATTGGCAAGCGTCGCGAAATCTGAATCTTTGACGGCATCGGCTTTCGGTGGCGCCGGCGGTGACCATGCGACCGGATCACGCCGGACACGTTTTTCCCGTACGGCTTTCGTATACGTGTCGGTTAGCCACTCCAAGGCTTTCTCGAGCACCGACACGACTTTCCTCGCCTCTTTGCTTTCCTTGTCCTGACCCTTGGCAATCTCATCGTAGTACGCTTTTTGCAATTCGAGCGCTTCACGGAAATCGTCAGCGAGTTGGTGGTCGAGCATTTGAACGCGGTCTATGGCGCCGAATGCTGCGAGATGTCGAATGATCGCAATTTGAGCGATCACCGCGCCATCTTTACCGAGAAACGCTTGCGACGCACCAGCACCGACGGCGCCAAATGCGGTGGCAATGACCACGGTCCCGCCCATCATGCCAAACCCGCCCGCAGTGAGTGCACCGCCGCCCAACAAAGCCAGACCCGCACTGACCGCGGCAGCTCCCGAAAGGCCAAGAAGGTATGTCCCGATCAACCCGCCAATGAACGGACCGGCAAAAACACCGGTAAAGCCGGTGACGACAGCAGCCACGACGAAGATGCCCAGTCGTTTCCAAAATTGACTAAATACACCATTGGCTTCGTCGAGTGCACTACGCACCGTCTTCACCGTCGCACTTGGACTTCGCCCCTCGAAATCGACAGCCGTAGCGATAAATTCCGCCACTGAATTTCGTGCATCGTCGGAAACTGTAAACTTGCGTGTATCCTCGCTCTTTGCATAGGGTTGCACGGTGAGCACTTCGATCATGGCGAGCGTCGCATGCAGACGGCTCGCCTTATTAAAACCATTGACGATTTGCGCGCGTAAATCCGGACAAACTCGACGCAACCCAGCTTCTAACTCGGCGCGAGAATGTACAGTACCACGAATGTGTAGTTTACCTACCCGATCGGCGCGCTCGACCAACACGGCAAACCGTGTTGCAGCACCGCGTTCATCCTTTTTCTCGAGGCAATCGAATGCGTCAAGGCCGATCAAACATTGGATGGCGGCTTCGAGCGCCTCGAGTTGTGCAGGACCAAGAGAGAATTTTGCAAGCCTAGGATCCATTTCTGAACCTCCACGTGTGGAAAATACCAGGCCGCTTTGTCAAATGGGACCCAAATTAACTCTCATCGTCCATCGTCGTTATCGACGGATTCTTGGTCTTAGAGCACTCGCGTGCAGCTTTGATGAAACCGCCGGACTTCGCCTGCTACTCGGCGTAATCAAACCCAATAAGGTGCCAACGAACCCAATGCGCCAGAAACAACGCGCTACGTCGGGATCTGCGCCTACGCCTTGAAGCTGGCGCGCCATGACACGCGGGTAAACCATTGCGGCAGCGCTCACACCCCCGACGGATGCCAAATCGTTTTCATTTCGACAAACCGCTCGATCCACCGCGGACTCGTTGTCGCCTCCGCGTCGAACCATGCCGCATCATCAAGTGACCGCGTCCGCACGCGTTTGACACTGCCCACCGCTGCCTCTTCGGCTTTCTTCAGCAGCGTCGATTCGACTCCATGCAGATCAAGCGCCGACACATCCATGTGTTTGGCAAGATGAACCAATAACTCCGACGCGCGACCCGTGATGATGTTGATAACTCCACCAGGAAGATCACTCGTCGCCAACGCTTCACCCAAAACAAGCGGCGTGCGCGGATCCGCTTCGCTCGCAATCACGATGACCGTGGTGCCACTCGTGATAATCGGAATCACCGCACCAAGCAGACCACCCACCGCGGGACGAGCTGGAGCTACGACACCCACAACGCCCATCGATTCCGGCTGCGTGAAGTTGAAGTGAGGACCAGCAACCGGATTCAAACTCGAAAAGAGCGACTGGTACTTGTCCGCCCAACCCGCGTACGAAACGCAACGATCAATCGTTGCCGTCACTTCCGCAGCAGCAGCCGTCGCATCGAGTCCCCCACGCTCGAGGGATC
>JANORL010000714.1:0-4474 GCA_031415295.1 Polyangiaceae bacterium | reverse complement strand
TAGTGCGGTGGATCAATATAGAAATGGCAGTCGGCCCTGCGGTACATGTTCTCCTCTTGAGCCATCGCACCTTCCACGTACGCACCACCCGGGACGTAGGCGTTCGCCATGTTGAGTACGGCAAAACGCTCGCCGAATTCTTTGGTCAGGTCTCGAGTCACAACTCCCCAATCACCAGGGATGACCAGGACCCGATTCGAACGACCGGAAACTCGCGACTGTCGATTCCATCGCTCCAGGTTTTCTCGGGCTTGGCTCTGGTAGCGGTCTTTTGCAGGACAGCTCTCGAATCGCTCGAGAGTTTCGCGAAGAACGCGCCGACGCTTTGCGCTGTCCGGGTTTGAGTACCTTTCAGACAAAGCGGACTCGTCATTTATCAACGGGCGACCGGCCATCTGAGCGTTCCTATTGCGATCTGGTTGAACATTTGGGGCTTCGGATCGACTTCGGCGCCCTTCGCCCCAAACCCCTCATTCGCCTTCGCCGCCGTCGTCGGTGCCACCCGAAGCGTCGCCTTTGCCCGTGTCGCCGACGGCGCTCGTCAGCTTGGCACACGTTTTCATCGAATAGCTAGCGTCGATCTTTGGATCGCTGCCGCGGACGTGCCAGACCTGCTCCGCGCCCCAGTCGAAGCTCGGATCGAACGAGATACGCACGGTTTTTTTCCCCGTGAGGCCTTCTTTTTCCAGCGCTTTCGCCATTTGCTTGATCGTGCAGGTCGGAAGTGCCGGGGACTCGACACCCTTCCATTGGTTCATCGCGTTCCATTTCCGCGAGAAATCGACGTACGTGGGGCCAAAGACGAACTTGCGGAGGCTGTCCTGACGCCCTGTTTTCGTAAGAGCTGATACTTTACTTGGCGAGATATAGACAACTTCCGCACCTTTGGAAACGTCGACCGTGCCATCAGGTCGCACCGCCTGATAATTGGCCGACCACCAATAGGCATCCTTTTTCCATTTTTTGGCATTGGCTGCGACGCCGCTGATCATCACGTCACCGTCCGATGCGTCCGCGGACTTCAACCCGGCCGCTGAGTACGTCATCTTGCCTTTCGGCGCAATGAACCGACTCTTCACCATGTTGAAAGCGAAGTAGCCGCCACCCACCACGACGGCGACGAGCACACTGCCAACGATTTTCAAAACGGGAGAGCCGCCTCCCGCGGCCATGTTCGGCATCGACGTCGGATATGCCGCTCCAGGCATTCCGGGCATACCCCCAGCGCCCGGTGCCGCGCCAAATTGGCCGCCCCCTTGAGGCATACCGGGCATACCCCCGGCGCCTGGTGCCGCACCATATTGGCCGCCCCCTTGAGGCATACCGGGCATACCCCCAGCGCCTGGTGCCGCGCCATATTGCCCGCCCCCTTGAGGCAATTGATTCTGCACGTGGCACGAAGGACAGATGCCCATCCCTACCTGCGGACTAATCCAAACCGTCGTGCGGCACTGATGACACGGCACTTGAACGAACCCATGATTGACCATCCGAAACAGTCTCCTTGATGCAGCAATTTGCACCATTGCCACACGCGAGTGAAGAACCCAGCCTACTACGTCTGCGCATGGCTGCGTCCAAGAGTCAACAAAAAAAGTCATGTCGACCTTCCCTTGGTCGCCCATGCCAACTACCATCCCGGGTCATGCGAGTTCTACGCTCATGCCTTGGTCCTTTTCTTTTCGCCCTACTGCCCTGTCTTCCTGCGTGCGGTGGTCCGGATCTCGGCAAACCCCTGCCCCCTGGCGAACGCATCGAGACGCTCATCGATGCGATGTCGCTCGAAGAAAAGGTCGCGCAGATGCATGGGCAAAGTATCGCACCGACAAACGGTCTTTGGTACACGCCGGAAGACGAAACGCACATTATTCCTCGGTTCAAGATGGTCGACGGACCGCGCGGAGTTCATGCGGGCAAAGCCACCACGTTTCCCGTCGGCATGGCGCGCGGCGCAACCTGGGATCCGGCGCTCGAAAAACGCGTGGGTCAAACCATTGGCCTCGAAACAGCCGCCAAAGGAGGCAATGTGATTCTCGCACCGACGATCAATGTGCTTCGCCATCCACGCTGGGGACGGGCACAAGAAACGTACGGTGAAGATACATTTCATATCGGCGAAATGGGTGTGGGGTTTATTCAAGGCGCGCAAGAACACGTCCTTGCAAGTGCCAAACACTTCGCAGCAAACAGCATTGAAAACACACGATTCACGGTCGACGTTCAGGTCGACGAACGCACATTACGTGAAGTGTATACGCCACAATTCGAAAAAGCGGTACGCGTCGGCCGAGTCGGGTCGGTGATGAGTGCCTACAATCGCGTCAATGGGCATTATTGCGCCGAAAATGAACACCTGCTCCGCGACATTCTAAAAGGCGATTGGGCTTTTGACGGTTTCGTGGAATCAGATTGGATTTTTGGGACCCGAAGCACCGCCGCGTCGGCGCTCGCAGGACTCGATATCGAAATGCCGCTTGCCGCTTTTTATGGTCCCGCACTTGTTGCTGCTGTAGAAAAGGGTGAAGTACCCGAAAGCGTCATTGACGACGCGGTACGGCGAATTTTGCGAAAGAAATTCGAGTTTCACCTTGACGCACCCGTCGTCGTCGATCCCGCTGTGGTCGAAAGCCCCAAACACACGGCATTGGCGCGGGAAGTCGCAACCAAGGCCATTGTGCTTTTGCGTAATGAAGCCAATGCGTTGCCCATCGATGAAACGACAACCAAGAAGCTCGTGGTGGTCGGCGCACTTGCCACTACGATAAACCTTGGCGATACCGGCAGTAGCAATACCGTTCCTTCTTATGCAATCACGCCTCTTGATGGCCTGAAAGCAAGGTCTGGCGCGATTTCGATCACCCACGTGCCCGGACCAACGATTTCGGCCACGGAAGAACTGGCCATTACGGAAGCGGACGCGACCATCGTGGTCGTGGGTCTCACAGCCGCGGACGAAGGCGAAGCCATCCAAGGAGTGTCGGCTGGCGACCGGAAATCGCTCGGTCTACGTGACGAAGACATTACGCTCATCGAAAACGTGAAGGCTAAAAGTGCAAAAACAATCGTCGTGCTGGAAGGAGGATCGGCCATTGCGGTCGAGCCTTGGATTCAAGGTACCGCAGCGGTGCTGATGGTGTGGTATCCGGGGCAAGAGGGTGGAAATGCCATTGCAGACGTGATTTTCGGCGACGTGAATCCATCCGGCAAGTTGCCCTTGACGTTTCCGACCTCAGAAACCCAATTGCCTCCCTTCATAAATGATATGGACGCCGTGACATATGGCTATTTTCACGGTTATCGGCATATCGACAATGAAAACCTCATACCGAGCTTTCCGTTCGGTTTTGGGCTGTCTTATACGACATTTGCGTATTCCAACTTGCGACTCGACATCATGTCCGTCGCCAAAACCGGCGAGCAAGTGGCGCATGTGGACATAACGAACACAGGAGCGCGAGCGGGTGAGGAAGTGGTCGAGCTATATATCGCGACACCCCTCAGTGGAATCAAACGGGCACCGAAAGAATTGCGAGCATTCGCGCGCGTGGCGCTCGAGCCGGGGCAGAAGAAAACGGTGGACTTGACCGTTCGCGCAGCAGATTTGGCGTATTGGGACGAGACAACATCGGCATTCGTCGTGGAGCCGGCGATGTATGAAGTATTGGTGGGTTCGTCATCGCGTGATTTGCCACTTTCCGGAACGTTTACCATTGCACCATGAAAGGGCGACACTGTCAGGTCTTGGTCTGGTGGCAATGTCGCGATCTTGCGTGCGTCAGGAGATACGCGTAGGTATGATAAGCCACTCGAATCGGCGACGCGGCTAAAAACTTTCCACTTTTTTTGCCTTCAAGCGGTTCTTGAGGTAACCACACACATTGTGGAACCCACGCTCACTTGTTTGCTCCGCGCGCAGGCCGTCCCTATGGAGGTCTTGCATCAGCAATACGGCAAGCTTCTGGAACTCGTACGTAAGCTGATTGGGGTCGTTCCCAATTGCGATCCGTACATGGAGATTTGGCCGACGTCGTTTCGCACCTACAACGTCATGGTGCCCAACTTTCTGAACCTGCCGTTTGTGTTATGGGGGGCCGGCGTTCCGGCGGACGTTATCGGTTTGACGATGTACGTGGCGAGCCGTAATTCTGGTTGTGCCTATTGTTCGGCGCATACTGCGGCATTTTCTATGCGTCGAGGTGTCGATCACGACAAGATTGCTCGTGCACTGAAAGGCGAAGATGCGGGGTATACACCACGTGAACGGGCGGCGATGAAGGTTGCCCAATCGCTGGCCAGAGTGCCGATTGAAATCACGGACCTCGAGCGAAACGAACTTCGTAAACACTTTGCGCCCGAACAAGTGGAATGGCTCGTGCTCGGTATTTCCATGATGGGATTTCTCAACAAATTCATGGATGCGATAGGGGTGGAACTCGAGGCGGATGCTGTAGGCGAAGTCGGATCGTTGCTTGGT
>JANORL010000713.1:0-2275 GCA_031415295.1 Polyangiaceae bacterium | reverse complement strand
CACCCTCGAAGCACCACCGAACCAGAAATTGCAGCTGACAAGCACCTTCGCGGCGTGCGCGGCGTTGCCGCGCACTTGCTTCAGGATGTCTGCAGCTCATTACCACGTTAGGCCGTCCACCAACTTTCGAGGCAAGAATGGTCATCACCCCGGTTGAGGCGAGCGAAAAGCAAGAACTACTTGATCTGGCAGTGAAGACCGGGCTCTTCTCTCCCTCAGATGCTGAGGGCTTGTTGGGTGGCGTGTTGGACTCACTTTCTGCTCAAGAGCTCCCAGAGGGGCACGCCGCTGTGGCTTGCCGAGCTTCAACAGGCGAAAAGATCCTTGGTTGGTCTTACTTCGCACCGGATCCCTACGCTGAGAGTGTTCTCAATGTCTGGTGGATCGGTGCAGACCCTCTTCAGCACAGCCGCGGCGTTGGCAGCGCCTTGCTTTCTCATGTTGAGACTGAGGCAAGAAAGGCTGGCGCCAGGGTGGTGGTGATCGAGACGAGCGACCAGCCTCCGCTGGCGCGGGCGCGAGCCTTTTACGTCAAACGCGGGTACACCGAGCGTGGCCGGATTCCAGATTTCTACGCGGTGAGCGATGCAAAAGTGATCTTCTCTCGCACTCTGGCCGGGCCGGCCTAACAACTCGCTCAAGCGTTAGGCGGCCCGTAGGGAAGGCATCAGGATGAAGCAGCGGTACGGAATCCTTGGCAGGAGAGAGCGGCGCTACCTGTGCTCGTTCGTGCGCATCTTGGTGCCGGTAGCACGAGACGCAGAGCATCCGATGAGCGATCTCGCCAGGCGGGAGATTGCTCTAGTGATGTGGCGGTGGACAGCCGACGCCGTGGACAAGTCAACCGGAGTCGTCAAGCAGGATGCGTTCAAGTACAACGTCCACGTTCATGTCGCGAGCAAGAATGCACGAACTTCGGCTGCCCTCGAAAGTGCTGGACTGCGACACGAACACGTGGTCCCGCGGGGTGAGCTCGCCCGCCGAATCATCGACCGCGATCTGGAAGAGAACGCCATCTACGATCTTCTCGATCGCCTGTGCATTCCGGCGATCGTCACCGCCGACGAGGATCGCCGCCGATTACAACCATTGCGCTTGTTTCGAGCGCCGTTGCCCTGATTGGTTGTCCGAGTACCACCTATACCCCCGCCACGGAACTTCCCTTACTCAACCCCACACGCCTCGCAGAATCGAACGATTGGCCGACCGTTCGAACGACCACAGGCGAGACCGAACAAATCCGCGGTAACATCAATGAGATTTTGTTACGCACCTGCGAGTCCGCGACCCCGTAGGGAAGCAATTAGCTTCGGGTTGTCGATATGTATGGACCGCGCACGTACGCATTGAAAGACAAGCTTTACGTCACGATCAACTACTCGGATCGCAAAGCCGCATTGATTGTGGGTGGCGTGGCGCTTGCTGCCGGTGGTTTGCCCTTCGCCATCGATGGGATCGTGAACATGGTCTATGGCCTCAAGCACTATGACACCGGGGGAATCTTAGGAAGCGGCTCTGGCTTTATCTTGGCGGGTTTAGGCGTGCTTGAATTTGCATTTGGAGGGGGTATGATGGCCGGGGGCGTTGTGCTCGCCACGCGTACGCCGCACAAGCGCAAGCCCAAAGGGGCCAGTTCTTCGCAGACGTTGCATGTTGGACCAACGGGAGCTGGCTTGTCTTTCACGTTTTGAGCATCGATTACGATTGCATCGATTGCGGGATCACCGGAGCCATATTCGCGCATCATTGGTTTTTTTAACCTCTTGCGCCGCCGTCTCTTTTGCAAGTGCCGCTGTATTCATCCCTCGCGGCGATGTTGGGTGTCAGCATCTGGGTTTGGCGTCGAGGGCGCAATCAAGCGACGAACACGCGTAATGTATTCCGCGTGTTCGCCGTGGCTTGCGTGCTCGTTGCTCCCTTTGTCGTCTATTACATTGGCGTTTTTTCGCCGGCACGATGCACACGGTCGATATAAATCGAAATGGCAAAGTAGACCTCATTTTGCCGGGAATGATTAACATCGGGGGGACTCCGGGTCCGCAAACGAAAACGTACAGCGCGCTCGAGCGGAACGACGACGGGACGTGGAAAACGTGGGATACGAAATTGCCCATTCCAGCAAGTCCGGGGCGAGTCATTTAAGCGGACGTAAATGCGGATGGTTTGCCCGACGCCATAACCAATGGCTTGCCTGACGGTCGTTTGCGCAGATGGAGGACGAACCGTGTCGCATCAACTCATGAATGGCCCAAGTCCGTACAGAACGACGATGCAG
>JANORL010000712.1:0-14632 GCA_031415295.1 Polyangiaceae bacterium | reverse complement strand
CGCATGCACTCAAAATGGTGGAACGGTTTGCGATGGACTTGGCGCGTGCCTTAAGATCGGCGGCGCGGATTGCTTGATGGGTGAACAATGCTTGACTGGCTTCTGCACCGACGGTGTTTGTTGCGCGGGAACATGCACGAGTGAATGCACGGCGTGTAACGTGATGGGCAGCGCTGGCATGTGTGCAAACGTGCCAGCGAATAGCGACGATGCGCCTGTTTGTACGGGCACCAATTCCTGCGACGGAATGGGCGCTTGCAAACGTGACAATGGTCAAGCTTGCGGTATGGCTGCCGATTGTTCCAGCGGTTTTTGCGCGGATGGCGTTTGTTGCGACACGGGTTGCAATGACACGTGCAAATCGTGCAATCTTGCAGGCAAAGTCGGCTTTTGCTCGTTTGTCGAGAATGACGTCGTCGATCCTACGGGCGCTGCGCCGTGCAACAATCCGTATCGATGTGATGGAACTGGAGCATGCAAAGGGCTCAATAGCGTAACGTGTACAGTACCGACCGATTGTTTGAGCGGCTATTGCGTGGACGGTTATTGTTGCAACAACATCTGCAGTCAGCTGTGCAAGGCTTGTTCTGGCGTTTTGACAGGTGGGAGCAATGGGAGCTGTTTGTCCATACTCAATGGTACTGATCCGCAAAACGAGTGCCCCAATGGCAATTGCAATGGGTCGGGCACTTGTTCAGGCGGCGGTGGAAATCAGGCCAATGGCACCGTATGCATCGCCGCTGGTCAATGCTCCAGCGGTTTCTGCATCGATGGCGTTTGTTGCGGTACCGCGTGCACCGAAACGTGCAAGACCTGCAATCGGTCTGGTTTCGTGGGCAGTTGTCAGGACGTGCCTAATACTCAATTTGATAGTAATGGGGCAGTGCTGTGCACAATGCCAAATTTTTGCGATGGCGCTGGTGTTTGCAAGCAAGTGAATGGGAGGCAGTGTACCACGATGAGTGAGTGCCAGAGCACCTACTGCGTTGATGGTTTCTGTTGCAACAACATATGCAATCTGACCTGTCAGTCGTGTTCGGCGGCGCTCAATGTTGCTGGCGTCGATGGCTCCTGTGGCCCCACCAAAGCGGGAGCCGAAAGCAATAACGAGTGTCCCAACGGGACATGCAACGGCGCGGGTGTGTGTACTCCCTGATACGCCGTGAAAATTAATTTTAGGTGAGACGGCAAGGCGGAAATCGTGCGAGGATGGGATACCCTTGGAAAACGAGTCTCCGATGCCCTTCCGTCGTCGCTTTCTCTCTGCGCTTGTAGCTATTGCCGCTTTTGCCGGAGCTGCAACACAGGTTGCCTCGTGCGCATTCGAGCCCTATGGCACGCAAACCGTAGATCAAGCAAAAGCGTGTTCCACCGACACGAATTGTGACGATCAAAATCCGTGTACGATCGATGCTTGTCAGGCCGACAAAACGTGCGCGTTTTCGAATGCAGTCAACGCGCCGCTGATGCAACAGATCGCTGGCGATTGTCGACGCGACGATTGTGTCAATGGTGAGCTCGTTCCGACCAATGACGATGCCGACATCACGGATGACAGCGAGCCGTGTACGACTGATGGTTGTGGCAATGGAAATCCATCGCATATGCCATTGGGCGAAGGGACGATGTGCACGATGGGCACGTCGCCTGGCAAGTGCGAATCAGGCATATGCACCGTCGAATGCAGTCCAACCAAACCTTGCGACGATCAGAATCCGTGTACCGAAGATTCGTGTAATGCCGGAGTCGGCACGTGCACCTTCAGCCCGCTCGATGGTACGCCGACGCCAGGGTTTCAAGAGCCGATTGGTGATTGCAAACTGCATATTTGTGCCAATGGCGTGGATGCCCCGCTAAACGATGACGCCGACGTTCCCGACGACGCGAATTCATGCACCCAAGACGTTTGTACTGCAGGCGTGGAGTCGAACCCCGGCGTTTCTACCGGTACGCCTTGTGACGTGGGACAACCCGACGTTTGCGATGGCCAAGGCGCTTGCGTGCAATGCAACGTGGCGGCAGATTGCGTGCTTTTGCCGTCCACCGATGATTGCCAGAAACGTACATGCATCAATCAAGTGTGTGGACAAACCTTCACGGCGACGGACACGCCGATTTCGAGCCAGGCTGCCGGCGATTGCAAGCAGGTCGTGTGTGACGGTACGGGAAAAACCCTCACGAAAACCCTCGATACCGACGTTCCCGACGATAACAATCCCTGCACGAAAAACGTCTGCACGGGAGGCACTCCCACGAATCCCGACGAAATTGCGGGCTTTTCGTGTGGTAATCCCCTGATTTGCGACGGAAGTGGGAGCTGCGTCGGCTGCATCTTGCCGAGCGATTGCATTCTCCTGCCTCCCAATGACTTCTGCAAAACGCGCACGTGTATCAACCAGCAGTGCGGTCTCGCCTTGACGCCTACAGGGACCAATCTGCCTACCGGACAAACGAGCCAGGATTGCAAGGTCTTCGAATGCGACGCCGTGGGCAACATCGTCGAAAATCCGGATAGCGCAGACAAACCCATTGACGGCAATCAATGCACGCAAGACCTGTGTACGGCAGGAATTCCCTCGAATCCATTCGAAATGGTCAACGCTTCGTGCAGCCAGTCCGGTGGAACGGTATGTAACGGCGCCGGTGCGTGCAAAAAAACCAATAGTGCGGTTTGTGTCGCGGGGGGCGATTGTTTGAGTGGTTTTTGCGTCGACGGCGTGTGTTGTAATGCCACGTGCGGGTCGGCGTGTAAATCGTGCAATGTTCCCGGAAGCGTCGGTACCTGCGTCAATGTGCCCCAGGCGAGTGAAGACGCTCCGGGTTGCACGGGGACGAATTCGTGCGATGGAGCGGGCATCTGCAAAAAGGATGACGCGCAGGGATGCGCTGGCGCCACCGAATGCGTGAGCAATTTCTGCATCGATGGCGTCTGCTGCGCGAGTGGGTGCACGACAGCGTGTCGCGTATGTAATGCCATCGGTAGCGTCGGGGTATGCACGAACATCACTTCGGGGGAAGATAACAACCCGGCCAACGTTTGTGCCAATACGATGACTTGCGATACGTCAGGCGCCTGCAAGCTCAAAGATAGCCAACCCTGCACGATGGGCGCTCAATGCGTTAGCGGTCAATGCTTCGACAACGTTTGTTGTAACGTATCGTGTAGCGGTACATGCAAGTCTTGCAATATCGCCGGAGCAGTGGGCATTTGTTCGAACGTTGCATCGGGTCAAGATGATACCAACGGCGTTCCCGCCTGTTCCGGGGCAAGTCAATCTTGTGACGGCACGGGTGTATGCAAAAAGGAAATTGCCCAAGGATGTGGAGTCAATGCCGAATGCCTCAGCGGTTTCTGTGTCGATGGAGTCTGCTGTAATGGCGGTTGCACGACAACGTGTCAGGCTTGCAATCTCCCGGGCAGCATAGGCACGTGCTCGAATGTCGGCGCAGGACAAGACGACTTGGGCACGTGTTCCGGAATGAGCCAATCGTGTGATGGCACAGGCGCGTGTAAGTCGGAAGCGGGTGTTGTCTGTTCATTGCCGGCGAGCTGCCTCAGCGGATTTTGCGTGGACGGGTATTGTTGCAATACGACATGTACCGAAACGTGTAAATCTTGCGGATTGGCTGCTTCGCTTGGAACGTGTACCAATATCGCTAATGGTCAAGACGATACGAACGCCCCAATGACGTGCTCCGGCGCGACGCAATCGTGTGATGGCCTCGGAACTTGCAAAAAGGAAAACGGTCAAACGTGTCCAATGGGCAGTGCCGAGTGTTTGAGCGGTTTCTGCGCGGATGGCGTTTGTTGCAATTCGGCGTGCGGCAATAGCGCCACGACGGATTGTCAAGCTTGCAGTCTGGCGGCGGGCGCAACGATCGACGGTACCTGCTCGTTTCTCCCGGCAAGCGTTGTTTGTCGCGCCAAGAACGGCGTTTGCGACATTGCGGAAATGTGTACCGGAAGCGCGGCCCTTTGTCCGTCCGTGGATAATGTCGAGCCCGCGACCACAATTTGTCGCGCGAAAGTTGGCGATTGCGACATTGCGGATGCATGTGATGGCACGACAAAACCCTGTCCCACGGATGTCGTAGAGCCCGTGACCACAATTTGTCGCGCAAAGGTTGGCGATTGCGACATTGCGGATGCATGTGATGGCACGACAAAACCCTGTCCCACGGATGTCGTGGAGACTTTGGGGACCGTTTGTCGCATGGCTCTCGATATTTGCGACGCTGCTGAAGTATGCACGGGTGCGTCGACCGCGTGCCCCTCAGATGTATTCGAGCCCAATACCACAATATGCCGCCCCTCTTTGGGCGATTGCGATCCCGAGGAAACGTGCACGGGTAGCATGACGGCGTGCCCCGCGGACACATTGGCGCCGATTACCACCGTGTGCCGCACGCCCGCTGGTTTATGCGACGTTCAAGAAATGTGTACGGGTATGGCGCCGATATGCCCCACCGACGTGTTTGAATCCAATGCACTGCTTTGTCGGGCCGCCGTCGGCTCGTGCGACGTCGCCGAAAACTGCACTGGTGCCGCCGCCAATTGTCCCGCCAATACGTTTGCGGCCAACGGCACCATTTGCGATCCGCAAACCTGCGAGAACAGCACCGTGACAAATGCCGATACGTGCAATGGTGCAGGCATATGTGACGACGGCGGAACCACATCATGCGTCGAGTACGCGTGTAACGTCGATATGTGCCACACATCGTGCACCATGACTGCGGAGTGCGCGGCCGGCTTTACCTGCGTTGGTACCGTTTGCCAGTAACTCGACCCCCAGTGACGCCCTCGTTCGTCCCTCCAATCGCACCCCGCGAACTTGACGCAACCCACATCTGCATGATCTTGTCCTGCCGCAGGCAGTTGCCCTGTTGTTGGTCCTGATGTCGCCTCTTGCTCGTGCTGTTCGTCTCTTCGTACCCGTCGCCCTCGTAGCGTGTGGCAACGTCGAAGATCCTCCCGGCCGAGCCCTCGATCGACCACCCGTCGTTACCAAACTCGAGCTCCCGGCACCTTCCGCATCCGCATCCGAAGTGCCTGTCGAACGAAAGATCGTCGACGACGAACCTGGTCGTGGCGCAAAAATCGCCAGCATTGCCATGCGCACGTGGATCTACGTCGCGCCCAGCGATCGCTCGACCAAGCTCGGCTACTTGCGAGCAGGCGCTGTCGTTGATCGTGCGGAAAACTCGGCGGGAAGCAAAAGTTGCGAAGGTGGCTGGTACCGAATCGCCCCCCGCGGGTACGTCTGCGTCGGCAAAGGCGCGTCGCTCACGATCGATCACGAAGTCGTTCAAGCTGCATTACGCGGTCCCGATCGCAGCCGCACGTTGCCCTACAGCTACGTGATGTCGCGTTCGCCGCCGCCGCATCTCTACTTTCGTTTGCCCACGGATGCGGATCAACGGCGAACCGAAGGAGACATGAGTGGTCGCGCGCCGCGGATCCCGGACGTACGCATCGACGAAGTGCCGCCATTTCTCTCCGAAGGACGCGATTTGCCGAAGCCCTACGGAGCCACGGAATCGCTTCATTACAGCGTCCATGCTGGCCGTGCGAAAGAAGCGTCTGCGTTTGGACTCATCACGGCGTTCAATTGGACAAACCGCACCTTTGGCCTCACGACCGAGCTTGATCTCATCGCGCTGGATCGCACCAAACCTGCAAAGATCAGCACGCTTCACGGGGCAGTCGTGGACAAAGACAAACCTGGCATTCCCGCCATCGTCATTCGGCACGACGTCTCGAAGCTTGTTCTCGGTGACAACGCACGCATGCGAGAAGACGGAAAGATCGCGTTCCGTACGGGCGTTGTTCTCACGGGAAAAACCAATGGCGGCCCGCATGGCCTGTGGGAAACCGTGGACGGGTATTGGCTTCCTGGCGAGGCGATGAACATCGCTGATGTTCGTCAGGACCAACATGGTTATGCGAGCAGCGGCAAAAAATGGATCGACGTTTCCGTACGCAAACAATTGCTTGTCGCGTACGAAGGTTTGCGCCCTGTTTTCGCCACGCTCATTTCGTCGGGTCGCGGAGGCATGAGCGATCCGAGCAACTCGACAGCGACGATCCGCGGCACGTTTTTCGTGCACACCAAACACGTCTCTGGGACGATGGACGGCGAAGAAGGTTCCGACAGTTTCGACCTACGCGACGTCCCGTACATCCAATACTTTCACGAAGGCTACGCCTTGCATGGTGCGTACTGGCACGACGAGTTTGGCAAGGCTCGAAGCCATGGGTGCGTGAACCTCGCGCCCGAAGATGCTCGATGGCTGTTCGACTGGACAGACCCTATCGTACCGCCCGAATGGCACGGTGCTGTGAACATGGAAGGCGGGACGATGATATGGGTTCACGGCGGGTGAGGGTGTTCGTCAGGCTGCTGCGCGTAACGAATCGTCGGTCGGGCTTGCTCAGCGTCGAAGTACGCTTCCGCCGAGAGGGTGTTCGTCAGGCTGCTGCGCGTAACGAATCGTCGGTCGGGCTTGCTCAGCGTACGATGTACGCTTCCGCCGCCCTCCCTAGCTTCGTTACGCTCGCGACGCCTGCCAAACACCCTCACGGAGAACGTGTTTGGAGTTCAGAACTGAACGTACGCCGGAACGTTGAAGGCTGCTGTGTTACGGAAGTGTTTCGAGTGCAAACGAACGGCGGGATGTCGTGACAAACGCGATGACACACGCCCGAGCAGGCGTTCCGGGACGAACCGGTACGCGCCAGGCGTGTTGGCGTTTCACTGACAGCTTGCGGGCATGCTCGCGCCCTTCAAAAGACCGCGAACGGCCCCGAGCGCTTGCTTGCCTTGCGGCGAATTCACGAGGCCATCGCACATCGCAGCGGCACTGAGTAGCGAGCCTTTTTGGTCGAGCGGCGCGGAGTTGGCATTTTGTCGAAGAGCAGCGCAGCACTTGCGGATACCTGTCGGATCGCCGCCGCCTGTTGCTTTCGGTGCAGCATCCGCGGCATCGGACGCGTCAGCAGCGTCGGCTCCTGCATCTTCTTCTGTCGTGAGCACCACGGGAGGCGCAGCAGAAGGCGTTGGGGCCGGCGTGGGGGCTGCCGACGGTACCGGCGGCGTCGCGTCTTCGTCCTTCGTACAACCTTGGACAGAGAGCGCCAAGGCAAACGGAAGGACGGCGGCACAGAGGGCGGTGAGGAAGCGCGAGTGGTTCATGTTGGTCCTGGAGTAGCGCGATCACCCGATGAGGGCGAGTTTTTGACGTTCACCGCGGCACTCTGGCTCGACTGCCAAACGAGACAGGTACCGAGCCACGAAGCCACGCTTTTCGAGAGCACGATGTTTGGCTGAAATGCGCTCGGCCTGCAAGACCTAGGTGTGTACCCCACTCGCATGATCGTGCTTTTTACATTTGATCAGCACGCTAGCGCCTCACCGGCGCGTTTATTGACACGCAGCAGGCCATCCCACCGGCGTTAGGATCTCACGCACTGGCTCGAGTCCTTTGCGCCCTGTCTGCTTCTCGACAGCTTGGTTGCAGGTCTCGAGTGCCGATTTCCACGTCGCTTTGTGTTTGTCCGGTGCACTCCCCAGGTTCTCGTTGATCGTTTTGCAACATCGACGAACGCCCGTCGGATCATGCTCTGGATTCGTATTGACCGACGCCGCGATGGCCCCCACGGGGGATGGCTGATTCGGCGCTATCTGCGCGGAACTTGGAATCGCGTTCGGCACGGCCGGGCCATCGCCTCCTTGACCCACGATCGAGGTCGATTCGACTGTTTGTCCTTCGCAACCGTGGCATCCGTTGCATCCGGACAATCCCCAAACGATGCTCGAAAGCGCAGCCGCGACTGCACGTCGGACAAGTTCGTCCTTCATCCGGGCTCTATCCCATATTTCTCGAGCTAACCGAGCAAAAATTGCTAGTGTCGCTTCCGTCGTGAGTCTTGTTCAAATTCGCAAAAGTGCTCGAGCTTCTGGGCGGGATTTGCGTCGGTTTTTACCGACGACACGGTCCGAAATGGAGGCGCGTGGATGGACCGAACTCGATGTGCTTCTCGTCAACGGTGACGCCTACGTGGATCACCCGGCGTTTGGCGCGGCGCTCATCGGGCGTTTTCTTGAAGGGCGTGGGCTACGCGTAGGAATTATTTCACAGCCGAACCATCAGACATCTGACGATCTCTTGCGCATGGGCGTGCCACGTCTTTTCGTCGGCATTACCGCGGGCAACATGGACAGCATGCTCAACAAACTCACGGCGCAGAAAAAAGTGCGCAGTGAGGACCAATATTCGCCTGGAGGTCGCACGGGTTTACGTCCGAATCGGGCCACGATTGTTTACGGCAATTTGTGTCGTCGCGTTTTTCCTGGCGTTCCGCTCATTCTTGGAGGCATCGAAGCTTCGTTACGGCGTATTGCTCATTACGACTACTGGTCCGAACAGGTGCGTCGCGGAATTCTTTTCGACGCCAAGGCCGACATGCTGATTTTTGGCATGGGGGAACGGCCGGTGTGGGAAGTGGCGGAAAGACTGGCCAAAGGCGAAGACATTCGTTCGATTCGCGATGTGCGCGGTACTTCGTACATTCTGCGTAAAGGCGAATGGGAAAATCTCGAAGCTTCGCGGTATGTCGGCGATGGGAAACCGGTTGTCCTTCCGAGTTACGAAACGGTTTTGCAGGACAAAGTAGCTTTCGCAGACATGAGCCGCAAGTTTCAATATGAAACGAATCCCGGCAATGCTCGACCGCTCCTGCAAGCGCACGGAGACACCGCAGCGTGGTTTAATCCGCCCGCTTTGCCGCTCGAGACATCCGATATGGATCGGCTCTACGATTTACCTTTTGCGCGCGAACCACATTATTCGTACACGGAAGTCATTCCGGCATTCGAAACCGTCAAACACTCGATCGTCACCATGCGCGGATGTTTTGGCGGCTGTACGTTTTGTTCCATCACCGAACACGAAGGCCGGGTCATTCAATCGCGTTCTGCCGAAAGCGTTTTACGCGAAATACGCGCGTTGCGTCGAATGGATGATTTTCGCGGCACCATCACGGATCTCGGCGGCCCGACCGCGAACATGTACATGATGAAATGCAAAGATGACGAAATCGAGCGTAAATGTCGCCGGTTGTCGTGCGTTCATCCGGATGTTTGCGAAAATTTGAACGTCGACCACGAACCACTCTTGAATCTCATGCGCGCCGCCCGTGAAGAAGACGGCGTCAACAAAGTGCTCATTGCTTCGGGGATTCGTTACGACTTGGCTGAACGTTCCCCTGAATTCATTAACGAACTGGCGAAATTTCACGTCGGCGGGCAACTTTCCGTGGCTCCCGAGCATTCGAGTAAAGAAGTGCTCGATCGTATGAAAAAGCCCGCGGTCGCCAGTTACGAGCGTTTCGCCGAACAGTTCACCTGCGCCAGCGAAAGCCTGGGCAAAGACCAATACCTCGTTCCGTATTTCATTTCGGGACACCCCGGATCGACGCTTGCCGAAATGGTCGACTTGGCCTTGTGGTTAAAGAAACGCGGAATGCGTCCCCGCCAAGTCCAAGACTTCATTCCCACCCCCATGTCGATGGCCACCTGCATGTACCACACCGGGATCGATCCATTTACGAAGAAAGAAGTCTATACGGCCAAGGACTTGTACGAAAAGCGCTTGCAAAAAGCATTGCTGCTTTATTGGGATCCCACCCATCACGACGAAGCTCGTGAAGCATTGGCCCGAGCAGGACGCTTGGACCTCATTGGCTCGAAACCGCATTGCCTCGTCCCTCCAGCCAGCGGCAAAGGCGCCTTGCCTATTGCGGTTCGTCGCGGCTTACGCGGAAACGCCGGCCCCAAGGGACCTCGGGGACCGAGCGGTAGCCAAGAAAAACGAAGTCGGAACTGAGCGTTGCTCACGTCGCGAAGACGTCAGAGCAGGGATCTGTCCAGCCACCCAAGACAGCAGGTCGGGGTTCGTCTTGGCACGTGCCTTGCCACTCGTGAACATGAGAGAACATGTGAGAACATGTGAGAACATGTGAAGCAACGCCGCGCTCGACCTGTACGTGTGCGACGAACTCGAACGCGAACGACCGCGTCGTTCGGTGGAGATGATCGTTGTGCTGGTGATGCTGATGAAAAGTTGAGCGTGGACGGGATCTGGTTCGTCAGAACGTACCGTGAATCATGGCACCCGACGTGCCGGGCCCGAACGTAGGCGAGACACGGATCCGGCCTGTGGCGGGTTTGTCTGCTGCCGTCGGCTGGGGCTTGTTGGCCACGAACTCCCAGATGAGTCCTCCGACAAACGCGGCAGCTCCGACACCGAGGGCAACTTTACCGGCGGGAACGAGCGTTTGTCCGGACTGAGCCATGGCTTCCGCCTCTGTGGAAGGGCACACAAACGAGTTTGCGTCGTTCGGTTTGGCAGTACAGCCCGCCTCATCAATCTTGCCCAGACCAACCGGAATCAGAATCCCACCTACGACCATCACTGCTGCACCGAGACCGATAGTCACTCCAGGTGCTGCGCCGTAGGGTTTGACCATGATCGGCGGAGTCGTGGCCGAAGGAGGAGGCGGTGGCGTCGTTGCACTCGGACGTGGTGCCGCGGCAGAAGCAGATGCGGCGGCAGACGCGGCTGCATCTGCCTGATCTTGCTGAAGTTGTTTCAGGTTCTGAACCTTCGTCTCGAACTTCCCCACGTTCACAGTCGGGTCCGCCAACTTCATGCGTTTGATGTACGCCTCGAGTGCAAAAATGGCGTTTTGCCGATCGCCGAGTTTTTCGTAAGCGTTCGCCAGATTTATCAGTGTGCCGATCGCGTTGCAGTCGAACTTGAAGACATCCCGCCAGTACTGGATCGACCGTTGGTAGTCGGCCTGATCGTAAAACTGCTTAGCCGCTTGGTGTGCACCACGCGCGCCTTCGACCTCTTCGGGCGTTGCCGTTCGATTGCACTCGATGTCAAACGGGTTCTGGGGGTCTTGAGCGAGCGCGATGCCAGCGATCAATGTTGCGCCGACAGCGAGCCCAGCCAGAGTCATCCCCTGCGCGCGAATTCCCCACATGATGCGTGTTTCCGTCCTTCGCCCCGAGCATAGGGCATACGCCGCCGTTCGTGAAAAAAAGCGTAAACATATCGAGCGAACACGGCCGGCAGTCGGTTGCCATGTGCCGCAGGCCGTGTCGAGCGGAATTGCGTGAATGGAAGGCTGGGTGACTAAGTTCCCTACGGATCGAGCGCCATTTTTCGACGCCCTCTGATACGCTCGACACGGTGTTTCCCGAAAAGAAGCAGATCCTCGTCGTCGACGACGAAGCGAACCTACGTCGCGTGCTCAGCGCTCAGCTCAGTCGTGACGGCTACGAAGTGTACACAGCTGAGGACGGCGAAGAAGCTCTGGCTTTCCTCAAAGACCATCACATCGACTTGGTGATCACCGACCTTCGGATGCCCAAAGTGGATGGCATGGATCTGTTGCGGGCAGCCGTCCGTGACGACCCCAATCGACCCGTCGTGATGCTCACCGCGCATGGCACTGTCGACAATGCCGTCGAAGCTCTGAAAACCGGCGCATTCGACTACATAACAAAACCGTTCGACCAGCACGAAGTGCGAATGGTCGTGCGTAAAGCCCTGCGAACGCGCGATCTGGCGAGCGCTGATGCTTCTCGCGATGTCGTTTCATCCGCCGCACCGCGCGAAGGCAGCGCACGCTTCGGAATCATCGGCGAAAGTCAGCCGATACAGGACCTTTACGCCGTCATCGAACGTGTCGCCGACACACCCACGACCGTGCTGGTCACAGGTGAAAGCGGGACGGGCAAAGAACTCGTCGCGCGCGCGTTGCACGACACATCGGGCCGTCGTGATCGTCCGTTCATCAAAGTGAACTGCGCCGCGATCCCCAAGGACCTCATGGAGTCCGAACTGTTCGGCTACGAGCGTGGCGCTTTCACTGGCGCCGTTGCGTCCAAGCCCGGTCGATTCGAACTCGCTTCCGGTGGCACCTTGTTCCTCGATGAGATCGGCGAAATTCCGAACGAGATGCAGGTCAAGCTGCTCCGCGTTCTGCAAGAGAGCGAATTCGAACGTGTTGGAGGCATCAAGACGATTCGCGTCGACGTGCGTTTGGTTGCCGCGACAAACCGTGACCTCAAGCGCGAAATTGGTGCGGGAGCATTCCGCGAGGACCTGTTCTAGCGGTTGAACGTCGTCTCCATCGCGCTTCCCGCGTTGCGTGAACGTCGCAGCGACGTCCCGCCCCTCGTCAGCTACTTCATCACCAAGTTCAATACGCGCCTGCGAAAGAGTGTCGATGGCGTCGAACCGGAAGCTCTCGATCGTTTGTGCTCATACGGATGGCCCGGCAACATCCGCGAACTCGAAAACGTCATCGAACGAGCTGTCCTTTTTGCTGATGGCTCGCACATCCGTCTCGAGGATCTGTCCGATGAGGTTCGTTTGCCCGGACCAACGTCGCATCCGGCGCCAAGCTCGACGGCGGAGGCTTCGCGAAACGCGGCGAGCGCTCAATCGCCCGTTGGCGATCCTGCCGATGGATTGAAAGAGCAGGTCAAGGCGGCCATGAGTCGTCTCGAAAAGCAGCTCATCGTACGTGCGCTCCAGCAGACGCAAGGCAACGTGACGCATGCGGCTAGGCTCCTCAAAATCTCTCGTAAAGGTTTGCAGCTCAAGATGAAGGAGCTGGGCCTTCGGGAGCGCGATACCGAAGCGACGTGAAGAAGTTTGTCTTTGCCGCCCTGTTCGTTTTTGGCTGCACAGGCAAACGTACACTTCCTGCACCGACTGATGCCGGGACCGACGATGCTCCGGCATGGGCCGGCGGAGGTCACGACGCTTCGCCTCGTCCAGGCATGGCGTGGATCCCACCGGGTACACTCATCGCCGGCACGCCATCTGATCGGATTCCTCGCGTCGCCGATGAAGAGATGGCTGGCGAGCAAGTCGTGATGACTGGCTTCTACATCGACGTTCATCCGTACCCCAACGAACCCGGCGCCATCCCAACAACGAACGTCTCGCAAGCAGAGGCCGAGGCCTCGTGCGTTGCGCAGAACAAACGTCTCTGCACGGAACTCGAATGGGAACGAGCTTGCAAAGGGCCGCAGAATTCGACGTACGAATACGGGGACACCTACCGCGCAAGCGTGTGTGCGACGGGCATGAATCGCAACTTGGTTCCTACGGGGATGAACGCCGGTTGTCGGAGTGCCTTTGGCGTGCACGACCTTCATGGCGGCATCTGGGAATGGACATCGAGTGCTTGGAAACGTGATTCGACCAAGACAAACCTGGTCACCACACGTGGTGGCAACGGTACGCAAGGCGAACTCATTGGTCGTTGTGCAAACGGACGCGCGACTCGAGCGGACATACACCGTGGGGACATTGGATTCCGATGTTGCGCTGGAGACGTGAACAGTTTTGAAGTGGTCCTCAGCGTCACGCGCGGCACGCCGCTGCTCTACTTGCCGAACGACACGAAGACTGGCCCGATGCTCGAACCGCTTGCGCCGCAGGACATTCGCGATGATGCGAAGAAGTACGATCCGGACAAACGTTTTGTGGTCAAACGAGTTTGGGTGTGGCATCCGTTGGGCAACGAAGAGCTGATGCTTGGGGGTGGTTGTGCCAAGGGACGAACGCAAGCGCGATGCGGGGTGATCGTGACGCGTACGCGTTCTGATGTGCCAACGTCGATGGGGTTTGTCTCAACAGAACGATGGCAACCGACCATTGGCGAGGCAGATTCGGCGCGCGAGCTCTACGTGTACGGAGGCGACGACGCGGGCGCATTCAGACGACGTTTGTCGTACGAGTGGGGCAAGATTGGGATTGGGGAAAAGACGCGCAAGATAAAGCGCAAAGGACACAAGGAACCGGAGTGGTGAGGAGCGAGAGCATCGGGCTGAGTTTTTTCTCTACGTGAGGAGTGCCGCTCGACATCCACCCTGAGTTTTTTCTCTGTCGCACACGGACCCAGAGGCGGATCGCTGAGTTTTTTCTCTACGTGACGAGTGCGCAGCGATCGCTGCGTTGAGTTTTTTCTCTACATGAAGGGTGCAACGCGACCAACACGCTGAGTTTTTTCTTTGCGGCGAGATGGACCGCGACCCTTGCCGTGAGTTTTTTCTTAGCTTGGGTGCTCGACGGAGACGCGTGAGCTGATTTCGATCTCAGCACCGCACGTCCTGACATCGTCGGTCGAGTGACGAGCGCTGAACGTCGCGAACGTCGAATGGGGACGAGTCCGTCTGCTCCCGGCAACCGCCTAGACATATGGTAGGCACCCTGTCGAGCTGGTCGAATCAATGACTTTGAAACGGTGGCACGTGCTCACAATGCAATGCCTTGCGAGCGCCAGCATTGGTGCCCATTTCAATTCCCATCGGACATTCTCCGTCCCATTCTCGCGTTTGAATGCGGATTTCTTTCGGCTGGACGGTATTCGACGCTGCGCCCATTTCGATGTTGACATCCAGCTTTGCCGGTATTTCCGCAGGCAATGGTGGCATTACGTTTGCCATAACCACATTTTTAACGTCGGAATTGCATTATGGCCATCAAATTTGACATTTTCTAAATCACCAACGTAACGGAAATCAGGCTTATTCATTGATGC
>JANORL010000711.1:0-7736 GCA_031415295.1 Polyangiaceae bacterium | reverse complement strand
GATTACATTCGACGACGCCGCTGGCAAGGAACTCGTTTACATCCAAGCGCAGCGCAATTTGTCGAAACTCGTGAAAGCCAACGAAAATGAGCGGACGGGAGTAAACCGAACAATCATTGTCGGTGCGAATCGATCATCGTTTATTGGGGCCGTGGATAGTTACGTGATTGGAAAGCGACACGTCGCGGCGGTCATGCCGCCCAAAGAAATCGACGTAACGAAAGACGGCGAGCCCGAGATTCCGCCGATGAAAACAATGATGGAGACCGTGCATCCGAAGATCACGTTCACCACGAGCAATGCGACGAGCATCATCGACAACAAGGACATCGTGCTCCTTGCGGATCGCAACGTCGTATTCAAATCGGGTGGAGACGTCATCGTCGAAGGAAAACACGTTTACATCAATACGAAGAGTGTGGCCGGAAAAGCGCCCAAGGTCGAAGCGGGAGCGTCGGACGGTGCGCGCAAAATTGCCGGACGAACACTAGGCGCAGTGCGTGAAGTGTTCGGACAACCGAAAGCGCAAGCCATTCGTCTCGCGATGCAGCGACAGTTGATTGGGTTCCGACCGCCCACTCCCCGTCAGGTTCGTATTGCGGGTCTTCCAGGAAGCACCGTCGAGCAGATGAATGCGCGGATCAAACTGGCCCTCGATTATTACAAGACCATGGGGCGAGTCTGGGACGGGCCTTCAAAACCGATGCGCGAATACGTGATGCCCGACGAATTACGGGCCATTTACGACCACATCACGGGTATTGATTTTCGGCAACCGATCAAGGTCGGCCCTCCGCCACCCATGCCCGCGAAACAATCTCAATGGCAGGTTCCCGATGGTCCCAAGGGGCAATATTTTGCGGCAGCAGGCACGAATCCTGTGAATCTGGGTATCGGCCCAATCGGCCAGCTCAATAAAGACACCCCGATCGTGAAGAAGATCAGCACCGATTATGCTATTCCGATGGCCACGTCGTACCTGCAATCGATAGCATCCGCCAAGACGGATACTTGGAGTATCAAGACGGGAACGAATAAGAATCAAGCCACAAAAGGTGGCGCGATTCAATACTACGTTGGCGACACCGCCCCAATCAAAGCCATCGGCCTCACGCCAGATGCGTCCCGCTGAAACATGATGTCGAAATTGCCCCTGACAAACCGTGCTGATTTTTTCGAGGTTCTCGAACGAACGCACCTTGAAGTCGAGGCCGCCGTTGCCAATGGCCCAGGGATTGGCCCCACGCAGTCGATTGCGAATCAACTTGCCGCGATGAAGTCTCAAACGGCAAATGGACGTCGTCCTACGGAAGACGAGCGCGACGCGATAACGATGGGGCTGATTGCTGCGCGAGAATTCGAACCCGCCACCAGCGAAGCCATGGGTGATCTCATCGCACGTTTGCACGAACTCAATGGTTATTTTCGGGAGTGGCCCGACACGTGACGACGTCCTTTCGTTTTCAGCATCGAATCGTGCCTGCTCCGGTGGGAAAAGACGCCAGCATTCGGCTTTGTCGGGCTTCACCGACGGATCATCGACTCGCCTATGTGCGCGAAGATGGTGCGGAGGGAGAAACGGGAATTTGGGTAGCGAGCGCTTCCGATGCCTTATCGGCCAAACTTATCGTCCCCATGAAACCTGGGCGTATCGAAGATTTGGCATTTTCGCCTGATGGTTGCCGAATTGCTTATCGCGTAGCGCCGCTCATGGGAGCGCGAGGGACTGTCGGTTGGGCGGATGTGGACAAACCTGGGGAGAGTAATCGCGTCGATGGATCGGGGTTTTCGTGGACCCCCGGCGGCAAGGCGATTCTCGTTGCGGATCCGTGGAAGAAAACGCTGTTTCGCTACGGAATGGACAACGAAGAGCAACGAAAACTTGGATTACTCGAGGACGACGCGGATCCCTCGTTTCCAGTACGTATTTCCGTTTCGCCAGACGGGGCGTACATTGCGTATACGGCGGGCCGGCATAGCGAAGACGTGTCCGAAGTATGGCTGATTCAGCGTGAGAAGGATGTCCTCAAGGGTTCGATATTGACCGAAATACCAGGCGCTTCGGTGCACATTCTTCCGTTTTGGTCCCCCAAGGGGCGCACGTTGGGCCTTTATTGCGTTCACGAAGAGCAAGAGAAGTCAGCCATCATCGTCGTCCCGCAACTCGATGGCGAAGGGCTGGTACTGTACGAAAGTAGCCTACTGGATCCCTTGGAGATGCCCGCATTTTCACCTTCCGCGCATTACATTGCGTTCTTTCGGCGCGAATCTCCAGGCAACGATCAGAGCGAAGGCCCGTCGAAACTCACATTTCTCGACGTTCGCCGAGAAACCTTTACGGCTCTTTCGGAAACGGACGAGCTGGCGGGGACGCCACGATTTTACAACGAAAACACGCTCACCATCGATGGTGGCGCGGTCACGCATCAACTTGTTTTCGATGATTCTCCGTGAATCGTGGACCACATAGTGCTATTCATCCGTCGTAGGAGAAATCGCCATGGCGCTCGATGATCCGGATCTCCCCACGCAGGGTATTTTTCCCAATCCCGAAGAGTTGAAAGATTGTATTGCGGTGACGATTCGTCAGCCGCGCTCGGATCTGGACAGCTCGATCTTGCTCCCGGACGGTTGGTATCAACAACCGGCACCGGCCGATCGTATCGATTTTTCGAAAGAAGCGGAATTCGCACCGCTTGCTGTATTTTCGGCCGCGAAAGATTTCCTTCCGCCGATCATTTTTTCGATTGGTGTCCGGCCCGTGCCAAAAAAGGGCAATGTCGCAGAATGGCTAGAGCGGCAATGCCATCTGCAACAATTGGCGCTCGAACGGATGAAGCTCAACAAATTCGCGTTTGGCTGGGCCGCCGATGCCGTAGCCCTACAAGCCAGCGATCTCGGCAAGCTCAAACTGCGCATTACCATGTTTGAAGATGGTGGCCGTTTGTTTGCGCTCACGGGAATGGCACCACTCGAAGTGTGGGAAAACTGGGTCATTCCGTTGTCGTTATGTGTGTGCACGTTTGAATTGCTCGAGCCAAAAGGCCAATCCGCGCCACTGGGTCCCAAATATTCCGACGAAGAAGCACCTCCGAAACCATAAGCGCGTCATGAATCGTCCGGAAAAACCCGTGCGAATCATTGAGCGATCATCGATTCAATCGCCCGAATTAGCGTTTGTGCTAGGTTTAGCCGGGTTTGTACTTTCGAACCTTCTCGGGTGTCAAATCGTCGGTGGGTTGGACGAATTGCGACTCGCCAATGGTGGTGCTGGCGGCAGCGCTGGAAATGGTGGCAATACGAACGGCAGCAGCGCGGCAAGCTCTTCGAGTTCTGTTGCGTCGAGCAGCGGGGTGCCGATCATGGGCGATATCGCTTGTGGCAGCGCAACTTGCCCCGTCGGCACGGATAGCGCGTGCTGCTCGGATCATTACAAAACCAATTCCCCACCTTATCTGGAATGCATCAATGGCCCTCCAGGAAATGACGGGTGCAATACCGCCGGTGGCGCCAATGGTTACGAGACACGCATTGAATGCCAAATTCCCGCCCATTGCCCCCCGGGTACGGTATGTTGCGGAAATATCGAAACAATCTCGGTCATAACGTGGTACACGACTCTGTCGTGCACCACCGCCTGTGCATGGCCCGATACCGTCGTTTGTGACGCGATGAGCCCGAACAACGATTGCCCGGTCGTGAACGACAAAGGAATGATGGTGCAAACCGCGTGCACCACGAGCGACTTTCTTCCGCCCGACTACGTGGTCTGCAAATGACACGGCTCGTCCTACGACTGAGAATTCGCCTGCGCACATAGCACATGGCTTACGCAACGCGACGCATCAAACATTTCGCACCACCGCATCGACTCGCCACGAATTGTTCTGTTTTTTTAGAACAAATGGTCTTGGTATTTCGTCTGGATAGCCGGGCATGACGCGTGCATTCAGTGCTAACCTGATGGGTGCCATGCGTCATGGCCTTTGCACAGAGGCATTCTTACGCTCGAGGGAACCAACGTGCCACGCTTTTCGCAAATGCTCCCTTTCGTGACGTCAATCGTCGCTGCATTCGCATTCATTTCGTCGGCCCGTGCGGCGGACGAACCCGTGACTCCGGTGCTGAGTTATGACCGCTCGGTAACGTGTTACGACCTCGCGGATGGAAGGACGGTGCGAGTTCAATGCGACCCTGATGCGAAAGGCAAACAGGTGTGCCTTGCTGCGCCCAATGAAATGCAAGGCCTTGGCGATCCCATTGAACGTGTATTGCCTTGTGAACACCGCTCGGCCGACGAATACAAGGCACTCGCCAAAGGCGCGAAGATTGTCCCGGCGATTGCCGAAGCACCTCCGGGATATGCGCGCAGCGAGCGAGGGCGCGCGTTTCAAGTCAAATTCGATCTCCTCAATCGGTTTTATATCGGAGTGGGTTGGGCCCCGACGCTCCAATCCAACCGCGGTTTCCAGGTTCCAGCAGGGTTTCCCTTCGCCCGTGGAAATGCCGAAATGGGTATCGTGCTCAGCGTCCTTTCGCCGCGAAATCGAACGCGTCACGATATTCGCATTCTCGATGGTTCCGCAATGTTTGCGGACTTCGAGGTAAGTGGGACGCTTTTTGCGTACGATTTTCAGCACGAGCACCGACGACCAGCATATTGGATAAGCACTTTTTTTGGTGAACCTCAAGTGTATCCGGTTCTTCCACGCATGGGATGGGGATTCCGGATTTTGAGTGTCCTTGATCGCCAGCCTTCTTACCGAAACGCGCTGGACATGGAATTCGCCGAAGTTCACCTTGGCTACAATCCGTGGCAATCCAATGACATGTACAGCAATGTGCGCCTCGAATTGGGTGGGGACGTGGGTGCGCATTGGTCCGACAGGAGCGCCGTTTCAGGCAAGAGTGGCAATTACTTTTTGGGGCCGACGTTCGCGGCCAAATCGCGTGTGAGCCTTGGAAAAGGTGGTTTGCATTATCTGTTCACGGACCTCGAATTGCGTCGTTCCACAGTCGTTTCGGGGGAATACTTGGGCGCGACGGTCAATCGTTTGTCGGGGTCACTCGCCTATGAAGGCGTACTCATTGCCATCAACGACCAACCCCTTTCTTTGCGCCTGGCGACGGAAGGACGAACGCAAAATGATTTCGCACGTGATATACGCGCGGTCGAATTACGGTTCCTCGCCGGTTTGCGTATGTCGTTCGGTGCTCCCCCGCGCGTATTCGAGCCCATGCCGGAATTCGAGGATCCGTGATCGCTCGCCTGATGGTTGTGGCCAGCGTGATGTCGATCGTCACGGCAGCATCGTTTGCCGCGGCGGATGACCAAGACTTTCGCGTTTCGAAAGAGGGGCGCCGTTTTCGTATCCAATTCGATCCAGAAAGCCGCATTCGGCTGGGCGTAGCAGGAGCTTTCTCACGCACCACGGAAAGTCGGCTTGGCTCCTCCGTTGAATTGCAATCGAGCATTTCTGTTCGGCGAAGACGCGCTTGGGGCGAAGGGCCCGTACGCATCGAATGGCAAATCGATCATCGGTTTCTCACAGGCTGGATGGCTCCCACCGTGCGTCCATTCGGTGACATGCCAGCGTTCGACGCAACATTTTACTCCAATTCGGCGCATCGGCACGATTTGGCACCGAAAATCGTTTTACCTAGCTCGCCCCCCGCGAGTATCCCCTTCCCGTTCGATGTCGGTGTCGACAGCGAATTCGGTCGTGTCACCGTCCCGCGAGCGTCTCCCGTGGGTGCACGTGATGGCAAACCCGTCGCCTTCATGCGCGTGGGCGTCGCCCGAGCGACGGCGTTCGTTGATCCTTTACGCTCAAACAGTCCCGGACGCAGCATCGAAATCGGAATCGGCGTTCGTTACGACATCGATCTGTTTGGTGCGCAAACAGGTTCGGGTCCGTCGAATTCGATAGCCACACCGCGAATCATACATCGAATTGCCCCAGGAACCGCAACCTCGCTCCGTTTGCGTTTTGAATCGCTCGACGGATTATGGCTCTGGGACGCGCGCGGGGAAGTGGTTCCGCATTGGTCGAGCGAACGAAGATGGGCTGTTGGGGCGATTGCGCAAAGTAGGCTCGAAAGAACATTGATCGCGATCAACGACGAACCCATTGCTGCATTTTTCGACGCAGGCTGGCGTTTCGTTCCGGCGTCGCTCGAATTGGCCGCCTTGCACGACGTGCGCGTCACGCTCGGCGTATCGCTGGGCCTCGATCTCACACCCGACGTTCGCGTCGTTCAGCGCGAACCGCGAGCACGCTGACCGCAATCTGCCAAGCATTACGCTGCGCCGCGCGTCTTGGCTACTGTGCGACAGGCGGAACGTCGACGATGTCCTCCTTGCCCTGGTGCTTCGGAAAAAAGAGCGCCGCCGACGCGGCAACCATCGACAGCCCCACAATCGTCCAAAAAATCGTGCCGAGTCCGCGGTCGAGTTGACCGGATATTTTTTGGATGAGTCCCGGTTCGATGGACGTAAAACCATCCTTTGCAAGCATTCGGCTGGCCGCGTCTTTAGGAATGCTAGGATCCGCGGCCAATGCGCTGACGAGAATACCGCCCATCGCGCCGACGGCAATTGCCCCTCCATTGATCCGAAAAAACATCGTGCTGGCAGTGGCTACGCCGCGATATTCCCAGGAAACGCTGGTTTGAACGGCAATGACGAGCGCGATATTTGCAGACCCCATTCCGATTCCGAACAACGCCGACGCTATCCACAGGGGAAGCGCTCCGTGTCCCGCAAAAAGCGCGAGCACCAACGTACCCGCGAACGTACAGACAATCCCTCCGCGCACGAGTGGTCGAAATCCTACTCTATGAATGATTCGACCCGCAATGAAACTCGCCACGGGCCACGCGACGAGCATTGGGGTAATCGAACTTCCCGCTTGCGTTGGTGTTCCGTGACGAACCCCTTGAACGAAAAGCGGCATGTACGTCATGAGGGCAAACATGCAGCCACCCGCGGCGGCATTGATGATGGCTGCGAGAGCGATGACGGGATTCTTGAATAAGTGGAGCGGTAAAATCGGCTCGGGCGCCCGACGTTCGACGACAATAAAAATGCCGAGGAGCACAAGCGCCAGGAAAACAAGAGACAACGACCCGTCACCATGATTTCGTCCCGCAGCAAAAAGCAAAAGGACGACAATCGACATGAGCAGCAATGCACCAAGAATGTCGAGATGCGGCTTGGTTTTTCGTTGCACGTTTTCGTGAAATGCCGAAAAAATAATGGCAGCCGCCAACATTCCAAAGGGAATATTGATGTAAAACACCCACCGCCACGACACGTGTTCGACAATGAAGCCGCCCAGAATGGGTCCGACCAATCCGAAAAATCCCCATGCGGCACCAAAAGCACCTTGTGCTTTGGCGCGGTCCTCCAGGCCAAAGATATCGCCCAGAATGACGAGCGGCATAGGTTGCATCGCGCCCGCACCTAGCCCTTGTAAGGCGCGAAAAGCAATCAACATGGGCATGGATTGCGCCGCACCACTTGCGATCGAGCCAATGAGAAAAATGGCAATTCCGAAGAGCAATACCGGTTTCCTGCCGAACAAATCAGACAATTTTCCAAATATTGGCACCGTAATGGCCGACGTGACCAAATACGCATTGGTGACCCACGAATAATACTCGATTCCCCCGAGGTCGCCAGTCACTGTCGGCATGGCCGTCGCAACCACGGTTGCTTCGAGTGCCGCCATAGC
>JANORL010000710.1:0-3865 GCA_031415295.1 Polyangiaceae bacterium | reverse complement strand
CGACGGAAGCGTACATCGTACGCTGAGTAAGTCCGACCGACGCCTTGCGACGCGCAGCAGCCTGCCGAACACCCTCTTTGGGGCGCGCAGCATAACTGCTCGATGTCGCAGAGGAGAACCCTTTCTCCTTTGCCCCCGACTCCGCTATGCTCCGCCGCCAACGTGGAACGTTCCATTGGTGTTTACGGAGAAGACGTGCTGCTTTGGATCTGTGCGGTGCGACAATCACCGCGCCGTCCGTCTCCCGAGCATTTGCTGCAGCAAGCAAATTCGCTTCTCAACGATTTGAAGATCGCGAAGGTGAGTGACGCGTTGCCCGTCGTTTCAGCAGACGATGGTCAGTTCGCGATCGCCGCGCTCATCGACGAGATCGCCATGGGTTTTCCCGAGTTGCGCCCGATCTGGACGCAATACTCGCTGCAAGCCACGCGTTGGCACACGACAAACGCTGGTGTCGAATTTTACCAGCGTCTCGATCGGGTCAAACAAGGTCCGCGAAATGTTTTGGCCACGTATTATGTCGTTCTAGGACTAGGTTTCCTCGGTCGTTTCGGTTTGCCCGGGGCCATCGGGTACGGCGCGACACAAACGCGAATCGACATCGCGCGTATCCTTGGCGTCGATCCGGATCGTGATTGGCATGCCGGCGCGTTGCGCCCTGTGCGTGAAGAAGCGGTGACCCCCATCGCGCTTCAAGTGCCTTGGTACCGATCGTTGTGGATGGGACGCGGTCTCGGCATCGCGATGCTTGTATTTGGCGTTGCGTTGCTCGTGTCTGCGCTCACGCGAGGCGTGCGATGAGCCAATTACCTGGCCCGTTCGCAGCCGAGATTGACGGCATGCTTGCCGCCATTGCTCGTAAGCACCCGGACAAGAAACCGCCGTACCAAATCCCGGTCTACATGGTCGTTGGAGATCCCGGTACGGGTCGATCAACAGCGATTCGATCACAAATGGTGACGTGGTCGTCGGGGGACGGGCCGCTTCCGCCAGCTTCGTCGACGCCTTTCTGTACGTATTGGATGGCGGACGAGGCGGTATTCATCGAACCCGAATCGTATGTCATGGGTCCGAAACGTGATCCGGCCTTGATTCAGGGATTGTGCGAAGAACTCATTCGCAAAAGGCCGCGTGAACCGCTCGATGGTATTTTGCTCGTTCTCAATGCCACGGTGTTTGCGGATTCGGACGAACCCAATGTGCAAGCTTATGCAAAAAGCATGCGTGAAATCCTTGTCGAAATTGGGAGACATTTAGGGGTCGACGTGCCCATTTATGTATTCCTGACGAGACTCGACACGATTTGGGGATTTGCCGACGTATTTCAATGGACGCCAGAACGTAATCGCGAAGACCCCTGGGGTTTTACCTTGCCGCAACAAACGGCGCCGGCCGAAGCGCTTCCTCGAATCAAAGAAGACATCGATGGTCTCGGTGCACGTTTCGAAATGTTTTGCTTCGCCAAACTTTCAGGTGAAGAACCCGTCGAAACTCGCATTCGCGCCTACCAGCATCTCGTTGAGGTGCGTGAATTCTTGGAGCGTGTCCGCGTGCTTTTCGATGTATTGGCGATGGCCAATGCTTTCGAGCGCGTACCGTGGTTTCGGGCTTTGGCCATTGGTAGTGCTTATCCGGGCACCGGCGATCGTCAACGCGCCGGCGTCGCCAGGTTCCAAAGCATGGGGCTTTATCCGCCACCCGTTCCGCAAGGTATGCGTCCGGGAGGTTTGCCCATTCACTCCCTCGTCAAAACTGTCGTTTTACCAGAAAAAGACCTCGTCCCATTACGAATTCGCTGGCGCGATGACATTGCATTCTGGGTTATCGTGGGTCTTGCCGCGTTGGTTTGGCTCGTCGCCATCATCGTCGCGGTAACGCGTTGAATGGTTTAGTAGGAAAAACCAAAACGTACGGACGGTCGTAAACCGACTTCTGTCACGTCGCACGTACCTTCGATCATCCACGGCAAAGCGAGTCTCGCGGTCAGGAGCATGAGTCCGACGCCGGGCGACGAAACGCCTACGCCGAATCGAAACGTGTGCCCTTCGAATGCCGACGGTGCACGCCAACCGACCAGACCATAGGCATTAAACACTGACAGAAACCCGTTGCCGTCCGGGAAAAACGAAATACCGCCGCGTAATTGCGGGCCGAAAATCGGGGCTGTGCTCGTATTGCCGACCTTGTCGCGTAATGACCGCAAATCCATCTCGAGCGCCACCGAATAAAACGGCGACCATTCGCTTCCAAACGGATAATGCGACACGCCGAGCAAAAAATTGCCATAGATCTCTGCATTTTTCCCCGGATCGATTCCTGCGGCGATCGATGCTGTGGGCAAGAACGGCGGTCCCTTGCGAGCGCTCTCGCCGCTGCTGCCCCCGCTACCGCTGCTGTTGTCATTGTCGAACAACTTCCAGTCCGCGCGAGCGTTCGACACCTGAAGCACGACGGTTGTGGCGACGACTGTGAAAAGCAAAGTCGATTTCATGGTTCCCTCCACCAACAAACACTGATGCTCGCACGAAATTTGCCCGGCTGCGAGCAAGATGTGCCTTGACGTTTCCACAACGTGCGTGATCATGTCCAGGCGTGAACGATTTGGATTTCGGCATCGGAGCTTCGGGGAAGTTGCAAGCGTTTCTGCTCGTCACGCTCGCCGTGTTCATGACGGCCATTGGTTGCGGCATCTTGGGCGCGCCGATGAACATGAATCCGATGTTGGGGTATCTATTAAAAGCCTTCATCGGTCTCGTGTTCGGTGGCATTGCTGCGTTCTGCATTGTACAGGCCATACGTGGCGTTCGTGGAGGACCGCGTTTGCCTTCGGAACTTACCGCCCGATGCCTCACCTGCGGCGAACACACACCGCACGATCTGGTTTGTCCCGTATGCGGCGAACCACCTCGAGACCGCGCGATTTCTTTTGGCTCTCAACCCGACGAATTTTGGGGACAAGTTTTTGGGGCCATCATTTTGACAGGCGTTGGATGTTTGGGTCTTTTTATCATGATTGGCCCCTACCTCGATGGAGAACGTCGTTGGTGGGCATTGATTGCATTTTTCGCGCTCGGGCTGCTGTTGTTGGTTGTCGGAGTCGTCGGAATATTCGGATTCATTCTTTCTGTATTGGAACGCTTCCGAGGTGCCAAGGGCGTTTCTTTTTCTTGTCAAGGTCCCGACCGTTTTACCAAGGGTACAGGCAAAATCGCTTGGGGAAAACTCATTGGTTTGCAAGGTCTCGGACAAGTGACGGCGCCGCTCATGTCGCGAGGTCGCAGTGAGGGCGGTTATCGCGTATCTCCTGGCGATATGATGCTGGCCGAAGCCATTGCCACATTCGATGCCGCAGGTATCCTCGAATTGGTTGATATCACCACGTACGAATGGAGCATCGGCGATCCAGCGGGAAAAACGCGTTCTTCGGCAAACGAATTCATCCGTAACATAAAACGATGGACAATGATTCGTCGTAGCACTGCCCAGCCTATCCTTGGGCCGCCGTCAGACGATGAAAACGACGAATACGACGTGGATTCTGTGGCGCCTGATGGTGTCGTAGACACCGTGGAAATAGCCATTTGGCGATTTCTCGCCCGCTACCTGTACCAAGGCACAGACCTGCCCGCGTTCAAAAACAAACTCGATGCAGACCCGCTTCACCGCACGCAATTTGAAATGCACGCCCGCGTTTTACGCGAACGCGGAATCATCGTCGCCACTCCATTGGTCGACGCCGTGCTCGAACGCTTGATGAGCGAAACCTTGCCGAACTGAGCGCTTACCTGCGATCGTTGAACTTACGCCGGAAACAGAAATTCTAGTTGTCGCGTGTTGCCTGGCACCGTAGAATTCGCGAAGTGTT
>JANORL010000709.1:0-2219 GCA_031415295.1 Polyangiaceae bacterium | reverse complement strand
CAAAGGTGCCAGGCTCTTTTGCAGGCACTTTTGCATGCCTAAACGACCGACGTCTCGCGTAAAACTTGTTCATCCCGTACGCCCCGTCTATCGTGGCCCCATGCCACCTGGAACCACGTCGCGCCTCGTTTCCAAAGCGCTTGCCGTTTGCCTCATGCTGGCGCTTGCCGTTTTTCCAACGAGTTGCGCAAGTACTGAATCGACGCCCGTGCGTACGCCAACGCCCGACAATCCTTGGCCAGATTCCACGCGGGCACGCGTGCAAGAATGCGTCGAGCAAGGCGTTTCGGACCTTCCCGAAGGCCATAACTCGGTCCAATTCGACTTATTCGTGACGCCGGATGGACTCGTGCAGGAGGTGCGTGCAAAAGGCGAAACGCTTGCCGCGCACGATGTGCAAATATGCATCAACCAAGCGCTCAAGGCGATGACGGTGCCGGCGTTCGTGTTGGAACGAGCGGCGTCGGCGTCGAACAAGCAGCCGGTGATGATGCCGTCGCGTGAACTGATGGGCGACGTGACGGTGGCGACGATGGAAGGGATTTTGGCGGGCCTCGAGCCGATGCTGGTGGAGGCGGGGCCGGTGGGCGTCGCAGTGATCGTGGGAATCTTTGTGCTGGCCGCAGTGGTTGGGTTTGCGGGCAAATGGAGCAAAAGCTGCCAAAAAGAACAGCAGTCTGCGGTGGATCGATGTTTGAACTTGCTCCAGTTGAAGTACCCGTCGCGTAACTTCACAGGAGGACATACCGATGTGGTCGCTTGCGCCAAAGGGTTTGTTTCGCAGCCCTGCGGCGGTAATGCTGTAGATTATGGCCCGAGTGCTCGTCCCGGAAGGAGGAACTGATGCGTGAATCGCTAGACGACATGATCGATCGTGTACAGACACTGATCCGTACCGATGATCCGACAGCCCTCGACGAAGCGCACCGATTGGGCGAGGAATATCCCGAAGCGGGACAAACACGGACAGTGCTCCATTTTGCTTATTCGAGGGACAAGAACCTCGAGGGGGAGATTGCAGCATTGACACAGGCGCTGGAAATTACGCCTGCGCAACCCGACCTCATGTTCGAGCGAGGTGTAAACGAAGCAAAACGGGGCAACTTCGAAGCTGCCCTTGCCAACTTCACCCAAGCCCTCGTTCTGTACAACGAACTCGACCCTGACAAGGACCTCGAAATGGTCCACTTTTTCCGTGCCGACGCCTTGTTGTGTCTCGACCGCCCCGAAGAAGCCCGTGCAGCGCTCGAACATGTTTCGGACGGCTATACAATGTGGATGACGAACTTTTGCACCAAAAGAGAAATGCTTGCGGCATGTAACGGCAAGCATTTCAATTGGGAAGAAGAAGCCAAGGTGGGGTCGCTCGAAGATCGAATGGAAGCGATTCGAATTGGTGCTCGCCCCGGTACTCCCAAAGCTGTCGAAGTGGCGACACGCTTGACGGAAGAATTCCCCAACGTGGCCAAAGTCTGGCATCTCCTCCACGATGCACATTGGTTGAATGAGGATATCGCGGCCGCCGCCTCCGTCATGCAAAAGGCGATCGACCTCGAGCCTCGAGAACCTACGTGGCATTTCTACCGCGCAGACGCCAAAGCATTGCTCGGCGATTTCGCAGCGGCGGTCGCGGACTTGACCGAAGCCATTCGGGTTTGTGATCCAGAGGCACAGGCGACACTGCTCCAGAAGCTCTACTTTTGGCGCGCCGATATGTTCTTGCTGCTCGGTCGCAAAGCCGAAGCGCGTGCGGATTTGGAACGTGCACCAGACATATTCGCTTTACGGACCACTCGAATACGCACGCAAGAAGAAATGCTCGCCGAATGCGATGCGTGAACCGGGCCTTGACGACAAGACCTCCCGAACCTGCCCCCGATATCCGTTCACCCTCCCCTACCCCTCGCGAAACCACCACGTTATACACGCCCGCCTTGTCGAAGACCTCGCAGAAGCACCACCGGATAAGCATCGACCTTCCGGCAAGGCTCGCGAAAGCACCTCGCGCTACGTCGCCACCTTGTCGAAGGCCTTGCCGAAGCACCACTGGATACGCGTCGACCTTGCGGCTGGGCTCGCGAAAGGACCAGGCTTTACGTATGATCTTGGCGGGTTTCGTCTGGAAAGCACCTGGCGATATCGCGCGCACCATTGCGTGCTGCTCTCGATGCAACCCAGGCTATCTGCGAGATGAACGGGCATGCTGTCGGAAGGACTTG
>JANORL010000708.1:0-5631 GCA_031415295.1 Polyangiaceae bacterium | reverse complement strand
CTTGAAGCAGATTGCGTTCATTGGTGCGTGTATCGAGTTCATTGGTGCGCGATAACAACTGCGCTGCGCCGGCCCCAAGTGCGCCGCGGGCTTCTTCGAGTTCTTTGCGAACCGTCTCCATCTCGCTGGTCGCTTGCGGCGCGATCACAACTTCTTCTTTCGACGTTTTTACCGGCTCTGTTTTTACCAGCTCTGTTTTTACCGGCTCTGTTTTTACCGGCTCCGCGCCCTCGATCAGCGATGTTCGCATCACTTCGCCCGTCGTCGTTCCGACCCAAATCGACGTCGTCCCCTTGATTGTCGTTGCGAGTGCGACACGCGGACGACCCGCGCCACCCAGCGCCACCGCGTGCACCGGCGCGACAAACCCTTCGCTTGCTGCAACGATGGACGCCATGTCGTACAGGGCCAGTGAGCCATCGACCATCACCACCACGATGCTCGCGTCGGTCACCGCAACATCCGTCAACGCTGACGCAAGCGTGATGATCTTCGCTTCTGTGCCAGCTCCATCCCGAATCACTACGCAAAGCGATGTCCCGCCCCGCTTGAACGCTACTGAAAATACTCGTCCACCACGCACATGGTCGAAGTCGGCAGCCTGTCGCGGCAAAACGATGCGCGAATTCGGCCCGCGATCCAGTGTTGTACCTGCAAAAAAACGCAGTTGCCCACCATCGTCCCCGTCCACGACGAGGCTCGTTCCGCCGTCGCTCGCGTGGATCGCTCGCGTTCGTCCAGGAACATCGACCGGTCGCGCGCTTACTTCACCGCGTCCCAGCGAAAGAAGGAACACCTTGCCGTCATCGCTGATCCCAAGTGCGCTTTCTCCCGTCGGTCGTGCGCAGATCGTTCGCATGTCGCGCACGATCTCGCGGACCCGAGTCGGGTCGGACAAGGGGACCGACCACACTGTGCCCTCTTTGTCGAGCACCACGGCAAACTCTTTCGAGAGAAGAGCCATGTCTTGTGCCGCAATACGTGGCAACTCGATGGGATCCCCGCCAGCGACCGTGCGAGGCTCGATCGCAATACGTGCAGGTCTCGTGGTCAAAAAGGCGACGATGCCAGGATTCGTCAGACATACGCAGGCTGCGATGCCGATTCCGAGATCGAGGATCTTACGAGGCGACTCGAAGTGCGAACTCATTGCAGCAGTGTACGTGAATCTCGAGCGTTCGGATCGAACAAATTGTGCGTTCTATGAGATTTCATCCTCGATGAGTTCGAGGTCGCCCTCGTCGACCTCGTCGACCTCGTGAAGGATGCCGCAGCGCGATTGTTCGCCGAGCAAAACATCACGATATGGAACGGAAACTTCGCGATGAAGCCGATATTCGTGCTTGTGCCGAAGCGGAACTAGAATATGTGCGAGCGTTCAAATCCAGGCTCGGATTCAAACTGAACGGCTACCTAGCGAGATTCATCGCGCGTCGAGTGTTGTTTCGGAGGCGAGAATGGCGTGCAGGAATAAAACCGATAAACGAACTTCTTGACAATCGTGAACAAACCCTGTTTCATGGAAGATTATTGTCGATTCGACATGATCGAGGAGGAATTGTATGCGAACATCGCCCAAATTTTTTGCTTTTCTCTCGCTGGCTCTCTTGGCCACGTTGGCGCCTTCTTGTGGTCGCGCCCCTGAAGAAATGCCCTTTGCGTCGGACAAAGGCTCCTGGGTGCCGATGCAGGTCGACGCAGAAGTCTTGCGTCTGCGGTTTCCAACGACGAGTTCGCGCGTGCTGGACGAAGGGGTAGGGTTTATCGAGACGATCTATTCGTTCATCCCAGACAAACTTCCGGGTGACTTGTCGAACCTCGTTCGAATGAATGTGAACCGAACAGCTGGGCATGGAATCGATTTCCAATGGCCAGATGGGCATACCATCCATGTACAAGAATCGGGCGTGACGGGCGAAGTCCGCAAGGCAGCGCGGGCGCTCGCGTTTGTCCGAACGGGTGGAACGTCGTATTGGACGGCGAGTGCAGGGGGGTACGAGGAATGGTTGTGGGTGCAGACTGCATCGGCGGACAAACCCGTTGCGACATGGACCCTGGATGGAGCGACACTACGACAAACGGGTGAAAGCGTTACGATCGAGGATGAAGAGGGGATCGCGCGTATGCACGTGACGGCGCCGGAAGCGTATACGACAACGGGACAGCCGGTGCATGCGTGGCTCGTTGCCGATGCGACATCGATGGCTTTGTGGGTGGATGCACCGGGACAGGAAGTCCTTGTGGATCCGGCATGGACGCCTGCGGGACCGATGGGGCTGATGCCGAGTGCACACGTATTTCATGGGATGACGTTGCTCGCGAATGGTAAGGTGCTGATCGCTGCTGGTGGAGGATCGGTGGCCGGGACGTACTCGACAGCAGCGGAGCTCTACGATCCGGTCACGAATGCTTGGACCGCGACGGGATCTTTGGCAACCGCGCGTATTGCATTGGGCTTGACGACATTGCCGAATGGTCGCGCCCTTGCACTTGGCGGGTTTAATGCGATGGCTTGTCTTTCGACCACGGAGATCTACGATCCGGTGGTTGGCCTGTGGAGTGCTGGGCCAGCCATGCCTTCGGGACGCTGTTTGCCCGAGGTAATCACTTTGCAGGATCAACGGATCTTCGTCGTGGGTGGCTTCGACGTGTTTAATGCATCGAACACGGCGGCCATTTATGATCCCATGACCAATGCGTGGACGGCTACCCCCAATATGGTCACTGCGCGGATTGATCCTGGCGCTGTGCGGCTTGCCGATGGACGGGTGCTTGTCAGTGGTGGAACGTCGATGTTTGGAGGTACAGGCATCAGTTCGGTGGAAATCTACAATCCAGCGACGAATACGTGGACGATGGCCGCCGCGATGATTTCGGCGCGCAAAGGTCATACCTCGACGTTGCTTGCTAATGGCAAAGTGATTGTGGCTGGTGGCGAGCCTTCGGTCGCTACGGCAGAACTCTACGATCCAGTAACAAATACGTGGTCCGTGACCGGAAACATGAACACGCCGCGTGGTTATGCGACGGCTACGATGTTGCCTTCTGGTATGGTCCTGGTTGCCGGCGGCCAGAATGGTGGAGCGGCGACAAACACGGTCGACTTGTACAATCCCGCAACCGGTATGTGGACCGCAACCGTGTCCATGCTCGGAAATCGCGCACAACATACTGCGACGCTGATCGGCACGAGTGTGCTCGTGGCGGGAGGAACCACCAATGGCGACGAAACGTCTTATTCGGATTCTCTGCTGACGGCCGAAGTGTTTGGCGGTGCAAGCGCGCTGGGGGCTGTGTGTGCAACAGTGGCGGATTGCCAAAGTGGACATTGTGTGGATGGCGTTTGTTGCAACGCGGCGTGTAATGCGGGAGCGTGCGATGCGTGTTCGGTGGCAACGGGCGCGACCATGAATGGCACGTGCACACTGCTCACGGGAGCCATGTGCAACGATGGGAATGGTTGTACCCAGACAGACTCGTGCCAGGCGGGTGTGTGTGTCGGAATAAACCCTGTGGTTTGTCCAATGCCGGATATGTGTCACGATGCGGGGGCGTGTAATCCCGCCACGGGAATGTGTTCCAATCCAGCCAAAGCTAATGGTACGGCGTGTAATGACGCAAATGCATGCACGCAAGGAGATGCATGTATGGCGGGCGCGTGTGTGGCAGGAGGGCCGGTCATGTGTTTGCCGATCGACGATTGTCACGATGCGGGCACGTGCAATCCAATGACCGGATGTGGAATGGGCGCGACCAAACCCAATGGCACTGTGTGCAACGACGGAAATGCGTGTAGCATGGTCGATGTTTGTCAAGCCGGGGCCTGTGTGGGCACGATGGCCGTCACCTGTACACCCATGGACTCGTGTCATAACGTTGGCGTTTGCAATCCCGTCACGGGGCAATGCTCGAATCCCGTCAAAGCGGACGGAGCCTCTTGCGACGACGCAAATGCATGTTCTCTGGGAGATACGTGCGCCAATAGCGTCTGCAAGGCTGGCCCGACAATGCCTTGTGCACCACCGGATGCATGTCACCAAGCAGGCGCGTGCAATCCTGTGAATGGCGTGTGCTCGTATCCGAATCAGCCCAACGGAACGGTTTGTCCAGGCGGAACGTGCATAAATGGGACGTGCGAATTGGGCGGCAGCAGCAGTTCGAGCAGCAGCAGTTCGAGCAGCAGTAGTTCGAGCAGCAGTGGTTCGAGCAGCAGTGGTTCGAGCAGCAGTTCGAGCAGCAGCGGCAGCATGGGTGGCGCCGGTGGTTCGAGCAGCAGTTCGAGCAGCAGTTCGAGCAGCAGCGGCAGCACGGGTGGCGGAGAAGTAGGTGGCGCCGGTGGTTCGAGCAGCAGCGGCAGCACGGGCGGCGGAGAAGTTGGTGGCGCTGGAGGTGGCAACACGAATGGCGCTGGCGGCGGCAAGATTGAAGAACAGGGTGGATGCAGTTGTCGAACGATATCGGCGACATCGTCACCGAATGGGCTCTCTGCGGTGGCGCTTGCGTTTGCCGTTGCATGGCGTCGTCGACGAACTCGAAATTCGTCAGCGAAAGCAAACTGATATCGATATTCGTCAATTCACATCGACAGGGCGGGCGCATACGAGAAGTCGGGAGGCTCCGCGTGGAACGTCGAGTCTCTTTCCTCGGTGCACTCGGTAGCGTTGACGTTGACGCGCTGGGAAAAATGGGTCTTTACTAGTCACATCAACATGCTCGCCCACACCTTGGCCGAAAAAGGCATCCGCGATCCTCGAGTGCTCGCCGCTGTGCGGCTCGTCGATCGCGCGCGTTTCGTTCCCCTAGGCTCCGAGCACCTCGCGGGACGCGACCGGGCCATCGCTATCCCCCAGGGACAGCTCACCACGCAGCCCTGGCGCGCGGCGCGAATGCTGGAAGCGCTCGAACTCTGTGGCACCGAGCGGGTGCTCGAGATCGGCACCGGGCATGGTTACTCGACCGCGTTATGCGCTCACCTTGCCCGTCGCGTTGTGAGCGTCGAGCGGATCGCTGAGCTTGTCGAGGCTTGTGGTCGCAACCTGGCCGGTTTTGCGAATATCCGTCTGGTTCTGGCCGATGGTTCGCTGGGTTTTCCGGAGGAGGCGCCGTACGATGCAATCGTCTGCTTCGCGGCGGCTCGCGATGTGCCTGCGTGTCTCGTCGAGCAGCTCGCGATTGGGGGGCGGATGGTCCTGCCCTTGGCAGCGAAAGGCCGAGGTGAGATCGTTTTGTTCCGGAAGACGGCGACTACGTTTGAACGCGTGGAAGTGATTATTGCTGCGCGCTTCGTGCCTCTCATTGGCAAGCATGGCGCGATTGACGGGTAGATTGCCGTCGCTTCTTTCATCGAGCAATGCCATACGTACACGTGACGTGAATGTTTGTTTTAAAAACGAGGTGGGCCGAGGAAGCCACCTATCTGTAACGTTGGCTCAAATGGTGCACAAGCGCTTGTTGAACTGTTGATTGTTTGTCCAATTGTACGTCACACAAGGTGGCGTGGACGCGTCACTTGAGAACTTGAATTCCTGAATAAACGTGTCCAGGACCATTGCACACAATGTGCGGTCGTAACCAACTCGAACGCGTAGTTCCCTTGCTCCCAATTCAACGGACCCGCATTCAATCTTGAAA
>JANORL010000707.1:0-1844 GCA_031415295.1 Polyangiaceae bacterium | reverse complement strand
CGCGCAATTACCGCAGCGATCGGGTGATGGAAGTAGGCACGACGGAGAAGTGGGAAATCCGCGCATTCGACGGACATCCATTCCACATTCACACCAATCCGTTTTTGGTTTGTCCGAACAACTCGAACAAAGAACCAAATTTCGCGCATTGGCGCGATACATTTTGGACGCAGATCGAAGACGGTCCTCGCGAGCTGCTCACGACGTACAGCAAATTCACGGGCAAGTTTGTCCTACATTGCCATAAGCTCAATCACGAAGACATGGGCATGATGGAACTCGTCGAAATATGCCCTGCGGGAGATACGGCGTGTTTGTGCCAAGGCACCGACGGGCAGGGCAATTGCATCAGTCAAGCAGGATGCAAAGCCGACGATTTGCAATGTCAGTTTGCGAAGGCCGCGACGGATGCGTATCCCATGCCGCCTTTGCCGCTGCCCGCGTTTTGCGCGCCTTGACGATTTCTCTTGATCGCGGCCCGGTAGCCGTGTAGCGTTGCCGGGTCATGACCACTTCGCCCAACAAAACCGTCGAATTCTATTTCGATTTCTCGTCTCCCTACAGCTATCTTGCTGCGACGCAACTGCCGGAGCTTGCGGCTCGTACGGGCGCGAAAATCGAATACCGTCCATTCGTGTTGATGGCCGTTTTCAAAGCCACGACCAATGACATGCCGGCCAAAGTACCCGCCAAAGGCACGTACATGCTGAAAGACCTCGAACGTTGGGCCGAGTTTTACGGGGTACGGTTCAAGTTTTCGAGTCATTTTCCGGCGAATACCATCAAAGCGATGCGACTTGTTTTGGTTGCTGACGAACAAGGCCAAGCCGAAGCCGTGGCGCAGGGCTTGTTTCGCGCCATGTGGGCCGAAGATCGCGACCTCAACGACCCTGTGGTACTCGGCGATATTGCAGAAAAAGCTGGGCTCGACCCTCAAGCTGCGCTCGCGGCAATTGAAACTCAAACCATCAAGGATCGTTTGCGCGCTCATTCGGATACGGCGATTGCCAAAGGTGCTTTCGGTGCGCCGGCCTTGTTTGTGGGAGACGAACTCTTTTGGGGCAACGATCGCTTGGACTTTGTCGAGCGGGCATTACGCGCATAACCCCGCCCAAGACAATCGGAGAGCCGATGAATCCCATTCACGAATCAGGCTTTGCTCGCCTCGTCGTTCTCTTCTTTGCGGCGGGGCCTTCGGCTTTGACGGCATTCGTAGCATTCATTTTGGCTTGGAAACGTCCAAAAAGCGCCGTGACCGCGGCGAACGTGGCCATTGTCCTGGCGTCGCTCTTGTGCATTTTCGCGGCGTTTACCACGGTCCAGTTGCATTCGCGTGTCGACTATTGGATCGACACGGGAGGATATGGTCCACCGGCGCAGATTCGTGCGCAATATGGTGCCGAATGGCACGCTTCCGCGCGTCTCACGGCGTGGGTCGGATTGGTCTTTTCGGCGCTCCCCTTTATTTTTTCGGCGCTCGGTTACGGGGTGGCAATGCGTAAAGATTCCGAAATAAAGACGCCGATGGGCATGCTGACGCTTGCCGGCCTAGCTGTATTTGTTTGCTTGATAATGGCGATTTTATGACAAGTGTCTAACAGGCATCTCATTGGTGAACGTGACGCTTCGGCGCAAAGCGTCACGACTCGCGGCAGGTGTGAATTGTCGTAGTTGAAGCGTTCGAAATGATTTCATTTCGTGGACCATGCGGGTATCATGGCCCAATGCGTTCGATGATTATTGCTTCACGCGCCTTGTTCTTTGCCCTTCTTGCCGCGTCTTGCGCTGCGTGCAGCGGTTCGGAAAAACAAACCTCGAGCGGTTCGAGCGGGGGGCCGCCGCTG
>JANORL010000706.1:0-11123 GCA_031415295.1 Polyangiaceae bacterium | reverse complement strand
GGGGTCTGAATCGCGACTTCCTTGTCTCACACCACGTCTCTCTGCGTCGTGGCATGTAGGCCCGTCGTCTTTGGAGGGGGGTATCCTCGAGCCACCTGCTCATGTTGCTGATGGGCTTCGGTGGCTCTGATGGTGGTTTGTCGGAGGAACTTGACGGCAAAATCATCCGCAAGGCTGCGTCAAGGTCATTTACAGACGTCGTCGGAGGCGCACGAGCTGTATACCGTGTTGAGTTGGTCCACGAAGCTATTGCAATCGGTGGACGAAATCCGGTCGGTACAGACAGTCAACGCATCACCATTGATGTGCCCTTCGCATTTGGCGACGGTCCATTGGTCGTTCCAGAAGTCATGTGAATCGTTATCGCATGCTTCGCTCGTCTCGTACGACTTGCCAGGACCGATCTCGCCGCATGCTTCATAACGGTCACACGTGGCCGAAACTGCGGCAGCCACGGCGTCCGATTGCTTGTTGGTGACGTCCGCGACGGAGTTGCAACCCATGATGGCGCCCATGAAGCTCAAGGTGACGATAAAGAGATTTCGCATCACCCCATGATAAGGCTGTCGATCCAAAAAGAAATCATTCGGCGCGTTATTTAAAACATGCGCCAAGCCAAACTACAATTGTAAAATCTATTTAAAATGAATAACGGCGAATCGCGGAACCTCGATCGCAAATTCACGTCGACACTCCACGCCATATTATTGGAAATATGCGCAAAATTGAGCGTTTTACCACATGGGTGATGGTGTTGATTGTCGAGGCAGGACCAAGCGTGGATAAAACCCGCCCGAGTTTGGCTCGGAACGTTCAGGTGCCGCGGGGCGAATTTTGAGACGCTCGTTAAAATCCGCGGCGCGAAAAAAAAAGTCCTCTCGCGGAGCAAGAGGACTTTTTTATGTTGTCGGCCAAAACTCTGGTCGGCGCTGTTTTTTCAACCGATTGTCGTGGAAATGAAACGAAGCCGTGAAGTCATCAAGTATTACGACGACGGATGGCGTGATAGATAACGAGTGTCGCGACCGAGCCGAGAGATGCGACGAGGACACTCCAGAGGTTCAGGCCAGTGACGCCGGAGGCTCCAAAGAAGTTAAATAGGAGTCCACCGATAAACGCTCCAAAGACACCCAACACGAGATTGCCGAGAATGCCCCCGCCCTCGTCGTTGACCAACTTATTACCGATGAAACCTGCAATCAAGCCCAACACGATCCATGCAAGGAACGACATCTTTTGCTCCATTCGTGGAGCATCGCCTTACGGCGTGATCCAATTAAAGGTTCTGTTTCGAAATCGACGAGGCTCATCCATGTGCTTTTGGCACGGTCGCCTCACGTCTGACTTCGCCTCGCAAGTATAAGGCGTCTCCTAGGGCGTGCAACAATTTACTTTTTTAAAATTTATTAGCACCAACGATTGAGGTGCGGAATTGGACGGCGTACGAAAGAGGTTATGACAGGCCCATCGCGATCAAGCGTCGTGACAAACTTTGTGGTAGGTTTTTCCAACTTTACGCGCTCGTCGGGCGTCGCTGTAGATGTCTGAGCCGGTCGGGCATCCAGGTCCGCCGCTTGTTCGGGGAGTGCGAACTTGCCGACTACGGAGTACTCTCGCCGTTTTCTGGGGCAGATTCCGTAAAGAGCACGGCTTTGCCACTGCCACCGGCTGGGCGTCGATACCTGACACCGAGCCAGCAGAGCCAGAGCAGGGGCAATACGCCGAAGACGATGAAGACGAAATCACCTGGCAGACGCAGCCACTCGAGGAAGCGGTTTGTCGGGTTCGTCAGGAAGCTGAGCTCCCGGGCTTCGTAGTAGCCGTGATTCACGGACTCATAGAGCTGCAAAAGTCCCAGAGGAAGCAGTGCGACGAACACCATCCAGGCGATGTAGGTCCGGTATGCTAGCAATCCAAGCACGAAGAAGCCAAAAAGAACCACGAGGGCCGCCCACTGAATCCAGGTCTTCGAGACCAAAAGCTTGGGATTTGGAGTCGTGGGACGCAGAGTTGCGTCGGCTTGCTCGTCGGTCATGGGGACATCGGCCTCGTAGCCCGGAATCTCACCGTTTCTCGTCTAGCACTCGTACGGTGGGGGCGGTGAGTTCTTTCGTCACGCGTTCGGCGATCCGATTGACTACGGTAACCAGGGCCAGGCCGACAGCTTCGACCATTGGGTCGGGGAGGCCTGCTGCTTTCTTCTCGTCCACCGGTTGGTCCACCGTCACGGTCTCTTGCCAGCGCACCAGCCGCGAATCTTGCAATCGCACGCTCACTTGCACGCGCGCAATTCGCTTCGGTTTGCGAATCTCTTCGAAAGCCGTCAGCTCGACCTCCAGTGTTGGTGCGGTTCCGCCCACCACATGCCGCAATCCACGTTCCTCGAAGAGTGTCCGTTCGAGTCGCCGCCGCAGGTACTCTTCAGGGGCTTCGGTCCAGCGTTTTTCCTGGTAATACCCGAGCTCGAAGGCCGAATCGCGGAACAACATTCGTTCGTCGATATACGAAGCGGCGCTGATATGGCCAATTCTTAGCTCGGCCGTGAGCCCTTCCGGTGGTGAAACGGGCTTTTCAATGGCGCCGGAGCGCTCTGGGCTGAAGTAGCGCGGCGTGATCGTCTCGCTCTTGGAGGTCAGGGCGCAACCGATGAGGAAAAAAGCCGAGACGGTCAAAAAGATCGCCTTGTTATGCCACCATGCCGCGGACGGGTCCCGATTGCCATGCGTGATCATCGGTTTACCTCTATGCCGCGGCCTTTGCCCTTCAAGAGCATATCGGGGTCCTTCTCGAGTGCTGATGCCAGTTTGCCTATGGACTTTGCGGCTTTCTCGACTGCGCCGAGCGTGTCTTCGAGCTGGCGGCCGATATCTCCAACGTTATGCATGGTATCACCGATGGTGTTTGTGGCGCGCGTGGCGCTGGCGAGAAGGCCCTTGTCGCTCGAGACCTTGGCGAGCAGTCCATTCATTCGCGTCACGGTTTCGCCGAGGACCTTCATCGTTGTCGATGCGTCTTTCGAAAGCTTGCTGGTATCGAGCCCGGAGATCGTCTTTTGCGCCTGAGCAAGGACGGTATTCGCATTGTCGAGCACCGCAGTCACGCGCTCGGGCAGGTCCTTGTCTTTTAATCCAGCCAGGATAAAGTCGATTTTGCCGAGAATACCACCCATTTGATCGATCACGTCGGGCAAACGCTGAACTACGCGGAGCAACGAATCCTCGACGCTTTTCATGGTCGAGGGGACCGCAGGAATGTAGTTGGCCCCGACCTCGAATGGCAGGAATGGCTCGGGATTCTCGGCGACAGGGAAGAAATCGAGCTGGAGGAATTTCACTCCAGTCAGGCCCGAAGACACCATTTGCACACGTAGACCAAGCCCCTGCTCAAACTTCAAGGGTCTCTTGGGATCAATCGGGCCGCTCACGACGTCGAGCCCAAGCCGAGTCAGTTCGGCTTTACCGAGTTCGCTGATCACTTCGACGTGGCGGTGGTCATCGGCGACATCGATCTTTGCGACCGAGCCAATGGTCACGCCGCGGAATTTGATGGGTGAGCCGACTTCGAGGCCTTGCACCGATTCGTCGAAATACGAAACATAACGGCCCATCTCTTTGCGTAGGCTGCGCGCGCCGAGCCACGCCACCGTAGATAACGTCATGATGAAGCCAAGGACGACGAAGAGTCCGAGTTTCCAGTGATTTGTAGGAGCGGACATTTAGGCATTCCTTGTGGTTCGATTAAAAAAGTGGTGCACTTGCGGGTCTTCACAAGAATCGCGAAGCTCGCACGGATTCCCCTCTGCAATGATCTTCCGGGTATTTTTGTCCAACATGATGCACCTTTTGGCAATCTTGAAAATACTCTCGAGCTCGTGCGTGACAATCACCACAGTGAGCCCGAGCGCGTCGCTCAAGGTCAAAATCAACTCGTCCAGCTCGACCGCACTGACCGGGTCGAGTCCAGCCGAAGGTTCGTCGAGAAACAGGAGATTCGGCTCCAGCGCCATAGCGCGAGCAATGGCCGCGCGTTTCTTCATCCCTCCAGAGATCTCGGACGGCGTATGGTTCTCGAAACCTTGTAATCCAACCAAGCGCAGTTTGGCGCGCACCAGGACATCGATTGCTTCGGCGGGTAAATCGGTCCATTCGGTCAAGGCCAGCGCGACGTTTTGCCCGACGGTCATTGAACCGAAGAGCGCGCCGGACTGGAACATCACGCCATACGCAGGTCGGCCGACTTGGAGGCTGGGGGTACCGACTCCATCGATGGTAATGGTGCCGCTTTTGGGCTGCTCGAGGCCCGTCAGATATCGAAGCAGGGTCGACTTGCCACAGCCGCTGCCTCCGAGAATGGCAAAAACCTCACCGGGCAACACCTCGAATGAAACGTCTTCGAGGAGGTTCACGTCGCCCCATCCCATGGTCAGGTTTTCTACGGTAATGAGTGGGGTCGTCATGAATCACAAGCCCAGGGCATGGAAAACCATGGTGAAACCGGCATCGATAAGGATAATCGTAAAGAGCGCCGCGACGACCGAGGATGTCGTGCGCCGTCCGACGCCTTCGGCTCCGCCCGATGTCGCGAGGCCTTGTTGGCAAGCGACGAGGCCAATCGCCAGGGCAAACACGCCACACTTGATGAGGCCCTGAAAGACGTCCCATATCGCGAGCGCTCGTTGGGTTTCGTTGAGATAACCCGTTATCGTTAGATCGAGGGTCACGACGCCAACGACCAGTCCGCCAAAGAGACCGACGAAGTCGCCAATGAGCGTTAGAATGGGCATCACCAGAAAGAGCGCGAGGACGCGTGGGAATACCAGAAAACGTAACGGACCGAAGCCCATGGTGCGTAATGCGTCGACCTCTTCGGAGACCTTCATCGTGCCGAGTTCGGCGGCAAATGCCGCGCCGGAACGACCGCAAACGATGATGGCGGTCATCAGCGGACCCAGCTCGCGGGTGATCGACAGACCGACCAAATCGGCGACAAAGATATTGGCGCCGAATTGTTTGAGCTGGACCGCTGATTGAAACCCCATCACGAAGCCCATGAGAAAGTTGATCAGCACCACGATAGGGACGGCGTCAGCCCCGGTGCGGTTCATGATCGACGGCAACTCGTGCCAATTGGCGGTTCGTGGCCGTCGGAGGATACCGCCGAAAGCGAGGACCATACTGCCGAGAAATGCGAGACAAAGCTGCACCTCGACGGCAATGTTGAACGTGGCATTGCCGATTTGTCCGAGCAAACCTAGCGGTTTCTCCTTCTTCTTCGAGTCTTTCGCCGCTTCGCTCGGTTCACCCTGATAGAGTGCTAGGATTTTTTGGACGACGCCAGTCGCGCCGATAATCTCACATTTGCCGCCAGCAGCGAGGATCTCCCATTTCGCCTGAATGACGAGCGCCATAATGCCCCCATCGATCGAATCGACCTGGGAGAGGTCGAAACGAAGCTCCGCGGGCGTCGTGGGTTTGAGGCACGCGCGAATCTCTTTCCACAGAGCGGCGCCGTCAATAAATGCGAGTTTGCCTTCGAGGCGGACGACGACAACGCCCGTCGCGTCCGTTGCGTGCTCGACACGAAAGGGTATGTCGGGGATCAACGCGGGCTGCCCCGTGATGGCGCACTGCGCCGGACCGGTAGCAATCGCTGCAAAAAAGAAGATAGAAGGATAAAAGGTTGCTCACAGAAAGAAAGGTCGCGCCAGTACAATAGAATAGCGTACGACGACATGCTGCCCTTTCTGTATCTAGAGCAGTCATCTTCTCATATTAAGGCTACTTTCCGGAATGTCAACTCGAAGGCGTTCGTCCCTTTTTTGGCGTCCGCTATTTACATACAATCCGGCCGTCATGTTCTGGTTTGGGATATGCGAAGGCGGCGAAATGGTCAGAGACAAACCACGTATCGTATCGTATCCATGCTCGCGTTACTCGCGTTTCGGCGTCCGAATGCGGCCGGCTGGTACCGGCCCGGATTCGTCGGCAGTCGTTAACGGGTGCAACGGATCGAGTCCGCACATTTCATTTGAACGGATATGCCATGACCCCAGCCTGTTGGCCGGACGCTGGTTTGGACGGGCGGTTCACGCCGGTTTGGCAATGAAGAGCTTGCAAGAACCTTCGGCTACGATTGGACCTTTCAGCACTTTGCAGCCGCCGCATTTGTCCGGAGCTGGGGCGATCCATTGGGCGCAACCATCGCATTTTTTCGCGACTTGCATCGCTTGCGCCGTATACTCTGAAGTTTTGCGTGCTTCGAGTTCTTCTGGGCTCAGCCCCGAAGTATCCTCGCAGTTTGGCGCCTTTGAACAGGCAAGGAGCCAGGTGGCAGGCAGGACAGCAGTGGAGAAAATCGCCAGTCGGCGGAGGGCTTCGCGACGGAACATTGTTTCTTGACTCATAGGCGCACCTTTGGGGCAAACACGACCGCGCGTAAAGAGTGATGAATAGAAATAATCGTGATTGTGCCTATCCGGCGCTTTTTGCTGGGGTTCGAACCACAAAACCGTGCAAGGTGACACACAAAAAAAGAGAGCTGGAGGGTAGAGGGCAGATGGTCGCGCATGTTGGTCGCAGCGTTTTTGTATCGCTGGACAATCGGTGGCACTGTATGCCACAACCACGTCGACGGCATTCGCAGAACATGGCCCCACCGAATTCGTGAACCATTACAATGGCTACGCCTGTCCCTTTCGTGCATCGATGCCAATGATGTCGGGGCGTCGCGTAGATTAGCGTTTGCGGTGAAATGTTCACAGCCCTGGCGGATGTCTATGGCCATGCGCTGAAAACCTGGTAAGGTCGCCGAAAAATGTCTGTCCTCAAGTTGCCGAAAGATGTCGTTGCTGATCCGCGCCACGATGCGGTCGTTCAGTTGCTTGCCCAAAATACAGCGTTGTTATGGGAAAATGGTCGTCACCGAGTGCCGATGCTGCCCATGACCGACGCGCTTGCTGTCGAGCTTCGCCGGGCGCTCGCTGTGGGGCACGCATCACAAGGTCTCGAATTTATTGCTGAAAAGCTTGCCGCCGAACAAAAAGGCCTCGACGCGCTCATCAAAAAAGCCCCCGAAAACCCGCAAAACGCTCGTGTTTCTCGCATTCTGTTTCTGGCAAATGATGGCAGCACTCGATTTTATCGCGAAGTCGATACGCTCCTTTCCCGCTACCCGCAGCGTCTCCTTGTTTGCCGGCTCGACATCACCGGTGAGGCGTTGGGGCAAACGCTTCTGGGAACTGCAAAAATGGTCCGGTCCGTACTTGTATTCGACAAGACGATTGGTGCCCGAGTGTTGTTGTCGCTGTTGCCGCCGGGTTGAATCAATGCCGAGTTTGAACATTTTGGGCTTCGGGTCACCTTCGCGCCAAACCTCACCGTGGTCGCGGAGTGAGCAATTCGTTGCTTCATTAAGAAACAAGCTGGGCCGACAGCGAGCAATGGCTGAGAACCCGCTGAAGGCATTTTGACATGGGGTGCGATGATCATGAGTTACACGGATAGTCTTCCCCGATCTTTTTCGATTCATCCCGAGCTTTTGTTGTCGGTGATGGATGACGCCACGTCGATCTTGGACAAACGAGGTAACGTTCGGCTGACGAATGCAAGGATGGACAGCCTTTTCGCCACGGAACAAGGGCAGCGTCTTTTGCCGTTTTTGCAGAAAAATGGAGCGCTTCGCCTGGGTGCCGCGGATTCGTATGACACGTCATTACGTTCCGTCGTGCTTGGTCTGGAGGACGTACTCGCAGGCGCGCGCGAGCGGCTCGAGATAGAGCTCGAGGATGATGGCGCGTCGCTTGTGGCGATTGCATGTGCCGTGGATGGCGGTCGAGGAATGCTTGTCCGTGCGCGTTTGCGTACGGCCGAGGAATTGCACCGTGCGCGAGCGTTGGAGAGCGTGGAGGCTATGCAACTCGGGCTCAACGTATTCAAACTCGAGGACCTCGACGACGAGACGTCATTGCGCTGCGTGTATGGAAACCCCGCGGCAGAGCGGGTTTCGAAGATTCCAGCGAAAGCATTCGTGGGTCGACGCCTCCTCGAGGCCATGCGATCGAATCGGAACTCTGGGATACTCACGAAATTCCGAAATGTCGTGCTCGAAAAGAAGGTCATGGACATTGAGGTGGTCACGCCGGCAACGGAAACTTCAGCCAGCATGACGTTTGAAATCAAGGCGTTTCCGCTTTCTGGTCAATGCGCCGGCGCGCTTTTTGACGACGTGACCGAGCGACGCGCAGTGGAGCGATCGTTACGAGAGACGTCGCAGTTTCTCGATACGATACTCGATAACATTCCGATGATCATTTTTATCAAAGAAGCGCGCGAGCTTCGGTATATCCACACGAATCGGTTTCTGGTGGAACTGCTTGGCCAATCGGTCAAGCAGTGGATTGGGAAAAACGACCACGATATTTTCCCCAAAGAAATCGCCGACATGTTTGTCGCGAAGGATCGGGAGGTTTTTGAAAAACGTGTCCTCCTGGATATCCCGCAAGAAGAGGTGCCCACCGACGACGGGACTGTTCGCATTTGCCATACACGCAAGGTTCCACTTTATGATGCGAATGGGGCGCCGCTCTATTTGATTGGTTTGAGTGAAGATATCACGCACCGGAAGATGGCTGAGGATGCGGAACGACGCGAGATGGTCTTGTTGGAGACGCAGGAAAAACTCGTGGAGCTCGTACGTCAGTTATCGACCCCGCTTTTGCCTGTGGCCGACGGTGTTCTTGTGGCGCCGCTCGTCGGGCAATTGGATGAACGCCGAGGCGAATATTTTTTGGGGGCATTGCTTGAAGGAATTCAGCGATGGCAAGCGACGACGGTGCTTATTGATATCACGGGCGTTCCGTCGATGGACGCCAATGTTGCCGAGCAATTGATGCGGGCGACACGTGCGGCGCGGTTGCTCGGCACAGAAGCGGCATTGGTGGGTGTTTCGCCCGAGGTTGCGCGAACATTGGTACAGCTCGGCGTCGATTTTACGGGTCTCGTGACCCATGGCGACTTGCGGGCGGGTATTCGAGCTGCCGAGCAAAAGGCGAAACGCGGGCTGGCAAAACCAAACGGAAAGCGTTCGTGAGAATAGCCGTGACGCCTCGACGTGCCGCCATTCGACAAGCGACAAGTGACAAACGGCGCGCCGTTATGACGCGGGCGCTGAAAGATTTCACTTCGGTTTTCGCACGATAGGTCTTCTTTTATGGCCCGACGGGCGGGAGGGTGGCTGAATGGATCGTCTTGATGTAAAACTTGATGTAAAACAATTGTTGGAATTGCATCCGTGGCCTGAGCAATGGGCCCATGCCGAACGAATCGAACGGCTCTGGGTCTACGATCTCCCCGCGACGCCCGAATCGTTATGGCCGTTCATCTCCGACACTTCGAGAATGAATCGCGCCCTCGGCACGTCCGAGATGACGTTTACCGAACACGAGGGAAAACGCTTTGGTCGCAGCAAGCCAGGCGGCGTCGAGCACTCGTGGGTTGAAGTGCCTTGGAATTGGGTAGCCAACCAATGGCTCACTTCCCTTCGAATTTACGACCGCGGCTTTTTTCACGCTGTATGGGCAATCCACAGACTCGAACCGATTCCCAACGGCACACGTGTGTATCTCTATTATGGCACTGTACCGCGTAACGTCTTCAGTGGGCTGGCGATCCGTATGGGTTTTCCCTCCATCGAACGCGCGTATTCGCGTGTTTTGCCAATACTTGCCGCAGAAGTCGACAAATATCGCCCCGACATTTTGACGGTTCCGCCCGTGCCGCTCTCCGGAGCCGCCGTGCAAAGGTTGCGGACCCAACGCGAAGCTCTTGTCGAAAAGGGTTTGTCGCCCGCGTGCGTTGACGCATTGATCAATTGGATCAAGAATGGCGACGATCAGGATCTTCAACGTATCCAAATTCGCGAACGCGCGCGTGTTTGGAAACTCCCGGAACGCGATTTGCTCCGTGTTGCGCTTTATGCCACGCGCGCGGGGCTGCTTGCCCTCACGTGGGACACCGTTTGCCCCCATTGTCGCGGCGCTCGTGACCAGAATTCCACGCTTTCGGATCTTGCAGCCAAATCTCATTGCGAAGTTTGTCGCATCGATTTTTGTACGGATACGGAGGAATCCGTGGAAGTGACTTTCCACGTCCATCCATCGATTCGAGATGTACCGGATCAAGTCTATTGCAGCGCCGAGCCGGCAAAAAAATCCCATATTCGTGTGCAACGTCTCGTGCCCCCTGGTGGACGAATGCACGTTGCGCCAAGGCTCGAACCAGGGCGCTACCGCGCACGGGAAAGCACCGGTAATTCGTTTTACCTGGACATTGACGATGAAGGGGACGCTGCCGTTCGGTGGGGTGTCGAGCTGGCGGGGAACGTGATCAAGGCGCAACCCGCCGCGACAATCGAAATCATCAACGATGGTGACGACGAGCGGATGTTCACCGTCGAACAAGCGACATGGAGCGATCACGCACTCCGGCCCGGGCAACTCTTCGGCTTTCACGAATTTCGTGACCTATTTTCCGAAGAATACATTGGCGCTGATGTGCGACTTGGTGTCGGCGAGCAGACCATTCTGTTTACCGACGTTGTGGGATCGACCGCGTTTTATGCGACACGCGGAGATCCAGCGGCATTTGTCGAAATTAAACGCCATTTCGATGAGGTATTTGCCATCGTTGCGATGCATCGCGGCGCTGTCGTCAAGACGATTGGTGATGCCGTCATGGCGACGTTCGGCGACCCGCTCGACGCCGTCCGTGCGGCGGAAAAAATCCACGACGGATTTCATCCGAAACGCACAGATTCGCCTATTCGCCTTCGTATTTCGCTCAATACGGGCTCATGTATTGCCGTACGTTTTAACACCAATGCGGACTTTTTCGGGAATACCGTCAATATCGCGGCAAAACTGCAAGCATTGGCGGAAACGTGTCAGATTGCCATGAGCGACGTGACGTACCAATCTCCGGGCGTCGCCGCGTACCTTGCCGAACGAGGCGCCGAACTCGAAGCTGTGGCGTATACATCCAAAGCATTCTCCGCGCCAATCGGAGCGAAACGCTGGACGGTGCATCGGATGTAGCTTTTGGTAATGTCGCGGTCGTTCTGTCGGCCGT
>JANORL010000705.1:0-26534 GCA_031415295.1 Polyangiaceae bacterium | reverse complement strand
CGCCGTCCCCGAATCCATCGAGAAACCCCGGCTTTTTCGGTTCTAATGGAGGCGTTTCTTGCGGCAAACCTTGGCCACCATTTCCCGTCGTATTCACGTCGACCAGTGGCACGTATGCGCCGACGTTTGCCGCTTCCTGATTGGGAGCCTCGACACCACCCGATTCGATAGAATCCACTCGCTTGAGCACCACCACCGTTGGCCCTACGGTAATCGTCGAACCGACTTTCGTTTCCTGCCCAAAGATCTGCGAGCTTTCAAAATAATTGGTTTCGTCCGGTGCAAATCCCGTAGGATCGACGAATGCGAGCGGATTGCCGTTGACGTACGCGTATCGGTTGAGGCTTTGCCCGTCCCAAATGTCTGCAATCACCGGATCCGTCGTCGTGAATCGCCCGAGGCGCGGATCAAACATGCGCCCTTTGGCATTTACGAGGTCCAAATCGTCGTCTTCTTCATGCCCCGTATACCCGCGCGTCGTGCTGCTCGTAATGGCTCCCGAAGGCCCGCCCCATTTCGGATTACGTCGCGCCCCATATGCATCGTAGCTGCGGCGTTCGTCAATCGAGCCGTCTTCCTTCGTGACGACGTCAATCGACCCTAAGTGATCCGTGTGCAAAAATCGCTTTCCGGCATTCGATCCGCCGCGCGTTACCACCGCGATCGCTCGTTCTGGCGAATGCACATAGAATCGATGTTCGACAATGCCGCCAGTATTCGTCACTTGCTCGAAAAGTTCACCGAAGTACAGCGTTTCGCTCGTCGGTGTCGTCTTTCGTAAACGTTGCTCGTCGCCGTCATATCCAAACGACGTCGTTTTCCCTCCTAGCGTAATCGTCTTCGGCAAATCGAAAGGCGTATACGTCACGGAAACGCCGCCTGGGCGCGTGATTTGATTGCCAACGGCGTTGTAACCATAAGAAACGCCAGGCACGTTCGTCACCGCATGAGGATGTTTCGGATCGGTATAAGAATACGTCCCCACATCGGACTTTTCCCATAGATTGCCGTTGGCGTGGTACGAATACGACGTCGCGCACGGCGCATTCGCATTCTCGACCGCGCCGAAGTACGCGCACGTCACCCGATCAAGTTCGTCGTACCGAAATCGTTCCGTCTTGTTTTGCGGCTGAAGTGCATCCGTCCGACGTTTCAAATTGAGCCGCTCGGTCCACTCGTAGGACAAGTCTTGAATCTTCGCCCCGCCGAACGTCGTCGAAATACCCTTGAGGGTTTGTTTGTCGCCTTCGTACCCTCGCGTCGTCTCGACGTCGTTGCCGAATCGTTCTTTTTGGAATCGACCCGCGTCGTCGACTTCTTTCAGCGTCCAGAAAGTTTCCTGCGTGTTTTTCTCGCGCACACCAACAACAAAACCGTGTTCGTCGCGCTCATACATTACGCCGAACGGTTCCTCTCCGAGCGGTTGAGGGTAATCAACGGACTTCACGTGGCCGACGTCGTCGTACTGCCGCCGCTCCGCAAACGAGTCTCCTGCGACGGTCTGCACCATTCCTTCGAGCTGACCCTTCGCCGTGTACGAAAACGATTGAATCGCGTCCGCACTCGTCAACGTATGCAATCGACCGATCCCGTTTGGCGCGGTGTCCCATTTCCACGTCGTCGTCGACACTTGCGCCCCGAGTTTGTCCGTGCGCGTTTCGACACGTCCAAGTGCGTCCATGCCAAACGTCACGACGCGGCCAAGCGCATCTGTCGATGAAAACAGCTCGCCGAATCCGTTGTTTACAATCGTTGTCATGCCGCGGTCTGGATCGTCGATGCTCCGCGGCCGTCCAAGCGCATCGAGCGTCCACGTCGTCGTCGCGCCGCCCGGATCCGTGGCCGTGTGCAATGTATGAAACGGGCCGTAGGTGTAACTGGTTTTGCCCTTTGCGGCGTCCGTAATGGTCACGGGCCGCCCGAGCGCATCGATTTGGGTCATGGTGTGCTGAAGCAACGGATCGGTCGAATCAATGACAAACCCGTCATACGCCGTCGTGCTCGTAGCATTCCAAGGCGTCGTGTGCCGAATCTCGCGGCCAAGCGCGTCGAATTCGGAAACATCGAACAACAATTGAGCGTCGGGCGTACCTTCCGCGGTCGGCACCGACGTTTTCGCACGCTTCCCATTCAGCCGATCGTATTGCAAAACCGTCATACGCCGCGGCGTTTTTCCTTGTTGGCCTTCTGGTGTCGGACCATGGGAAAATGTGCGAATGGGTCGGCCAACGCTGTCGAAAATCGTTTCGTCATCCGCGCCGCCGTTGGTTGTGGTTCGCTCGGACAATTGCCACGCGCCGTCTATCATCCTGCGTCTTATCGACGTCGTCGTTTGCGACCCATCGGGACGCTTTTCGAGCGTTTCACGGCCGAGACTGTCGTGCTGCCATTCCGTGACGAGTTGATTCGGGTCGACGACCTTTTTCAATACGCCGAGTCCGCGGTCGTATTCGAGCGCCGTTTCGTGTTTCAGCGCGTTGATTTCCTTCTTCGGGAAAACACCATCGTCGTCGAAAATCGTCGTCGTTCCCCGGACGTGACCGAATGCGTCCTTCGTGGTCACATGCTCGACGTTACCGTACTTGTCGCGTTTGTCGTATTCGACGGTCAACTTCGTTTCGGGGATGTTTTTATCGCTCGTCGACTCTGATACGACCTCGCCAAACTCGTTCGTTGTGCGCGTGGACATTCGGCATCGTGATTCGACGCCTGCTTGGCTGCACTCGGTTTGCTCTTGCATTTGACCGAGAATCCAGCGCGCGACGTCATTCTTCACGGTTCGCGTGATATGCACCGTCAAGTCCACGCCTACCGTCGACACGTCTACTTCGAGGACGTTTCGATAGACGTCGTAATTCACGACGTCTATCGTCGTATCCCGCAACATCGTCGCGTTTTCATTCGTCGCAACGTCGGCAACCCACGTTTCAATCGACGTTGCCGCTGAAAACGTTCCTTGCAAACGTCGCATATGGCGCTTCGTGGGCATGGTGAAAAACGTCTGCCCGTCGTACGTTGGCACCACGTCGACCGTAGAATCGGCAAATGCAAGCTCGACGCGGTTTTGCTTGGCTTCATTCGACAACGCGGGCGCCCAACGCCATTGCGATTTGACCTGCCCAGCAAATGGATACACGTCGCGTTCGCCGACCGTGACGACCGTCACATTATCGTAAAACGTAGCTGTTCCGGCATTCGTGTCAAGGTCCGTCACGATTCGTTCGCCAAACTCAAGAAAGCCAAAACCACGCCGATCATACCGACCGTCACGATATCGCACGCCGAACCGGCGCACACCGCCTTGACCGTCGGTGACCGCGTATTCTTGCACGACTCGACGCGACCCTACCGCGCACCGACGCGGGTAGTCGCAATCGTTCAACAATGCGGATCGCGATAAATACGGATACGACTCTTTCTTGGGATCGTTCGGTTGCTCGCCGTTCGTGACCCATTCGTCAATCAAATGGCCATATTTGAATGACACGTTCGGCACGAATTTTGGCTCTTCGGGAGCGTGCTCGTTCAAACCATCGGAATACGAGACAAGCACGTCGGGGTCCGACGCTCGATTTTGGAATATTTGGAGTTCGTTTCCGACGAACAGCACCACATCGGCCGCGCCATCGCCATTGACGTCCCCGACGCGAGGCCCGCGAGGGTCTGCAAGTGTCACCGCTTCGCCAAGTTCCGCTTCGAATGGGATCCCTGCGTCGATACGCTCGAAGGTAAATCCATTGCTTCCGCCTGTCGCGCGCAAGATGGTCCATTGCGGCAATTCTGGCGGGCCGCCCATAGGCATCAGAAGGTCCGTGCGCCCGTCACCATCCCAATCGAGCGGCGTCGCGAGGTGAAAATACGGACTAAATACAAAAAGGTCTTGCCAATCCAGGCTGTCGGTGGGCTCCGTGGCAAACACTGCCTCCGTATTTAACCACGTCCGCATTCGACCTTCCGATGCGACATACGTGATTGCATCGGACAATCCGTCTCCATTCACGTCCGCGAAAATCACGCGTCCAGGGCTCGGCGGAATGCGCAATTTCGTATCCCACGCTTTATACGTCCCGTCCCCGTTCCGCTCGAGCGCGCTGTACGTCTTCGTCTGCGTTGATGGAGTGCCGCCAATGCGAATCATTCCCGGCAAAACAAGATCGACTTTGCCATTTCGATTTACGTCGACCGTGCGAAGCTCGACACCGCAACCAAAGCCCGCGAGCGGCTCGATGGACGCACCGTTCGCCTCGAATCCACCCGGCCGCCAAAGATGTACCGTCCATGCGGACTGGCTCGGATCTCCCGACGCAGAGTCTCCATGATCTTCGCATTGAATCAGATCGCCGACTCCATCGCCGTCGACGTCCGCCAAATGCACAGATCCGCCAGCTCCGCGCAGTTGCTTCGGTGCTGGCCCGAGCGGAAATGGACGTTGAATACCGGTATCGAATTCTTCGAAGCTGCCGCCTTCTTTCGAAAGCAGCACGATATGGTTGTTTCTGCTTCCGTAGACGTCGTGTAGAAGGACGTCCGCCCTCCCGTCCTGATTATAGTCGATCGCCGTGCCGAGTTCAGGCTGGATTTGCGAAGGATCCGCCGGTCCTTGCGGATCCTGCTGAAACGACCATTCCTGCGAAAAAGCCACCTTCGGCGCCGCGAACGAATTACCTTGGTTTCGTGCAACACGCCATTCCGTAATGGGATTTTCCGGCGTCGATATTGCCGTCGTATCCGGCGTGAGCAAGTCATCGAGCCCGTCGCCATTAAAATCTGCGAGCATATAGCTCGCAAGCCTCGACGTCGGCGCCGCTATCGTCGTGGCAACGTGTTCGAATCCTCTCGGGCTTTTTGCGTATTGAAATCGATTCTCGGGCTTGCAAGCCCCGTCCGCACCGCATTCTTGCGCAGACACGAGCCGCGTGCGGCCCGTCGTTTCGCTTTGCTCGTAACCGAATTCGTAGCGGCGCACGAGGTCGTCACCGACACGCGTTTGTATTTCATCGAGGCGCAAACTATTCTGAAACGACATCGCCGACGAATACACGGTGCGCACGTCGTCGGGGTCTTTCATGCCGTACACGAACGAAACCGCGCGCGTTCCTTGCTCTCCGTCGAATCCCGTGTATCGAATCTCGTCGAGCGCGTATTCTGCGGTATAGCCGTCACCTTCCGCAAAACAATACCCGTACGACATTGTGGACCCGCGAGCATCCCTCGTTTCCGTCGCCAACCAAGCTCGCGGATTTCCATTTTTTGCGCGTGGTAGACTGCCAACGGTTTTTCCATACGAAACAATCCATCCCGAAGGTAAGAACGCTTCGAAGTACGATTCGTCGCTCGTCGCAATATGCTCGACAACTTTCACCTGTGTATCATCAGGGAATGTCCGGTATTCGATCGTATCGCCATTTTGCGCGACAATGACCAACCGCTTGCCGTCGAGACATCGGGCATCTTCAGGCGAGTAATCGACTTCTCGAATCGTGCCATCGATCGAAGTCGTTTTCGGGCATCGCGTGATCGCTGAAGCTCCCGACACGGAAAAACCCATTCCAAGCACGCCATTGCCGCCCGCGCTGCTATAAGAAATCGCAAGCGACGGCTCGACACCCGCGCGACCCGGCGGAACGACGAGCGGCATGGTTATCGCGCTGTCGCCTGTGTCGGTGGTTCCAAAGGACACGGGAGTCGTTCCGGGCATCAGCGCTGGCTGCGAGGTGCGCCGCGGAAAAACCGCGAGCCGCTCGTGCTGCGCGCGACAAACCAGCGTCTTGGCGGTCCGCGCTTGACCCTCCGGTTCACATGAGCATCCAACGGGGGCAAACACGCAAACGAGCAGGCACCAAAGCGGAGCAAACCGCATCAGGGTCCGTCGGAGCGCTCGCAACGCTGGGGCAAACACGTACGCAAGCAGGAACCGAACCCCTCGAATCCCCCGAATCGCGCTGGGCATGGAAATCTCCCAGGGTTGAGGATACGAGAAAAGGTTCCGGTTCACGAGCCGCTTGTTCGACGGCGTTTCGCACTATTCATCGCTACGTGCTGGACGAGTTCCTGAAGAATGGATGATTCTCGTCTGACAAAATGCTCGGGGACGCTCGTCCGCCGCCATTCTCACACCCCGGACGGCCCCGGGTCGGCTGTCCCCGCGATTCTTGGCACCTCAAAACGCTCCGCGACCGCCGTCCCCCGCCGCAACAGAAAGACAAAACGCTCCGGGACGGGCGTCCGGGAGCGTTTTAACATCCGCAATTGCCGCATCCTCGGTGTCCCCGGCCGTTTCAGGGTGCAACGGGCGGAGGTTCCGTGGGAGCACCGGGGGGACGCGGGAGATGCGCAAGTTGTATCCGCAGAATGAATCAATACGCAGGAGCCAAAAGTGGTTGGCACCTTTGCCTGTTGCACCTTTGTCATCCCTGTGTTTCGACCGCGAAGCGGAAGATGCAAGCACGGGTTAAGGGGCATTGCCCCTTACGGGGTCGAGGGCGAGGAGCCCTCGTTCTCGTCGGATGGGGTGTGGGGTGAAACCCCGCCCCGCAAAGTGGTTGGCACCTTTGTCGTGCACCTTTGCTACCGTCGGACCTCATGACCTCCTCAACGCCTGCTGCGCCTTCCCCAAGCTCCGTCGCCGTGCCCCTTTCGGCAAACGCGCCGACTGGACGGCTCGCTGTGCTTTCCGCAGCGTCCATGGGCGCGCTCGCGTTGCCATTGCCGATCGTCCCAGAACGTATGGTCGGACGTTTACGTGGCGCACTCGCCCACGACATCGCCGCTCGTTACGGCCTCAGCATGACCGCCGATGCCCGCAAAATCCTCGCCGATCCTGCAAGACAAGCTGGCCCGCAAAACGTCGCTCGTACCGCCTTCGAGACGCTCGGACGAACCTTGCTGAGCCGCGGACCTTTAGGCGCCCTCGCCTCTGTCGCCGGCGGCCTCGAAGTCTACGCATTCGGCCACCTTCTCGAACGTTATTTCGTACGCATCCGTAACACCCAGGCCGTACGCATCAGCATCGATGAAGCGAAACTCATTCGACAACTCATCGATCGCTCCATACTGCGCTTGCTTTCGCCCTACTTGCGCCCTGCGTCGATCACCATGCAAGACCTCGTCGATGATCTGCGCGACGAATTCACGCGTTGGGTCGACAGCGCCATTCTCACCAGTGCCTCACTCCCCGGTTACCTCGAACGGCGTCTCGAAGCCGCATTCGATGAAGTCGCCGCTGAACACCAGGACGAACGTGGTCGCTGAACGGGCTGCCGAACAAAACGAAACCACCACGAATCGTCACGTCCTCGGCAAAGTCCGTCGGGCCATCGTCAAGATTGGATCCAAAAGTCTCACCGGAGACGCCTGGGACAGACTCGCGCAAGACGTCGCCGCCTTTTGTTCCAGCGCTCAACGTGGAACACGCAGCGTCGTCATCGTCTCGAGTGGCGCTATTGCCAGCGGCATCCAAAAGCTCGGAATGAAGAGCCGTCCCAAGGACATCGCTCGACTCCAAGCCGCCGCTGCCGCTGGTCAAAGCATCCTCATGCGTCGTTACGAGGTTGCTTTCGACAAACTCGGACTTCCCGTCGCTCAGATCTTACTCACTCACGCCGACTTGGCCGATCGTACCCGGACAAACAACGCGCGTAACGCATTCGCGGCGCTGCTCGATGCCGGATGTATTCCGATCGTGAACGAAAATGACGCCGTCGCCGTCGAGGAAATCAAGTTCGGTGACAACGATCAACTCGCCTCGATGGTCACGCCTCTCGTCGAAGCCGACCTGCTTCTGCTGCTCTCCGATGTTGAAGGGTTGCTCGACGAAACAGGCACGCGAGTTCCCGTCGTCAAGAACATCGCGCGCGAAGCCCGACATCTCGCGGGTGGATCAACCTCGGGTGTCGGCACCGGCGGCATGTCGAGCAAAGTCGAAGCTGCGCGACGCGCAACACTCGCTGGCGCACACGTCGTCATCGCCCACGCACGCGAACCCGGCATCCTTGGACGTGTCGTCGCTGGAGAAGACGTCGGTACGTTTTTCCCGGCCGTACAGCAGCGCCTCAATGCGCGCAAACACTGGATTGCCTTCACGCTCCGCCCTCGCGGCGCCATCCTCCTCGACCGCGGCGCATCCCATGCGATCTGCGCGAAAAACCGCAGCATCCTCGCCGTCGGTGTGCTCGGTGTACGCGGCGATTTTCAACCCGGGGATGCCGTTTCCATCGTCGACCCAGACGGAACCGAAATCGCGCGAGGTTTATCGCGGTTGTCGCAGTCCGACGCAGCTCGCGTAGCTGGTCAAAAACAAGATCCAGATGACGACAACGCCAAAGACATCGTCGTCCACCGCGACGACCTCGTCGTGCTGCCCAAAGAATAACAACCTACATTCACCCACCTATTTTCGGAATCTTCTCGAGGTCCCGGAACATTGGTCTTTGGGGATGTCTGTGCCCCTCATGCGCCCAGCTCTCCTCGTTTGTAATGGTTTGGTTCTGACCGCGATTGCTTGGCTCAGCTTCGTGAGTCCGACGACACCTTCCAAGAGTTTGCTGCCTGTGGCTTCCAAAACGTCAAAGACGATTGCTGTGGATCTGGCCGCGTTAGAAGAGCGAGCGGCCCTGGCGCCCAACGTGGAATCTGTTTCGGGCCTCGCTTCCGCGTATGTCGATCACGGTCAGCCAGGCCTGGCATGCGCGGTCATCGAGCGTTCGGATACGTCGATTCGTACGGATTTGGCTGTTGCGGACATCCACGCGCGAGCACTTTTTCATCGAGGACAGCCGCGTCAAGCGTTGGCAGTCGTGGAAAGCGCGTTGGCAATTTGTGACAACGACACTGCATCGTGTCGCGCTTGGCGAGCATCCAAGGCTCGGGGGCAGGTCGCTTTCCTGCACGAAGTCGTGGCAGCCGGCATCGAAGACCCGATGGCCGACCCCGCCGCGCTTCGCGCAGCGTATGAACGCAGCACCAAAAATGTTGGCTTGGTTGCTATGCGTTGATCTGAAACAGAATTTTTGAATATAACAACAAGAACGCAGTTTAGCCACCCAAGGAGTTTGGGTCAGGGTTGTCGGAATACCCCAACAACGCCGCCATGCTTCTTGTCCTTCGGTTTGTCCTCGTGAGCTTTTGCTCACGCCCTGCTTGGGAGGCCACAGCGAACGTGCTGACGAGTCGCCCTACATCTCGTGTCACCCCAGCCACCGTTGCCGCTCGCGGCTTCGGGGGATTGTCTTGGGTGCCCGTACTCGTCTCCACGTCCCTGCTTGCGGGATGCGGTTACGCATCGAAGCGCACGCCAATTGCAACGCCCGCGTCGCATGCCGAAGCGGACGAACGACCTTTCACGATTCAGCCCCCCGTGGATCTCGACATCGAGAATCCGAACAACGCCGTGGTGCGGGTCGTCAGCGACGTCACGTGCACCGGCACGCTGATTGCCGAAGATCTCGTCCTGACGGCTCATCATTGCGTCGCCGAACGTGATGCCGACGGACAAGTGTTAAACCGCGACAAACCACCGGAAAAGTTCATGGTGGAACTCGGCGGCGACGATTTGCCGTGGGGCGAAGTTCAAGTACGCGCGGTTGTCAGTCCAGACTGCGGATACGTCTCGGGCAACGGAGACATCGCGATCCTGGTCCTCAATCGAAAACTCGTTGGAGTGCCAATCATGCTTCCGCGTTTGGAAGCAGCTCCGGTCCTGAGCGAACCCATCGTGCCTATTGGGTTTGGCCGGTGCGCCTTGTCTCGAACGGCGATTCACCGCGTCGAAAGACTTGGTGGACGAGTAGCTCGGATTGAAGACGGAAAGTTCATTGCCGTAACATCCGTTTGTCCTGGTGACTCAGGTGGTCCGGTCGTGAGTCCGGGGCGTAGTGATGTCGTCGGCGTCGTTTCTGCATCCGTGATGGATGGTGACGACAGCACAGTCGGTCCTTCGGTCTTCGTGCGACTCGATGTGTGGCCCGAGCTGTTTAGTGCGGCGCGTGAAATTGCCGAAGGGGCGAGTCCCAACGAGCTACCCCCGTTCCGTAGCTGCAAACGCTGAACACGCGCGCCTTCTCCCGCCTAACGCGCCCTCGCACACCGCAAGCGGTGCACATTTGAATGTGCTGCGATCTCGCCATGAGGAGCGTTGATGCAGTACGCTTCAAGGTGCGATGCAGAAGTTTTTGAAGGCAGTTTTGTGGACGGCGATCGGGCTTGCGTTGGTCGGTGGCCTGCTTCGTGCGTTGCTCTTCAAAACGTGGACCCTTCCCGATGATCTTCAACTGGCCGCATCGATCGAACCGACACTGCACAACAAAGACACGGTCGTGCTTTTTACCCGCGGCAAACGAGGGTTTGGCGAATTGGTACGCTGCAAAGATCCCGATGATCCATCCAGGTACTCGATTGGTCGTATCGTTGGGGTCGAAGGGGACATCGTTGAGATCAAGGGCCGAAATCTCTACGTCAACGGCAAGGCGTACAACCCGGTGCAAGCTTGTCCCGAAGGCAAGTACTCGTACGTACACCCGCACACCGAAGCGGATGTCGAAATGCAGTGCAGCGTCGTCGAGATGGGTGGTGGCTGGCACTACAGAGGCAACGAGAAAAAAAGCGTTCCTCCGGCGGTGGTCAAGATGGATGTCGGCCCGGGAATGGTGTTCCTTCTCAGCGACAACGTCGATTTCCACGACGATTCTCGTGACTACGGCACGCTGGAACGCAGTGCATGCACCGAAAAAATCGTCTTTCGGCTCTGGGGCGAGCAAGGCTTCAAGGACGAAGAGAAGCGATTATCGTACATCCACTGATGGAATGTTCACAGCCACTCTGGATCCGTTGTACGAACCTGTTTTGCCATGTTGCTTGACCCATCTCGTCAAGCACGTCTAAAACCGATCGTCTTTTGGAAATGACGTTGCGCGACGAGCAGCATGAAATAGGCATCGTTTGCGGACAGTGCGACACGTGGAGCGCGATGAGCGTCACGAGTTGTCCTGTGTGCAGCAACGATCTTGCATTGTTTACGGCGGCGTCGACATCGTCGACACCACCCGCACGTACAAGCGCAGGCGCACGCTCGGCAGGACAACTGCCAGGAAATCGTCGAGCCACACCGTTGCCATCGTCGAGTACCGTCACGACGCGCCGCACGACAGGTGCCAGTCATCCATCGACCGCGGTATCATCAGCACGAACCGATTTGTCGGAACTGACGCAGGAGGAGCTCATGGAGCAAGCCCGCAATTACATCTGCCGTTCGTGTTCGAGCGGTGTGCCCTCGGGTCACAAGTTTTGCGGGAGGTGCGGGACAGGCGTTCCGCTCGAGATCCTCAACGCGCAAACGCTGTTCTTCGGGGACATGCAAAACCCCGCGAAAGCGAAGCTGATCCTCATTCGAGGCGAAGGCATGGATGGCCTCAGCTTCCATCTCAAAGCGGAGCAGCACATCGTCGGCAGACAAGGTCAGTTGGTTTTTCCTGACGATCCGTTTGTCTCTCCTCGACACGCCAACTTCTTCTATCGCGACGGCAAACTCGTCGTGCGCGACGAAGGTTCACTCAACGGCGTGTACATCCGCGTTCGAGGCACGGTCGACATCTCGCCAGCCGACACGTTCCTTGCTGGAGAACAAGTCTTCCGGCTCGATCTGACTCCCAAACCGTCGGACGGCCAAGACCCCGATGGCACCTACTTTTATTCGTCGCCGAAACATCCGAGTCCGTTCCGCCTCACGCAGCTTTTGCAAAGCGGCGCCGTCGGCATGACCGTGTGCGCACGCGGTACGTCACTCCAAATCGGACGCGAAGGCGGTGACTTGAACTTCCCGGGCGACCTTTACATGTCCGGGTCGCATTGCCGCATCGAGGAAAACAACGGCAAGTTCACGCTCACCGATCTCAACAGCCGCAACGGCACCTACGTTCGTCTCAAGAGCGAACGCGAGCTCGGACACGGCGACTACTTGTTCGTCGGACGCAAACTTCTCCGCGTCGAACTCAACACCAACTAGGTTCGTACCTTGACCAGCAAGACTGCCCTGCCCTTGTGTTTCATCGATGCTCGGGGCGGAGAATTCGCGCGCCTCGCCGCCGCCGTCGCGTCGGCCCTCGGTTTGTCCGACGCCATCGCTCTCGTCCATGGCGATGAAAAACCCTTGTCCGATGACGTGAAAGCCGTGCTCGAAGAAGTCGGCATGACCGCTGCACCTGCCGCACCTTTCGACACTGCTTTGACCTCCAACCATTCCTGCGTATGGCTCGGTGACGGCTCCCGTCTCGAAGCCGGACCGAACACGCAGGTTTGGCCCGCCGCACTCCGTTCATCGGAAGAACCGCTCTTCGATCGACTCGTCGTTGCGCGAATCCTCCGCGACGAAATCGCCAAGCGAATCCGCGCGACAACCCGCCCATAACAAAACTTCGTTCAACGCTTCGGCAGCGGGCTCGTCGCTTCGTCGGAGTCCACGTACACACCAACGGACTCGGCCAACGACCACGCCGTTCGTGCTGCCGTCATGAGCGACAGAATCACGCTTTCGGGCACGACAGCGATGAGCCGTTCGAGATCCACGGGACCGTCGACGTTGGGAACGCAGCGATCCATGAGTTCCGCAAAGAGATCGTACTTGCGCGACAGGTCATCCAAACGCTTCCGTAACGCCAAAGCTTCTTCACCTTCGGCATCACCGAGCAACGTGAGCGCTCGCCGTGACAAACTTCGTTTGTCTTGAACAACTCGTCGCAAACGTGCCAAATAAGCACCGATAATCACATCCGGGTACTTGCCGCGTAACACGTAGGTGTCGTGTCGCGCCCCGGGTTCACGAAGTCGCTCGATGATGCCCGCGGCTTCGAGACCTCGCAGGTTGGCGAAGATGTTGCTCTTCGACCGCGAAAGCTCTGCGGATAACTCGTCCATCGAACGAGGCCCTTCGGCGAGGTACAGCGCCGCTACGACTTGTCCGCCAAGGCGCGTGATACCTGGAAATGACGCGGCGATTTCGGCGCCAACGCCTTCGAGCAAAGCTTGTCGCGCCGCTTGAACGCGAGGATCACGCGCGTTCGCGCCATCGGGTTTGTCCTTCGTCGTCATCGCAACAGCTCGAGAGTACGTTACGAATCATCGGCACAAAGTGCCGCATGGCTACCGCGAGGTTGACCGAGCGCGAAGTCGACGGGACAGCCGAAATCCATCAGAAAACCCGACGGTCGCTTGAGCATCTCACCAATCTCGATAGCGAGTGGTTCGGACCAGTCACGCGCGCCATCGAAGCGGGCGCGAATGAACCCATCGGCATCGATGACCCACGTTTCGGGAAAAAGTTTCGTGCCGAATTTGCCGCCAACGATTTGCGAATCTTGATCGAAGAGAACGGGGAAAGGCACTTCGCCGTTGAGTAAAACGCTGAGCAAATCACGCACTTTTTGACGATCTTCGTCGATGGTCACCGTCAGAACGACCATGTCTTGGCGCGTCTTGGCGATACGCGCGAGCATCGCGACGGACGGCATCTCGTCTTTGCAAGGACCACACGTCTCGGTCCAAAAATTGAGGAAGACGACTTTGCCGCGGAACGACGACAACTTTACGCGTTTGCCATCGAGATCCGGCAAATCGAAGTCCGGAGCACGACGATCGCGTCCTGCGTACGCAGGATGCAGCCCACATAACGCCGTGCAACTCGTACGGGCTTGATCGGTCTTTGCAGCCGAGACAAACCCGAAGACGACGACGGCGGCGGCGACGATAAAAGCGAGCTGAATGATCGTAGAGGTCTTCAACATGGATCCTCGAACTGATGAACACCCTCTTAGCGCAGAGTCATTCCGTCGGCGATGCTTGTAGCAGTCGCAACAGCCGACCTTCGTCGACTCGATGTTTCATCAACTTGCGCCCATCGATCTCGATGACCGGAATGTCCCAATCGTAGGCGGTTTTTTTGTCGGGTGATGCTTCGCGATCGAGGTCCACGAGAACGAGTTCGAAAGGCTCGGTCTGTCGCACACGCTCGACCAATTCCAGCGCTTCGTCGCACAAGTGGCAGTTGTCGCGCGTGTAGAACGTGACCGTTTTCATGCGGGCGCTACGATTTGCAAACGACGTTGTTTCTTTGCGGTAGGCGCGAGCGCTTCGAAAGCTCGTTTGTACGCTGCAAACGTGCCGCCGGCGTGACATGCATCGAGTAACGCGCGGCCTTCCGCTTCGCCGCCTTTCGCGAGCACCGCTTCGACCCAGGCCCATTTGGCACTCGTCGATCGCACATCGGCACGCCCCGCGAGACCTCGACGCAGTCGTTCGAGACGCGCAAGAACGACGTTGATGCCCGCGAAAGTCGCTCCAGCCAGGGGCGTGTTGCGCTTCGGGCAAAAGGGCGCAATTCCAAGCGCCAGCGGAGTTTGTTTGGACAACTCGGAGACAAACCCCACGCATTCGTCAATGTCTTCGTCGGTTTCTCCGGGCACACCGATCATCAAATACAGCTTCATACGAACCATGCCGTGTTTGCGCGTCAACTCCGCAGCACGCGTGAGGTGCCGAATACGTGCGCGCCGATCGAGCGTTTCGCGCACACGTTCGCTCGTGCCATCCATGGCCGTGGTCAGGGTTCGATACCCAGCAAGCTTCAACGCACCAACAAATTCATCCGTGAGTTTGTCCGGGCGTAAGCTCGAAAGACCAACTTCGCAGCCTCGTTCCGCGAGCGTCCGGACAATCTCGACGATTTTCGGATGATCACTCACGGCTGCTCCGACGAGACCCACGCGACGGGCATCCTCGGGAATCAAGCCAAGGATGCGTTCTTTGGCCACGATACGCATGCCGCCGTTGGTCGATCGACGCATCACGCAATAGGTGCATCCACGTGAACAACCGCGTTCGGTTTCGATGAGAAACATGTTCGACAGTTCGGTATCGGGCGTGCGAATCGGCGCCCAAGCGGGCAGCAAGTCGTCATCGCATTGCGCAATCCCCGGCATGTCCGAGCCGTGTCGTGAAGGCACGAAAACATGCGGCATGCCGGCGAGCGTATCGAGAGCTTGTTCACGCGAAGGTGCGTCGCGAAGAACCCGAAACACGTCGACAGCCAGCGTGTCCGCTTCACCCATGACGATCGCATCGACAAACGGCGCAAGCGGAAGCGGGTTCGAGTTTGTCAGTGGACCACCCGCGAGAATGAACGGAAACCTGGTGGATCGTTCTTCACGCACTTCACGCAGAGCAGGAATCCCCGCGGCTTCCAGCAAACGAACGACACCCGCAAGTTCGAGTTCATACGCGACGCTGAGCGCAATGACGGGGTAGGCGCTGATGGGACGAAGTTGTTCGTACGTGAGAGGAACCGTTTGCAGCCCATCGTCGTCGTCAGGCAAGAACGCACGATCGGCAGCCATGTCGGGTTCTGCTTGGACAGACCGGTAGATCTGGAGAAACCCAAGAGAGCTCATACCGGTTCGGTACGGCGAGGGATACGACATCGCCACGCGGAAAGATGCGTGTTTGTCGATACGACCAACCTCTTCACCGAGGCGACGGCGAATGGTCGCCACATAGTTATCGCGAGACATTTCTTGGGTCGGAGGGTTCACGACTGGAGGCTTCGACGCAAGCGTTCGGAAGGATCAACGCGCAGATGGACGCAGCAAGCGCACATGCTCACCGTCCGTTTCCCACACGATGTCGCCACCTCGATCGGTGCGTGCCACGTTGACGCCGCGCGCCTGGAGCCGTTGAACGACGCCTGGATCGGGGTGTCCGTAACGATTCCGAACGCCAGAACAGACGAGCGCGACGCTTGGTGAAACGGCTTCGAGAAATGCCGGGGTGGTGGACGTTCGGCTGCCGTGGTGCCCAATCTTGAGCAAGTCGGCGCGAAGAGCCGCAGGATCGCGGCCCAAGAGAGTCCGTTCCGCTTCCGCTTCGGCATCACCAACGAGAAGTACGGACCGTCGTCCGTAACGGATGCGAATAACGAACGAGTTGTCGTTCGCACTCTCGTCAGCGACAAACCCTGGGCACGGTGACAACACTTCGATCGTTGCACCTCCAACCAAATGTTTTCCGCAGAGCGTATCGGGCTGCCGAATGGGCACGTTTCGCTCGCGTAAACCGGCCATCATTCGTTTGTAGACCGGCCCTGCACCGTGGTCTTCGCCTTGGCCGGTGTCCCAAAATTCGCCAACTTCGATCGAAGGAATCGTCGACGCGAGTCCACCGAAATGATCTGGATGCGGATGCGACAGCACGACGATGTCGACGCGTTCACGGCGCATCGCACGCAGTACGGGCAGCACGACGCGCGTACCGGTATCGACGGGGCTGCCCATGAATCCACCGCCATCGACGAGCATCGTTTTGCCGCTGGGCAAGTCGATGAGCAGCGAATCACCTTGGCCTACGTCGAGCGCGCGAACGCGAAGTTTTCCTGGGACGACGCTCGCTTTTATCGCGAACACTTCCACCAGCAGAAGCGCGGCAAACCCACTGAAAAGCGCGGCAGCTCGACGTGCTTTTCCCGTTGCGAGTCCCGCAGCCAGCGCGGTCACGGCGAGCGTTGCGAGATGCGCCGGTGTGGGCGGAGGAAACGTGACCATGCCGCCCGTGTCGCTCGTCACGCGAGCCACCACCCGGACAAACAGAAGCGCGCCTGATCCGATGAGTGCCGCGCCTTTTTCGACAGGCGGCAACCACGCGAGCACCGCATGGGCGAGACAAACGGGCAGCGCTGCAACCTCGCCGATGGGACCCGCCACGAGGTTTGCGAGGATGCCAAGAACCGAAATGGATGGCGTGATCATGGCGAGAAACGGCGTGCATCCAGCCATGGCGGCAAGCGTCGTGGCGATCGGGCGCAACACGAGCTGAAGCGGAGCAGGACCACGCACGAGAAACCGCGCGATCGGTCGATCGAGACCTAGCAGCCCCGCGGTTGCCGCCGCGGATAAGACAAACGATGGATCGCTGCCCACGAGCGGATCGAAAACGACTGCAACGAAGAGGGACACACCAAAAGCTCGGACGCCATTCGGACGCAGCGCGAGCGTACGGACGAGCATCGCGGCCGAAAGCATGCCCGCCGCTCGCAGCGCAGAACCACTGCCGCCTGCGAAGTCCGCGTACAACCACGAGGTTGGAATGGCAAACGCTGCTGCAAAGCGACCCACGTCGTAACGCGCTGCAAGCACTTCGATCCGCACGAGCAACGCGCGGAGTGCCGCAGCAATACCCGCGACGGCAAGCACCAGATGCGTGCCGGACACGGCGAGCAGGTGGGACAAACCGCTGCGTCGAAACGCTTCGTCATCGGCTACGCGCAAGTCGGTTTCCCCAAGAACGAGCGCTCGAGCGAGCGGATTGGCTTCGGGATGAAACGTGGCTTCGATACGCCGACGCACGTGCACGCGTGCACGATCGATCCATGCGGTGACGCCCGTTCCTCGTTCCAAACGCACCAAGTCCACGACGGCGCCCGATGCCGCCACGCCACTACGCGCGATGAAGGGCCGCGGATCGGCCAACGATTCGTTCAAGAACAAATGGACGGGCGCGACATCGATGATCACGTGCACGCGATCGCCACGCGCAAGATCGTCTGGTGCACCGTGCAATCGCGCACGGAGCGGCTCGACGATGGGCCCTCGTTCACACGCGCCATTTACAAGTTCCACTTCGATTCGTGCATCCCCAGCAGCCGTTCCGTCGGGTTTGTCTTCGCCGTGTTGCACCACGGGCGAACGAATAACAAAACCGTCACCTTCGCATCGACATGGTGCGCCAATCGTTTCGACGACCCGTGCATGCAGTGCTGTCGCTGAATCGATGGCCAAACGCGAACGCAGCGCACCGATGCCAAGCGCCGCGGCGAGCATCACGAGCGCCCAGGGCTGCAAACGTTGGCGAAGAAGAAAGAGCGCGAAGATTGCCGCAAAGGACGCGGGTACAGGAGCACGCGCCAAGGCGGATCCCGCGGTCAGGGCAAGTGCCGTGAGGAGGACTTTGTCGGTCATGCCCTCAGGCCATGGCAAACCTTGGGCCACGACAATTCACCGCGGTTTGTCCGAGGTTTTGATGTGATGCCCCCTGGCGGCCGCCATGGCGGAGGGTGGCGGCCGCCAGGGCCCGCCACCGGGCCCACATCATTTGAGGTCAAACTTTGCGACAAACCTTGGACGCGTGGCGAGTGACACAGACGAGCCGCGCCTTCACGTCATCGCAGACACATTCAACTCACGCATTGTGGGCAGGTACGATTGCACCTGTAAGGTCCCAGCGCTTGGCGCGTTGGCGAAGGTCCAAGAGGGGCAACCACATGAGATCCACGTACACTTTCAAGTCCGTACTTCTACGAACCGCCTACATCACGACTCTACTTTCGTCGTTTGCGCCGAGTGCGTCAGCCCAAACGGAAACCCCGGTGCAACCAACGGCCACGCCAAATCCTCCCTCTCCACCGGCGGCAGCGGCGTCTTCATCTGCACCAGCGCCAACGACAAACCCATCGACGAGTTTGTCGCAAGCACCCATCCCATCGGCAAGCGGCACGCCGTCTGGTTGCTCGCTCGAGAACCTTGCTGTTTTGCATCGCGAAGCCGCACACTTTTTGGTGGAGGTGCACGCACGGCAAAACACGACGGCGACGACAGGTGTCGTGATTGCGCCGGATCGCGTGGTTGTTCCGGACCGCAGAGTGCTCGATTCGCGGTGGCCCATCACGGTGTACTTCGCGGATGGCAAGAAGTCGGCAGCTACGCTGCTTCACCACCTAGGTGGACCGAACCTGGCCGTCTTGAAGCTGGAATCACCACCGCCCGGACTTGCACCGCGTTCGTTTGTAAAAACAAACCCGACGTTGGGCACACCCGTCATCAGTGTGGGCAACAGCTTGCACGGCGACAAAAACACCGCGTGGGACATGCAGTTTGCCCACGTGACAAACCTGGTGGACGGCGAAATTGCTGCCGCCCCGTCACCAGCAGTCGGTGCACCGATCCTGACGTGTTCGGGAGAGTTGGTCGGAATTCAGATCCAAAACCCGTGGGACGAAAGCCCCCGCAGCGGAAGTGTCACCGCTCCTGAACTTGCAAAGTTGGTTGCAAACGCCCCCGAGGCCGAACCCAGAGGCCAGTTCGGTGTGGGGATTCTGGATCCGAAAATCGTCATGGCCTTGCGCCCCGGCGAACAGGGCGTGGGCTTGAAATTCACGTTTGTCACCGCTGGATGGGCTCCTCGGTTTTTCATTAACGCAAACTTCGGAGCCCAATGGCTCACGGTGCCCGAACGTAGCGACTACGCCAACGCAACCGACGTCTTTCGGTGGCGCACACAGCTCGAAGGTGTCGTTGGCTTCAACCACGTCTTTGAAATCGGTTCACCAGCCGGCGGATTTTTCAACCTTGGCCTGAGTCCCTACATCGGTGCGGCGTTAAGAACGGACTACACCCACCTGCGCCGTCTACGCCCAGACATGACCACCGTCGGCGAAACGATCACCGAGGAGCATGCCGATCCGCTCATCGGGTTTGTCCTGCGCTTCCCCAAATTTTTCGACCTGATGTACCAGTTCCAACTCGACATCAACGCGCCCAAGCAGTCCATCCACACCCTTGGCGCCATGGTCAAATTCTGAACCGCCTTCTTCTCTCCACACGTTTGGCAAGACGCACATCGCGATCGACACTACGTTTCTCCAGCATGTGTACGGTCCGAGCAAACCTTTCCGCGGTTCGTGCAACTCCGTGCACGCGAGCAACCGCCTTCGTAGAATTGGCGCTCGATCCCGACTTGCTTCACGCACTTTGCGAGAAGGTTTGTCTTGGAGCATCCTTCGGAGGTTTGTCGATGTCGCTATTTGCCCCCCGCAATGGCCGGCCTTTTTTCTTGAGCGTCTTGTCACTTTCCGCGCTGGGATGCGGCTCCGAGCCATCGGACGAATCGGCGTTCGATCTCGGCGCCGCCGAGCAGCGGATTTCCGGCGGCTTCATCGATGAAAACGACAAGAACGTCGTCGGGATCTACGCGAACAATCTTGGCGGCATCTGCACCGGATCGTTGCTCACGCCAAACCTCGTGCTCACGGCACGTCACTGCGTATCGGAGATCAACAATGCGCAAGGCACGGTCGACTGCAGCGTGACCAAGTTCTCGCCGGCTGCTGCGGCGAACCAGTATTTCGTCACGTTCGACGCGACAATGCCCATGTCGCAAGTGGGTTACGTGTCGGTGCGGGAAGTCCTCATCGCTCCGTCGAACGATGACTTTTGCGGCAACGATCAAGCGATCTTGATCCTGAAAAACAGCGTCGATCCAAACATCGCCAAGCCGCTTGTTCCTCGTGTCGACGATCCGCTGATGAAAGGCGAGATGTATTCGGCCATCGGGTACGGTGCGACAAACGATTCGGGCATAGGCGCTGGCCTTCGCCGAAGGCGTGACGACTTGCAGATCCAATGCGTCGCCGAAGAATGCCCGGCGGCGTACATCAAACCGTCGGAATGGCAGGGTAATGCCGGGGTTTGTCAGGGTGACTCGGGAGGTCCCGCAATCGATCTACTAGGCCGCGTCATCGGCGTGACGTCACGTGGAGGGGCCAACTGCTCCAATCCGATCTACGGGTACATCGAGCCATGGGCGTCATGGATCAAGGACTCAGCGAAACACGCGGCTGACCTTGGTGGGTACGACGTGCCTTCGTGGGTGACGGGTTGGCCAACGGATCCCGCGTATTCGATGCCGCTTGGAGATAGTTGCGACACAAGTGATCCGTCCACGTGTCTGTCGGAGCGCTGCATCGACGACGGGTACACGCGTTACTGCACGCGACTCTGCAACGACGCGGCACCGTGCCCTGAAGGTTGGTTCTGCACTAACGACAGCGACGGCCAAGCTGTTTGTTTCCAGGATCCGCCACCTCCCGAAGACAAGACCTTGCCAATCGAAAGCTCGTGCTCGATGTCGGTTGGTCCTTCCAATCCCACGCCGTGGTACAGCGCAGCTCTAACGCTTGGTCTCGTCGCGCTTGGTTTCCGCCGCCGCAACAAGTAGATCGAAGTTCGTTCGACCTCATGATGATCACCCGTCGCCGTAGTCTCATCGCCCTGATGGCCGCCGCTTTTCCCACGTGGGCGGCGTGTTCGCGTGCATCTACCGCGGGCAAACCGCTACGTGTCGTGTCGATTTCTCCAAACACGACCGAGACGATGTTTGCCATTGGCGCGGGTGGTCTTCTCGTGGGCCGGTCGCGTTATTGCGACGTTCCCGCGGAAGCTCAAAAATTGCCTGCCGTCGGGGGGTTTTCCGATCCGAACATCGAAGCCATCGTCGCGTTGTCTCCGTCGCTCGTGATCGGTGCGCGAGGACCCGCGGGCCCGGCGCTCATGGACAACCTGAAGTCGCATGGCATCGAGGCGTTTTTCCCGGAAACAGAATCAATCGCGGCCATCAAGAAGATGATCACCGACCTGGGAAAACGCGTGGATCGCGTTGTGGAAGCAGAACGTGTCGTGCTCGCGATCGAAACGAAGCAAAACCTTTTGAAGGCCAAACTTTTGGACAAACCCCGTGTGCGCGTGCTTTTTGCGTTCGACATCGCGCCGGTCATCGCTGCGGGTCCAGGAAGCTTCACGGATGAAGTGATTCGTGAAGCTGGTGGCGAAAATGTCGTCACGAAAGGCAACGCATATCCGACGATCGGCCTGGAACATCTGCTCGCGCTCGATCCTGATCTTCTTCTGGATGGTGCATCGGACATGCAAGCGACGACGTCGATGCGTGCACGCGTGACGGATGCTCCGGGATGGAAAGAACTTCGCGCGGTCAAACAGGGGCGTATTCGCCAAGTTGGATCCGACGCGTTACGACCAGGGCCACGGATCGGCGATGGACTCTGGACTGTCGCTCGAGCCATTCACGGCGATGATTTACGCCCATGACGCGTTCGACGGCTCGTGTACGCGCTGATGCGCTTCTGGTGACCCGCGGTCTTTCGGAGACACGCGCCAAAGCCCAGGCGCTCATCATGGCCGGTAAAGTGACGAGTGGCCCGGTACGGATCGACAAACCTGGGATGCTTCTTGCTCCAGATGCTCCGTTGGAACTTGCGGCTTCGCAAAAGTTTGTCTCTCGTGGTGGCGACAAACTAGATCATGCGCTCGTGGAATTCACGTCTCGAGGTTTGGATGTCGTAGGCAAACGATGCCTCGACGTAGGCGCTTCGACCGGCGGTTTCACGGATTGTTTGTTGCAGCGTGGAGCGGCGCAGGTCGTCGCGGTCGACGTTGGTCACGGGCAACTCGCGGACAAACTTCGTACGGATGCGCGGGTGATCGTGCGCGAACGAATGAATGCTCGCGACCTGACGCGAGCGGACTTCGAGAGTGGAGTCGACCTGGTCGTGGTCGATGCTTCGTTTATTGGGATTGGAAAGCTCATTGGCCCCATCGCGTCGCTGCTCGACTCGGGCAAAGATCTGGTGGCGTTGGTCAAGCCGCAATTCGAGGCTGGACGTGAAGCGGCATCACGAGGGCGGGGGGTCATTCGGGATCCGGAAACCCGCAACGGGGCAATCGATGCGGCACGACAAGCCATTCGCGCAGCGGGTTTCGAGGTGGTCAGCGAGGTCGATAGCGCTGTGGCGGGCCCGAAGGGCAACGTCGAGCGGTTCGTCTGGGCGCGTCGGGGGTCAGACCCGACATCGTTCAACACGCAGAATGCTGACGTCCCGTCGCGATGATGGTAGTCATCCCCGGCGCGGCGTGCGCGGTCGCGGCAGGGACGACGAGGAGCGTTAGATGGTCGGACGACCGGGTTGGGAACGTAGGCAGATCTTGGCGCTCGCAGCGGTCGGCGCGAGTGCGTTGTCGTTTGGCGGATGCGACCCCAAAAAAGCCGATCCTACGCTTGATCCTGCGGGCGGCGTATCGAACCCCGCGGGCAACCAAGACCCTTGGAAAGTCGGGGCTTACTTGAGTTTGTCCGGTGCTGAAACGCAATTTGGTATCGAGACCAAAGAGGGCATCGAGCTCGCCGTCGACGAAGTGAATCAGAACGGTGGTGCCAAAGGGCGCCAAATCAAAGTCATTTACGAGGACAACAAGTCGACGCCGCAAGAGACGAACAACAAAGTTTTGCAACTCATCACGCGCGACAAGGTCGTGGCGTTGCTCGGCGAAGTGACGTCGTCACGTTCGATGGTGGGTGGCCTCGTCGCCAACAAGCACAAGATCCCGATGATTTCTCCATCGGCGACGGCTCCTGAAGTGACGCAGATCGGCCCGTTCATTTTCCGCGTCTGCTTTACGGACGACATCCAAGGAAAGATGGGCGCCGAGTTTGTCGTGAAGACGATGGGCAAAAAGAAGGTGGCCATTCTTTTTGCATCAGACGACGTGTACTCGTCGGGCCTCGCGCAACAGTTCCGCGACGAAGCGAAGAAACTTGGCGCCGAGATCGTGATCGAAAAAAGTTTCCTCAAGACCGAGACAAACTTCACGACATACATCAACGAAATCCGCGATTCGAAAGCGGAGATCGTCTACGCGCCCATTTTTTACAACGCGATGGTTCCGATTGCGCGGCAAGCGAAAGCGGCCGGCGTGCCAGGAAGCAAGTTTGTCGGGGGCGATGGGTGGGACGCCGACACGTTGCTCAAGGATGCGGGCGAAGAGATGGAGGGAGCGTACTTTACGAACCACTACGCACCAGACGTTCCGTGGCCGAATGCGCAAGCATTTCTCAAGACGTACAAGGCGCGTTTCAAGCGCGATCCAACCAGCCTTGCGGCCATGGGGTACGATGCGGCCAAACTGCTCTTCGATGCCATCGGACGCACGAAAACGGACACGCCGGAAGGTATCCGTGATGCAATTGCCGAGACGAAAGGGTTTGCCGGAGCAACGGGGACGATCACGATCGATCCCAATCGTAATGCCGACAAGTCCATCGTCATCGTGCAGATCAAGAACAAGAAATTCACGTATTACGCGGCAGTGAACGATAAACACTGAAGCGACAAAGGCCTCGGACTTCCCGCATCGGTCCCGTTTCAGGTACCCTTTGCCGCCGCTGTTCGAGGCTCGAGGTTTGGTGGCTCCATGATCATGAAGATCGTCAACGCCCTTATTACAGGGCTCGCCCAAGGGTCGATGATTGCTCTCGTCGCCCTTGGCTACACGATGGTCTACGGCATCTTGAAGCTCATCAACTTCGCGCACAGCGAAGTGTTCATGATGGCGGCGTTCGTCGGTTTGTTTGCCATTACGGCCTTGGGAGGCAAAGACGCACCCCTCATCGCGGGCGTTGGCGGGACGCTCATTGCGATGGCGTTTGCCGGAATTCTCGGGATGGTCGTCGAGCGAATCGCGTACGAACCGTTGCGCTCACGCGGCAAAGGCAAAGCGAATACGCGCATCACTCCGCTCGTCACGGCGCTCGGCATGAGCGTGTTGTTGCAGAACCTCGCGCAACTCTTGTTCACGGCGCAATATCGCGGCTATCCGCAGCTATTGCCCATCGAACACACGCGCAAAGTCATTTTTGTCACGGCGTTTTCGACGATGATCGCGCTGCAATTTCTCGTGCATCGCACGTGGATGGGCAAAGCGATGCGCGCGCTCAGTGTGAACATCGAAGCGGCGCGCCTCATGGGCATCCGCACATCGCGCGTCATTTCGATCACGTTCATCACGGGCTCGATGCTCGCCGCTCTTGGCGCTGTCCTGTATTGCCTCGACCAATCGCAGGCGTATCCCACGATGGGCGTCGTCATCGGCACCCGAGCGTTCGTCGCGGCGGTTATCGGCGGAATTGGCAGCATCCCAGGCGCGATGCTTGGTGGTTTGCTCATCGGCATCATCGGCGAGTTGACCAAACTGACGTCGTATTCCGGTCTGCAGGACGTTCTGGTGTTTGCAGTTCTCATCGCTGTTCTGCTGGTGAAGCCGACGGGACTTCTGGGCAAACAGTCGATCGAGAAGGTGTAAACACTTAAAAGCGGCATCGCCTCCATCGAGCGTTTGTTGCGCTATCCTCTGACCGATGCTGCGGGGAATCATTCTTGCGTCGGTTTGTCTTTCCGGACTCTTCGGTTGTAGTCGCGCGATGCCTGCGAATTGGGCACGTGGGGGTGCAACGATCGAGATTCCTCGCGCGCGATGGGTCGTCGCGACGTCGGTCATCGACGTGTTTCCCGATGGGCGTGTGCTGCTGAACGAGAACCAGCAGATGACGGTCGATCGTGGAGGCCGCGTGTGGGACTCGAACAACGATGCCGTTGCGCTTCTCGAGCCGACGGGGCAAGTGATGGGTCCTGGGGACAAACTCTTGGGTAACGTGGGTGTGCTGCATGCGTCGCGAGGGGAAGAGACGAATGCGTGGCTCAGCGTGTTGCCATCGGGCGAAGTGGTGCAGTACGCCGACGATGGGACTCGTACTCCTTTGGGAGTGTGGGTTGGATGCAGCCAGACGTATCAGTCGCATCAGACGTGTACGTACTTGAGCCATCTGCTCGCGCCGCAAATTCTGAATACGTTGCAAAACAATCAAAGTTTGTATCCGCGTGGGAATGGTTTGGGTGCTGGCTCCATGATTCCTGGAATGGGGTTCGGGCCATTTCGTTGACCATCTACGCGGCTTTGGGAATACATCGCGAAGTGCCCGTAAATTAAACCTTTTTTAGGTAGGACATTTCTTGTCCCATCGTCCATTTATTTGGATGGCATCGGCGTTTTGGCGCGTTATTATAGCCGCCGCTCGTTGGACGAAAATCAGATCGTCGTCCCGAGCGGGCGTAATCCATCGGACGGGTCATGAAATGCCTGGGGGACAGGCATAGCGTGCTCGTTTGCACGTTTTTTTGATTCGTCCACTGCATGAGGAGGCAATTGTGACGCTTGCGATGTTGCACGTCGATCGCGCTCGATCCCGCATGCCCATGGTATGCACGGTGATTTCAATGCTCGCCCTGGCTTTGTTCGGGGCGCTCGGTTTCATTTCGTGGTTGCTCGAGACAAACACCTCTGCCCCTGATTTACAGGGCGTTCAATCGGCATACATGCCGCAGATGGCCATTCCGGCGTCGGACGCGTCGGATGCGTCGGATCCGTTCGAAACGGAAAGCTGGGTCAGACACGGACGTGAATTCTGATCCGTAAGTAACATTTTCCCGCGGGAGCAGTGAGCTTGGAAAAGCGTCCTGCCCCGCGGTTTTTTTTGTGCAATCAACCATAAACTCCATATTCCATTCTCGCTCGAATTTCAATGATTTGTCGACCGGTTGAGCGCTTAGCGCTCACCCTTAGTCAGGAAAAACGCCGACAAGCGCTGCGCGCTTTCGGCATTTTCCCTCTACCCAGTCGACGATGGGGCTGCCGCCCCAAACCCCGCCGGAATAGAGAATTGAGGGGCTGGACATGCAAACGTGAAGTGATACTTTTGTATCACATGAACGCGACAGTCATCAAGCAGGTCACGGAAGTCAAGCGGCACGCGACGGAAATCATCGCTCAGCTCGAAGTCGATCGCGTGCCGATTTTGATCACCGAACGCGGGCGTGC
>JANORL010000704.1:0-5321 GCA_031415295.1 Polyangiaceae bacterium | reverse complement strand
AATCCACTCTGTCACTTAATGGGAGACCCAAGAGCAATTGATCGCATAACGGTAAAAGTTTTCGAGCGTCGGGTACGGCAAACGTACCGTCGCTTGCGAGCAGTCTCGCCTTGGATCCCTTTCGCCAAGGCGGCAGCACGGCAGCGGGATCGCAGATCTCGCCTCGATGGATCGCATGACGCGAAGCCATCCAGATATCTTCGTCCTGACGAACCAGTTCTCGCACGCGGGTCGAAAAGGCAGCCGGGAGTCGTCGGCTTGGAATCAGGTCAATATCCCCCTCGCCGTTCGGAAAACGGAAACGCGGCTCCTCCGTTGCAACGGCAGCATTTATGCGAACCACGAGGCGTTGTGTCGATCCATACGAAAGCGAGGCCAATTCACGTCGAAGAACGGCGCGCTCGTCCGCCAGCAAGGGCCTTTCGACCTCGACGGTCAAACCTGTGCCATTCCCTCGGTCTAGACAGCGAAATTCAGGAAACGATCGAGGAAGCCGGAGACAGAATTCCGTATCGGCTTGTCTCAATATACGCGGAAAATCTCGCAGATCGATCAGATCGCCCAAGCTCGGATCCGCGACTCGAATGGCGCCGTCCGGGATTCGATCCACGATCTTGATGGGCACGCCCAATGTCTTCTCGTCGGCGAACCACTTGGACAACGGTTTCCCATCGCTCGCTAGTGTATCCGGCCCGAAACCGGGCACGACAATCGAACATCGACGCCCCTGCCGATAGAGGCCATCGATGGGCACATGCGGTTGTTGCAGCGCCAGCCACGCGTAGTTCCACACGCTGTTGGGGTAGGGCGATTTGCTACGTGGTGTCCAGCTCGGATGGATACCTGCCCAAAGTGGTTCGGGGACGATCTCTTCGGCAAGTGCAATATAGTCGAGCTGAAGCTGGGCCTGTTGCGCAAAGCCGGTATTGACCAACAAGTGCTCTTTCTGTTCCACCTCGGGCGCATACGTGAGCGGGTAGGGCGTTCCGACATCGAGCGTGGCTTCGAGCAGCTCTGCCGGTTCCTCGAAAAACGTGCGGATTCTCTCGAGCCGTTCAGAAACCGCTTGGGATGCGTGAGGTCGTGACACGGCGATCTTTATCTCAATCGGCGCTCCGTCGGAGAGTCGTCGATGTCGCCTGAGTCCTCGAAGCACTGCGCGCGAGCCTTCGAGGTTCTCTGGCGTATCGGCGACGATACAAACGACCTGGTCGGCAAGCATGGAGGTGGCGACGTTTCCGATTTCGGTGATTCCGGTTCGGCTGTCGATTAGAAGAATGTCGGCATTAAACTCTTCGGCGATTCTGTCTCGCAGATCCAGGAAAAACTCGACGCCGGTCGCATCGTCATCATACAGAAAGCGCTTCCAATCGATGTTGGCGACGCGCTGCCAATAGTCGAACGAGGGGGCAGAACCGGCGGGGATCACGCGAAGCCGGCCGCTCGGTGCAGGCTGACCCGGTTCGAGCACGATATCATCCAGCGGCACTTCGAATGAAGCGTCAATCAGCGAAGTGTAGAGTTCGTTCCGCGTGGCGTAATTGTCGATAAGATCAACAATGCCATGTTTGGGCGCGAATCCGTCCGGCAATGACGAACGAAACTTGTAATGCAAGCCTGGTGCCTCGAGATCGAGATCGAGGGTGACAATGCGAAAACCGAGTTGTGCCAAGTAGAGGGCGCAGTTCGCGACCAAAAGCGAGCGGCCAACGCCGCCCTTGTACGAATAGAATGTGACTGTGCGCATACGGCTCAGATCCTCTAGGCGACCATCCAAGAAGAACCGAAAAGCTTCTGTCTGGCTTTGTACTTGTGGAGGCCGGGACGATTGGCAATTTCCTTGATTCGGTCGGGCTGCATTCGGGTAGGTGCGCGCAATTCCTTCTCTTTACGAAGTTCATCGAGTCGGTCCCACAACTGCAATGCGCGATTGAGAAGCACCTTGTCAGACTTGACGCGATCCTCGGCAAAGAACACCTTCAGGGTTTGTTCTGCCACACGCGTGTCGCCTTTTGCGAGCCATTCTCGTTCAATCATGTCGAGCAGGCCGATAAGCACCGATTGTGGGCCACTGCGCACGATTCGCGATTGCAACTCCCTGTTCGACGGCAGGTTCTTGCCCGCATTGAGGTCAGCCATGAGTTTGCGGATTCGTTCCACTGCGTTGGTCCATGGTTCGTCCGGCGCGTCCGGTTGCGTGGTGTAGCCATGTACGGCCACCGCGTCAGCGTATGTCGTTTCGGAAACTGGGACACGTTCGGAATTTCGAAACGGCGGCCGGACGAAAAAGATCGTCTCACCTTCGCGCACCATTGCCCAGCCGTCTTCAGGAATCAACGCAAGCAATCGGGGCATCTCACACCTCCCGGTAAAACATGTCGAGCTTGTGGTTTGCTAATTCTTCGAATACTTCCAAACGCGTATTCAGTTCCGTTCGCTCAGAGTCGGTCAGCGTATCAGACAGTAAATTTGTCATGAGTTCGTGGAGACGTTGCTTATCGACACGTATTTCAGCGATGAGCGGTGGTGTGACAGGTGATCCCAAAATAATTTCCACGAAGCAATCGGGCTCTTTGCTTGCATGACACATCATCTGCGACCAGGAATGTTCGGGGACTTCCGCAATCTCATGGGCATGTTTCAATGCCGTCAGATGGTGTCGATCCGGCCACGCTGCGACTTCGCGCTGCAGAGCAGAAACATCAAGTTCCGCGGGGTCGTGCATGAACCGCTTGAGGCTGTTCGCAGGCAAAAGCGCCGCGCGCTCACCTGCGGCCGGATCGCGAATCACGATACAATAGAGACCATAATGTGCGAGACCTCCGCCACCGATATTCAACGACGCATAACGAAAGTTCTCCCCATCCACGAAGGAACGGTCGAATGTTACCCGCTTGAGATAATAATCCCCCTGTTGTTGCTTCAGGTACTCTTCGGTGTCGCCCCCCTGATCACGAGCGCGCTCACGTGCCTCGTCGTAGGGATTGGGATAGTACCCTTTTCGGAGCATCCAGAGCAAACGCGTGGATTTCGCGCTGATGGATACACGACCGTCACGTTGCACTCGTTCGCAAAAACGCTCCAGCACTTCGGCCGTGTCGCCTGCTCGATCCCGAGTAGTCTCGTAGCGCTTGCGTATGTTCTCGCCGTTCTGTCGCGCCAGTTCATAGATGTCGAGTGTTGGGGGTAAAGCTGGTGTCGCTGTCACGTCGCCGTCCTTCATAGCGTACGTCGATTGGCGATGCTCCGAAAATCGTTCTGCGCTGTCCACGACGAGAACAAGCGATGCATAGTCCAAACAAACCTCGATTGTCGAACAGTACATGGTTGCCCTCTCCGCCTCCACCCGCTTCGCCAACGTTGCCGCCCGATCGCGTTCCGTCTGGGTGTTCGATGCCCCCATCTCTTCGAACCTATCAGCTCGCTTGGCGCGTAGGGCAAGTACATCGCACGGTTTGAAACGCGCCCCCATGCGGCGAACCGTTGTCGACGCGATGAACGATCCTCCACTCCCACCAAACTCGGCCCCAAAATCGCCGTTTCGCCCCTCACCGATCCGCGGCTCCTGCGCCATACCTTCTGTCTTGCGGACGCCTGATTGCGTTATCCCCTCCAAAAATATCGCGCCCTCACCCATCCGATCCGCAGTTCCTGCGCCACAGCTTCGGTCTTGCGGACGCCTGATGACGTAAGCCAGACCCAAAACTCGCCGTCTCACCCGTCCGACTTGGCCTTGTCGACCCTCGGAAACGGTATTTCACCTCCCCGATAAGGCGTTCACCTGCCAAATTTTGGTCATGCAGACGTCAACATGGTCGATTTTCGAGGCAAGAACGGCAAATCGGCACGGAACTTGCCCATGCCCACCTTATTCCTCCTACGCGCCTATTCCTTCTTGTTCCGCGCAAGCAGCCCATGGTATTGAAAATCATGAGCACTTTGCGCGCTTCCTTCTCAGCTTTTCCTCTGGTCATTTCCGCACTGCTCTCGCTCCATTGTTCGAGTGAAAACCCTCCCGGGACAAGCTCGACATCGTCCTCGAGCTCCTCCGGAAGCACGGAAGCCGGCGGCAATGGCGGCAATGGCGGAACCGGCGGCAATGGCACCGGCGGTAATGGAATGGGCGGCAATGGCACCGGCGGTATGGGTACTGGTGGTATGGCCATGGGTGGAGCGGGCGGCAGCGGCGGCATGATTCAGCCCGAAGGTTTGGCGGTCGTGTTTCCGCCGCTCGCCTCGCTCACGCCCGCCAGCCAGGTGTCCGTACGCGGCATGACCGACGCGAGTTTCGCCATCACGGCAGTGACGGTCGCGTCAGTGGCCGCCACCTCGAACGACAACTTCGCTACCTGGCAAGCCGATGTACCGCTAACGCTCGGCGCTCAATTGCTCGCCGTCAACGCCACCGGGTCGCAGCTCGCCATGCACCCACCGCTCAAGGTCGAACGCAATGACGTCGTCGAGGCGCCCGACGATCTCGCGTTCGACGTGGTCAACAATCGCGCCTTCGCCACCAGCAGCTATGGCTGGGCCCGCTTTTACACAATCGATCTCAACAGTGGTAATGCTTCGCGCTTCGCCACCTTCGACGTCGCTGACGGCATGCCTCTTTGCGCCCTTGGCGCCAATCCCTTTGAACGCTCGATCGCCTACGACCCGGTGGCCGACAGTCTGCTCGTTATCAATGGCCAATGCATCGTGCGCCTGAACCTGCAGACAGGGGTCCGTACGCTTCTCACGAGCAGCTTCCCGTCCAGCTTCGCCCCACGCGATCTGGCCATCGATTCCGCCAACGGGCGCGCGCTGGTGCTCGACTATGACGCGCTCTATGCGGTCGACCTGTCGAACGGAACGTTCAGCGTCATCTCCGACATGAGCACTGGCAGCGGACCGATGTTGGACCGGACCTCGGTCATAGCCTCCGATCTGGCCAAGGGCCGCGTGCTCGTGCTCCAGGGAGACAGCTCGTCGGACTTCGGCCTCATCGCCGTCGATCTCAGCAACGGAAACCGCACGGTGCTGGCGAGTTCGATCATAGGCTCGGGTCCAACTCCCTACTCGCCTAACGCGGCGGTCTACGATCCGGTGGGAAACCGAACCCTGGCCGGCGACACCACCCGCATCCTCGCCATTGATCACGCCACCGGCAATCGCACAGTGTTCTCTGACCAAAACAACGCGGGGGCATCCATGTACACCCCCACTGGCCTGGCCCTCGACGGCGCCAAAGGCCGGGTCATCGAGACCGATCTCCAGAGCCACGTTCTCGCGATCGATCTAGCAACCGGCAATCGCAGCACCCTCTACGACTACGCTGTCGG
>JANORL010000703.1:0-3870 GCA_031415295.1 Polyangiaceae bacterium | reverse complement strand
CTTTGGCGGCGTCTTTGGCGGCGTCTTTGGCGGCGTCTTTCGCCATCTTGGTTAATTCACGCTTCAACTTGACTAAGTCTGGCGCGGGCAGTTTGCGTATCAACTCCGCAACTTGGTCGCGTTCGTCTTCACCAGGAAACGTCAACAAGTAAAGCGAAGGAACCCCAAGACCTTTGGCCAAACGCGAGATCGTCTCAATCGTGATCGCCGCTAGACCATGCTCGACACTGGAAAGATGCCCCTTGGACAAATCGGCGACATCCGCCAACTCAGCCAAAGACATGTTCCGTTCAAGACGCAGCTCTCGAAGACGCTCGCCAACTTTCAGGGTTGTAGGATCTGCTTCAATTCGCCTAGGCATGAAGCGACGCTACCACGTACAGGTCGGAAAGACAAACGAAAAATGTTTGCCATGCCGAAGGTTTGTCGTGGCTGCGGTTTGGCATGATGCAACCACCCGTTTGTCGACGGGAAGTTCGTCGCCAACAAGCGGTTGTCAACGCGGCTCGTCAACACAAACCCGCCGCCCGCAAACCAAGCGCGATCGCACCACATACGCCCGCATCATCACCCAAAAGCGGAGGCACGATGTAGTCGTCGATGTTCGTCTCGAGAGCCGGCGACACGATGTAACCACGAAGCGAAGCGAGTACATCCTGCCGAACCCATTCGAAGAACCGCGCTTCGCCCAAGAGCCCACCTTTGCGAACACTGCCGCCTACGATGATTCTGCGCGGCGAAAGTACACAAATAATGTTCCCGATCGCTTGCGCGATGTAGCCAGTTTCCAAACGCCACGCCGGATGATCCAATGGCAAACATTCGGCTGGGATACCCGTGCGTTGCAACATCGCCGGGCCCGAACACAAGCCTTCCCAACACGCACCGTGGTATTGACAAACCCCAGCAAAGTCGTCTCCTGGTTGACGCGCCAGGCGGATGTGGCCCATTTCCGGATGCACGAGACCATGAAGAAGACGCCCGCCAGACATTCCACCCGCACCAATGCCCGTACCGATCGTGATGTACACGAAATCCTCGAGACCTCGAGCATGACCCCAGGAAAACTCCCCAAGACCCGCACCATTCACATCCGTGTCGAAACCAATGGGCACGCCAGGACAAACTCGACGCAACGCGCCCACGATGTTCGTATCTCGCCAACCAGGTTTCGGCGTCGACGTGATGAAACCGTACGTCCGCGAAGCTACGTTCAAATCAACAGGTCCAAACGAAGCAATTCCTAAAGCGTCAAGTTTCCCCAGCGTTTTTTGCTGATCTTCGAACCACGCCGTTACTCGAGCCAACACATGCGACGGATCGTCCGTCGTGGGCAACTCGATCCGCGCACGTACGCCTGCTCCAGGGCCGGAACCTACGGCACATACAAACTTGGTTCCTCCCGCTTCGATCGCTCCCACAAGCACGTTGTTCATCTGTTTTCTCGAAGAGGTTTGGCGATGGTTTGGCGGTGGTTTGGCGGTAGTTTGGCGGTGGTTTGTCCGCGGAAAAAACGTCGCGCACCGACTTCAGTCACGGCGTGAGCTTCGACGGAAAGTCCGTCGCATCCGGGCACGCCTGAATCAAAAGCGAAGCATTGGTCTCGCACAAGAACGTCGAGCTATGATCTTGCATACCTAATATAAAGCGAGAAACATGCGGTTCGTCATGGGAGCACTGTATCATTCGGCCAAGAGGGTGTTCAACAGGTGTTGCACGCAATTTGCACAATGTTCCGTGGGGCGGGAGAATTTGCGTCGTGCATTTCCGTCCCCTCTCCACGCAGCGAAGCGGAGTTGGAGAGGGGCCGGGGTGGGGCGCTTTACGCTGCTTTGTACACGAGCAACGGACGAAGGCGTCGAGTGATCCGCACGAGCTTTTGCTGCGCACGCATGACAGCACCGATGTCCTTGTAGGCACTCGGAGCTTCTTCGCGCAATTGATCGGTCAAACGTTGGTCGAACCAAACGCCTTGGGTTTCGCGCAATAATTGGCGCTTGGTGATGCATTTTCGCGCTTCACTTCGCGACATTTCTCGCCCCGCCCCATGCGCCGACGAACGTAATGCTTCAACGTTGCCTCGTCCTTCGACGTGGTAACTCGAACTGCCCATGGATCCGGGCACGACACCCGATTCACCCACGTTCAGCCCCATGGCCCCTTTACGATGCACCCACAACCAGCGATCTTCGTGGGATTCTCGCCGTACGTGATTGTGATCCACTTCGATGCGAGTGCCTGGTTCGGCCTCCACGCCAAAATGATCTGCAAACACGGCAATGGCTGCATCCACCATTCTTGCTCGATTTGCTCGAGCATAAGCAGCAGCCCACGCGGCATCTTCGAGGTAGCCGCGTCCGATGTCGCTATCAGCATCGAGCCATGCCAAACCCGAAGCGTCATGTTCGGCGCGGCTTTCGTAATGATGACGGATCGCCGGGCCCATACACCGCGACCCTGAATGCACGAGGAGCCACACGTTGTTCTCGTCGTCGTTTTGCACTTCGAGAAAATGGTTTCCTCGACCCAGTGTACCGAATTCGAGACGTCCCTCACGGCGTTTCAGGGAATCGAGCGCCCCTCCAGCCAGAAGTTTGTCGCCGAGCTCTTCAGGCAACTCCGGCGCTTCTTTCGACGCGTGTTTGACGTGCGGAATCAGCTGGTAAAACCCGGCCAAAACAAGCGCCGCGCGATGTCGATCCGCGAGCACGTCCGTACTGCATCGAAGCTGCACGGCCACCATTCCACATCCGATATCTCCGCCAACGGCAGCGGGCAAAATTCGTCGCGTCGTTGCCGTGACGGTTCCAACGCATACGTCTTCGGCGACGTGGGCATCGGGCATGAGCGCAATTCGTACGACATCTTCGGTACGTCCAAGCCGTTCGATTGCTACGCGTAATTCGGCATTTTTGCTGTTGTCCGGGAGAAATTCCATGATGGACACCAGTGACTTCATGGTTCTTCTCCTGCATCCGATACGAGCACCCGAAAGGTGAGGGTAGGGACGCGCTTGCGTGTAATGGCACTAGCCACTTCCGCTCGCAAAAGGCCGGCGAATTTATCAAGTCGCGCGAACACTTCGTCCGGCGAAATGCGACTTGGTACTTCGAGAATGATGGCGAGTCGTCCCGCGTCAGGCGCAGGTTCGACCGCAGAAACCCATACATCGAGGAGCATATCGTCCTCGATGCCGGCAAGCGCTTCGCTTACCGCTTCTTGTACTTGCCGACAAAGCTGACGCTCTTTGCGTTCGAGCTTTCTGTCGGCGGTGATTCCAAACAAAGACTCAGCATCTAATGCGGAACCACTTCGGCTCCGCGAACGATCTCTCGTCATGTAACTGCTCCCGATGGCGCAACAAACCCTTGCGCCCCGCTAATTTCAGCGATTCGCGTCGATGGTTGATTGGAGCAGGAGCCTCGCCCAGGCGTTTAGCAGCGCTGGCCGAGGCTCATCATAACAATAGGTCGCATGACGAGCCTCCTTCGGGACGCCGAGGATGACCGAAGTCTCGGAACATTGCAAGAGGTCGCGCAATTATTTTTTTGCGCCTCACCCCCGGCCCCTCTCCAACTCCGCATCGCGGCGTGGAGAGTCCCGACGAGCCTTCGCCTCACCCACCAGAGATGAAAGCGGATCACAACGATCTCGGGGGTTTGGGGGGCGTAGCCCCCATCGTAAACTGGCTAGAGTGCACGAGTCGGGTCGCAAAGCGAGCCCGACGAATGCACTGACTAGGGCCGTTCGAGCGTAAGCGAGAACGTAACGGCTTTCATAACAGTTCCCCACCAAAATCTAGACCTGCACCGCATGAAATTGGGGGTTTGGGGGCGCAGCCCCCATCGTAGACAGGGTTGAGGGAAACTG
>JANORL010000702.1:0-4836 GCA_031415295.1 Polyangiaceae bacterium | reverse complement strand
ACGCGCGCCGATTGTCGAGTGGGAAGCGTGGCCCCTCGAAAACGTGCATACACGAGACGTCCGAGCAATACGACTCCCCCGAGCGCGAATAGCAGCGACGCGATTCGTGTGCAAAGTAATCCAACCGTTGGCACAAATGCAAGCGATTGCCACACGATGAATAGAATCACCGCTGGTAGATGCAATGCGACAATGCCCCACGCCTTCAGATGAAGTGGAACCCAACGCGCTGGGTAGGTAAGAGCAAGATGAATCATACTGGTCGCGGTCAAACACATGGCCAGACGCCATAACGCCGGGAAAAAGTATCCATGATCCAAATCCAAGGATCCTGCCAGCACCATGCCCATACTCGTCGTGAACGCGAGCAATGCGTGCGTATCCCGTGAATGCGGCCTTCGCCAAGCAACGACGGCACCAACGATGCAAAACATCAACCCCGAAAGCAGCGCAGATCCGTAATGTTTCAATAACACCAATGGAGATACCTTGGACACTGGCACGCTGGCTCGAATGACCCGCTCGTCACGTTGCAGCGTGTATTCGACCGTCGTACCCATTGGAATATCGCGCAGCCGAGCACGTACGTCGCGCCCCGTATGCACAGGCGCGCCATCGACCGCCACGACAATGTCATAAGGCTGAATGTCCTGCTTGAATCCCGGCCACGATTCTTCGACAATCGCCGACACCAAAAGACCCGACTCGACCGCAAAACCAGGAAATGGGTTGCGCAGGACGAACGGAACTTCCAGCATATAAGCCACGGTAAACACGAGCGGAATGATGGCCGCGGTACGCACAACCCACGTGGTCTTGCTGCTCGGTGGCGTCACGACAATGGGCGATTCTTCAGATATGGCCCGCAAATCAGCCGCCATTGCCGACGCCGATGCATATCGTGCATCAGGCTCTTTCGCGAGAGCCCTCATGACGATTTTTCCAAGCTCCGGGGAAATGCCCAGATCGGGACGCCGTTTGTCCGGAGACTCCGTCACCTCGTTCAACAACGCAAACGCTATCTCCGCCATATTCGATGCTTCGTGCGGAAACGTCCCCGTCAGCGCCTTGTACATGAGTACGCCGAGCGAATACAAATCGCTTCGTTGATCGACCGTCTTACCTCGAGCCTGCTCGGGACTCATGTATCGCGGCGTTCCCCACACGTCGCCAGACGCCGTCAATTCAGTCGCTTCGAGGTCTCGCAATTTTGCAATGCCAAAATCCAACAACTTTAAGACAACGGGACCAGACGACGCTCCCTTGGCCAAAAAGATGTTTGCCGGCTTGATGTCGCGATGAATGATCCCATAACCATGCGCCTCGGCCAGCACTTCTAAAAGATCCAATACAATATCAATCACTTGGTGCACCGGCAGATGGTTTTCCCGCGCGAGCAAAGTGTTCATCGCCTCGCCTTCGAGGTACTCCATGGCCAAGAACAACGAACCATCCGCAGCTTGCCCAAAATCGTACACTTTGACGGCATGAGGATTCGCCAATTTAGCAGTAATGCGTGCCTCTCGACGAAATCGGTTAACCACGACGAGATTTCCCGCCACTTGGCGCCGGAGCAACTTCAGCGCAACTCGTCGACCGTGAAGCTCGTCCTGCGCGAGAAAAACGTCACCCATTCCTCCCGAACCGAGTTTGCGTTCGATGCAATATCGACTCGCAATACGATCCCCCGCCTCCGGTGCTTCGGACCTTTCGGCCACTTGCCCCAAAGCTACCCGTTCATCCACTTGTTTCCGCGTGGGTTGGTCGGACTCAGCGGCCCAATGCTTACTCGTATCGCTTTGATGGGCGTCGTCTTTCATAAAGAACGATTATAAGCGGGACGCAGAACAAAGAAAACGTCAAAGTCAAACGATATTGTGACGAGTCACCGGATCTCGTGTGCGCCAAAGTCACCCCGCCGCACGCATCCCTGCTTCCGCCATCCAAGCATCAATCACGTTAACCGCGCACCCCGCGAGTCACGGCCTCACGAGCGCCGAAATCGCACTTTGATCGCGATACTTCGCCAAACGCGCTACCATTTCTTCGCGCGATACCCACGACAACACATTGCCCCGCTGCGTCGAATATTCGAGCACCAAATTGTTGTCCGTCGCTTCGAGCGATTCCACGGACACTCCCCCTTCGCGCGCGGCATCCGCAATGAATGCGTCAATTCCGTCGCCCAGCACGAGCACGTCCCTGTGCAGCGTCGACAAACTCCGGCCTGGTCGAGCAAACCCCTTCAGGCCTTTTTCCAGCGTATCGAATTTGCTTCGCGAAGCCCCGAGCGGCGCATTCAACGCCACCAAAATCCCCTGCCCTCCTCCATAAAAAAGCGCCTCATACGCGAATTCGAGCCGCAACGTCCGTAATACCGTCGCCAAATCCCGCGGGTAGATATGATGGAGCTGAATCAAAAGAAATGTCCAGCACCTTCTGGTAAAACCGTCGCACGGACGCGCGAATGTCGCGGATCCGCTCAAACAATTCATCGAAATAATCCGTATGGCCGGGACCGGGCGGATTATTCAGCCGCTCGTCGTCCATGGTAAAACCCTTGACGAGCTACTCTTCCAGGCGCTTTGTCACCCACTGCCGGAACTGCGTACCCCGATGGCTCCGCACACGGAAACCAACGGCAAGGATGACTTCAAGGTTGTAGTGCCGCAGGATGCGCGTAACCTGCCGCGCCCCCTCTTGGCGAACTTGTAAGTAATCCTTACAACTTGCCCGCTCGGAGAGTTCCCCCTCCGCGAAGATATCTTTGACGTGCAGCGTGATGTTCTGGGGCGTCGTTTGAAACAGATCCGCGATTTGGGCTTGCGTGAGCCATAACGTCTCGCCCTCGAAACGACACTGGATCCTGATCCTTCCCTCTTCGTTTGGTAAAGCAGAATCTCCGAGCTGAGAAGCGTTTCGTTCGTCATGATTGCGCCTCGATTACCGCTTCCGCCTGCTTTACCGCTCGTTCTTCAAAAAGCAAGCGGGGGAAAACTTTTTGAATTTGCGCGAGTGACGCAGTTTACGACGAAATGGTTTCAATATGTATAGGCCCACCTCCCTAAAAGTGGACCAATGCTCACGTATCGTGTATATACCCCTCCACGATGAACGCACATGAAAAACGCCGCACCGCACTACTCGCCGGAGCCACCGGCCTCGTGGGAAAACATTGCCTCGAACACTTGCTCGCGAGCGATACATACGAACGCGTACGCGTGCTCGTGCGCCGGTCCGTCGGAATCAGCCACGACAAACTCGAAGAAATCCGCGTCGACTTTGACGCCCTCGAATCTTTGTCGATGACTTCTGTGGACGACGTATTCATCACGCTTGGGACCACCATCAAAGCGGCAGGCTCTCAGGCGGCGTTTTACAAAGTCGACCACGATTACGTCATCGCTACGGCAAAACTCGGAAAACGCTCGGGTGCTACACGTATCGCACTCGTTTCGAGTATCGGCGCGGGAGGCCCTGCCCCTAATTTTTACCTGCGCGTAAAAACGGAAGCCGAACAGGACGTTCGAGCCCTCGGGTACGAATGCGTGGAAATCCTCCGCCCTGGTTTGCTCGTCGGGGAACGCCAGGAAAAACGTACTGGTGAAGCCTTCGGCATTGCCGCCGCAAAACTCGTGAGTGGACTCTTTGTTGGCCCGTTGCGACAATACCGCCCCATTGAAGCGGCGGACGTTGCAAAAGCCATGGTAGTTGCGCTGGAGAGAGGCGAGCCCGGTGTGCACGTGCGAACATTCGAGGAAATGCAGCAGGTGCTACGGAGAAATTGAAGAACGCGCTCGATCAGGGATCGAAAATCTTTGCGGGATCGAACGTTGCCGCATAATTCACGCGACCGTATTCGCTACGCATCACCATCGACCCACTTTCGTACGTCTCGGTCTTCACGACCAACGACCCATCAGACTTGACCCACATTTTCATTGGGAATTTGTCCGGCCCGACATAATCGATTACGGCCTTGTCATCGTTAAAAACGACTTTGCCATTGTCCCATTTGGACAAGATGATCTTGACATCGTCCATAAAACCCGCAGCTGGCATACCGGCTCCACGAAGGCCCAGGACCGTTTTGTCCGTAGGATCGTAGGTCATTTTGGCAAAAGACAAGATCCCCTTCAAAAAACCCGTGACTTTACCATTCTTGAGAACGGCAACACCTCCTTTGCCATTACCCTCGACGATATCCATTCGAATGGTGGTTTGCCCCATCCACCAACAATCCGCCCGAAACGACGATTCTTCTTTGCCTTTTTTCTCCCACGTTTTTTGAGAATACGTGAGCTTCTTCGTTTCGGTCTGCATTTTCTGCAAACCAGCTTTCAGAGTGTCAAAGTCGGCAGCATCCGCCGCGAATGTATACGGCGCAATGAACGACGCCAGAGCAAATGCAGCAGCGCCAAAGCGGAAGCGAATCATCATCGATGGGTTGTGGGTGGGCATTAAGACTCTTCCTTCACGGGGGGGCCGCTGTAGGTTATCCGCCCCAACCCCCTGGACGCAAGTAGAAAAACGAATTGGCGCGAAGATTTCTTCACGCCAAAAGACGTCCCTTGTTGCAATTTTCCGCCCGAAGTGACTCCGACCATCTATCACATCTCTGTTTCCACAACGACAGCCCTGGGAGACGGCCATTTCGTGGCGTTCGCGGGGGGCCCCGCTGTCTGAGCCCGTGCTTGGACGGGCGAGTTCGGGGACCCGCGGGCGCCGCGAAATGGTCCTCTCCCAGCGCGGCCTGCAAAGAACACGCGGTTTTCCAGCAAAATGATGTGACTAATGGACAGCGACCTGACCAGGGGCTCCGCGCGCCTGGACCCG
>JANORL010000701.1:0-3456 GCA_031415295.1 Polyangiaceae bacterium | reverse complement strand
TGGTTGGCACCTTTTCAGCACCTTTTCAAAAAAAAGTGGTTGGAAAAAAAAGTGGTTGGCACCTTTTCGGACTACGCGTACCGTGCGCGGAGCGAGGTATCAGCGGATGCGCAGGCGTGACTTTTTGGATGCTAGTGTCGCGGCTTTTGCAGCGGGTCTCGTGCCGAAGCAAGCTCTGGCTGACCCAGAAACATTGCTCCAGCACACTGCGCAGAACCTTGGAACACCAACAAATTTCTTCGATCGGCTCATCATCCCGACGAATATGTTCTTCGTTCGGAGTCACTTCGGCGCACCAACACTGGATACAGAACGTCGCCTTCATATTTCTGGTCTCGTGGACCATCCGCTGGATTTTGCGCCCAGTGATTTGCGAAAATTTCCCGAAATTACCGTAACGGCTGTCCTGCAATGCGCGGGAAATGGTCGCGCACTGCACCGACCACGCGTGCCCGGCATTCAATGGATCCACGGCGGTATGGGCCAAGCATCATTTACCGGTGTACGATTGGTTGACGTGTTGCGAGAAACTGGCGTGTCGAAAGACGCCGCGCATGTGCAAATTGCCGGTGCCGATCTTCCTCCGAAACCCCAAGTTCCCACGTTTACGCGGAGTATCCCGCTTTCCCGAGCGCTCGATCCAACGACGATCATCGCTTATCGCATGAATGGCGAAGCGTTGACGCTCGAGCACGGCGCTCCTTTGCGGCTCGTCGTTCCCGGATGGGCGGGAGATCATTGGGTGAAATGGTTGAACCACATCAAATTGCAACGCGAAGAAACGGAAGGGTTTTACATGAAAACTGCCTACCGTATGCCCAAATCGCCCGTTGCACCAGGCCAAACCGTTCCAGCCGAAGAAATGGTTTCACTGACGACATTTCCGGTAAAATCCATCATTGGCCGGCCAGCCGATGGAACGCAAACAAAAGTGGGTCCGCAAGAAGTCGTCGGTATCACGTTTTCAGGGGAAGCGCCCATCAAGCGTGTGGAAGTCAGCGTCGATGGAGGCGCGCGATTTCACGAGGCGAAACTCGAAGGAGATTCCGGAATCGGCCGCTGGCAAGTGTTTCGGTATTCGTTTACAGCAACCAAACCTGGGCCATACCACGCAAAAGCGCGCGCTACGGACGGTCGAGGAAATACCCAACCCGAAACGCCTCCGTGGAACCCGAGCGGATATTTTTGGAATGGTTTACACGATGTACGCTGGGAGGTGTTGCCATGAAGCGCCTCGCCATAACGTGTGTGTTGTTATTGAGTTGTCGAAACGAACCCAAAACCGATACCACTTCAACGCCGCCCGCCCCGTCGGCACACGCCGTGTCCGCCGGCGTTGGAGCAACAAATGCCGAAACACTCGTAGCCTTGGATTGTTTGCCTTGTCATGATCAGCTCATGCTGGAACAACAACGGCTCACGGCAAAACAATGGGGTGCCGTGGTGAAAAAAATGCAAGGTTGGGGCTCGCTCGTTACGCCCGATGATTTCGACAACGTCGTCACTTATTTGTCAAATCGATACCCCGCAAACGGACCGGAATACACAGTCCCTTCCGTCCCCATATCCGAAATCGCGACTCGCTTCGGCACGTCGCCGGATGGCGTTTTCGCCGGAGGGGATACACGTCGCGGGGAAATGTTGTTCAAAGAAACGTGTGTGGTTTGTCATGGCCCCGAAGCGAAAGGGGCGATTGGCGTGGCGCTCGTGAATCGTCTCATTTTGCAGCATCCTGCGGAATTTGCCGCGACCATTCGGAAAGGACGTGGCCGGATGGTTGCGAATCCGGCCATTCCCGATGGAGACGTTGCGGCACTGCTGGCTTATCTACGAGCGCAAAAACCGCAAAAAATTGATTGAGGTTCGCCGCTCGCTCACTTGTTTCGATGCATCACTGCCCGGAAGCCTAGCGACGACATCGCCAAACACGCGAATCAAGCCTTCGTGCTCAGTCTAGGCAATTTTTGTAAAATAAATTACGAAAGCTTGCCCATCATCGTTGCAGTTTCGTCAAAATACTTCACTCGCCGAGTCGAAAAAATGCGGTTGCCTGCACGATGGGTCTATACGCGCGGCGCGATTTGTTGCATCGGTGCATCAGGAGGCTTCTATGATCCGATCTTGGTTCAAGGCCGTTGCTGGCGCGGTTGTCGTGGCAGCGGTCAGTGGTGTCAGTGCGATGGCCGATGCAACGACGGCCCTTTTCCTCAGCCGAGACGATTTGGTCCGCATTTCGGACGTTGTCGTGCGAGTCAAAGTCGGTAAAGCGGTATCGGGCGAATCCGACGACAAAAAGTCGCTCGTCACGCGAACCGATATCGAAGTGACGCAATTCCTCAAGGGTACTAGCGACAGGCACCTTACCGTCCAGCAATTGGGTGGCAAATACAACGGCAAGACGCAACTGGTTCTTGGCGACGCCAAGCTCGTTCCTGGCGAAGATGCGGTGGTGTTTCTCAAGCGTGGTGACAAGGGTATCAACTATTTCACGGTGCTTTCCCAATCCGTTTATCATGTCGATGATAAAGGAATGGCACGTCGTAGCTTCGAAGGGCTCACGTTGGTCAAACGATCAGGCGACAAGATGCAACCGGTGATTGTTGTTGAACAAGCGGAAACAGTGGAATCGCTCATGACGGATGTCAAGCGCCTCGCGGGAGGTAAGTGAAATGAAAAAAACCGCTGCTCTTTTGGGGGCTTGCGCGATAACGTTGTTTGCGGCGCAAGCTTCGGCCTGGTCGCCGCTCGATGGCACCAATCCACGATGGCCGAAGGCAAACATGCCGGTGCCATATCGCATCAATGAATCGACCATCCCGAATTCGATTATTGCGTTTGGCAAGGCGCGACTCGATCAGGGAATGGCGGCTTGGACCGAACCGGCGTGCACATTTTGGACGGTACAAAATCTCGGTAACACCACGGCGTGGTTAGACTACAACGATGGCATAAACGCATTCGGTTGGCAAAGCGGATCTTGGCCGTCGGAACTCGGCGACGTCAATTCGGTCATTGGCGTGACGTTGCCCATCTGGGACAACAATGCCAACATTTACGACGCGGACATCCTGTACAACAACGTCGGTTTCTGCTGGAACGACAACGGGGCAAACAATTGCGTCGATACTTTGTCGATTGCGACGCACGAAGACGGCCATTTCTTGGGCCTCGGTCACTCGAACGTTGCCGGCACGACCATGTATCCATCCTACGACGGTGGCAATGCCATAGCGAGCATCGAGCCAGACGATATCGCCGGCGTTTGCGCATTGTATCCGGCGCAAGGTACGGCCGTGTCTTCAAGCGCGGGCTCGGGTGGCGGCAATACGTGCCAATCTTGTGCGGATGGCACTGCCCAAAACCAATGCAGCACGCCGTACAATGCTTGTGGAGCTTCGCAACAATGTGTTTCGTACGCCGGATGCATCAACAATTGTGGCAGTCAGGCGTGCGTGG
>JANORL010000700.1:0-2898 GCA_031415295.1 Polyangiaceae bacterium | reverse complement strand
CCTCAGCGTCGCACGGTATGCCGGATGGTTCAGCCCGTCAAGAAATAAATGTTGACTCTTGAGCCCGCAGTTCAACCCCACACACCGTGTACCTTGGGAACTTTGCCGCCATTGAGTCACACGCGATCCATGCGTGGCGTTCTTTTTTGCCCCCCACGCGTAGCGAGGACGGCATGGCACTTGCGCCCGCCACAAAAATTCGATACTCGTTCCATTCTCGCCTACGAGACGATCGCGGAACAAACGCGAGCGAGTCGTCTGCGAATTGAACGGAGAAGCTTTGATGACTACACGTATTACATTCCTTGGCGCTACAGATACCGTCACGGGGTCGCGCTACTTGATCGAGACCGATAAGGCACGATTGCTCGTCGATTGTGGACTGTTTCAGGGCTTCAAAAAGCTGCGCGCTAGAAACTGGGCGGAGCTGCCGTTCGATCCTTCTTCACTCGACGCGGTTGTCCTGACGCACGCGCACATCGATCACAGTGGATACTTGCCCAAGCTCTGCAAACTCGGATTCAAGGGGAGCGTTTATTGCACGCGGGGCACGAGCGATCTTTTGAAAATTCTCCTGCCTGATGCGGGGTTTTTGCAGGAGGAAGACGCGAGACGCGCCAACAAACATGGCTACACGAAGCACCATCCTGCCGAACCGCTTTATACGCGACAGGATGCCGAGCAATCCCTTTCTCATCTTTCCCCGCGCGCGTTTAACGATAGTTTCGAGCCCGTCGCAGGCGTGAGGGCGACGTTCAGGCGCGCTGGGCACATTGTCGGATCCGCCTCTGTCGCGCTTCAAATTGGCGAAACAACCATTACGTTCTCGGGTGACGTGGGCCGCCCCAACGATCCCATCATGAAAGGCCCCGCGTTGCTCGGTCCGACCGATTATCTCGTCGTCGAATCGACGTATGGGGACCGGCGCCATCCGACCGAAGGCGTGACCGAAGGTCTGGCCCGTGTCGTCAATGAAACCGTGCAGCGGGGCGGTGTCATCGTGGTACCAGCGTTTGCCGTAGGACGTGCGCAGCATTTGCTCCATATCTTGGCCAAACTGCAAGCCGAGCACCGCATTCCCGAGCTGCCCGTGTTCCTCGATAGCCCGATGTCCATCGATGCCACCAACATCTTCCGCAATCACAAGGAAGACCACAACATCACCGAAGAAGAATGCCGCGCAATGTGCCAACTCCCCAGCTATGCGCGAACGACCGACGAGTCGAAGGCGATCGACCGGTACAACGGACCGATGGTCATTATCTCCGCGAGTGGAATGGCGACGGGTGGCCGGATTTTGCACCACCTCCGCAGATTTCTTCCGGATGAAAAAAACACGGTTCTATTCGTGGGTTACCAGGCTGGCGGCACGCGAGGCCGCGCGCTCATCGACGGCGCGGACGAACTGAAACTCCATGGACAATATGTCCAAGTAAAGGCTCGAATCGTCCATGTCGAGGGACTTTCGGCTCATGCCGACTACGCGGAAATCATTGAATGGCTCAAGCCGGCCAATTTATCACCGCGTCAAGTGTTCGTGACCCACGGTGAACCCGCTGCGGAAGATGCGATGCGACGGCGCCTACGCGACGCATTCGGGTGGAACACGGTCGTACCCGATGACGGATCGACCTGGGTCTTGGAGTGAGATCCAAGATCGGGACCTCACTTGACCCGGTGCTCATTCATGGCCGTCATGGCCGTGGCAGGTTTTTCCTGCTATCGCTCCTCTGCCTGACGATTCTCTCGTGTCGTGCGTCCGATCCCATTCAGCAATGCCCCGCTGGTTTTGTACAAAACGACGGTCGAGCAAACCGATTGTGGAGACGCCTCGGTGCGACAAATGCTGGAGCCACCCTGATAGCCCGTGGTACATCAAAACCACTGCTTTGTTTTGGACGAACCGCACTTTCGACCATAACGACGAATGGGGTCATTTATTTCGACGACAAACTAGACGAATCCGAGGGATCCGCGCGACTTGGTCACTTGTTCATGCATTTCGTCGATGGAATGCCTATGTCGAACCCGCGCCCCACGGATTGCGAGAAGCAAGTGGATGAAGCATTGCGAGCGGAATCAGCTGCCTTGTCCTTCGAATTGCAATTACGTGGAGAACTCGCGGTGACGAATAAAAGAATCGAGTATGAATTCGAGGCGCCGTATTGGGCTACGGCGCCCGAAAACCGCGAGCGGCTCGTCTTGGATTACTTGCGGGCACATCCCGACGGTGCCCCGGGCATCGACGCTCTTGCTGCGGGATATACAAAACGGTGTCGCGAATCGATAAAGCCCTAATACTACTGCGGGACTTTTAATCCAATGTGCATACGGCCCCGTCGCGTGCGAGTCATGACGACGTCCCGGTGAACAATACCTTCCGAGCGCTCCGTCAATCGTGACAACAGGTCCAGCAACGTGCTGGCCATGACCAGACACCTCGTCCCACCCCCTGAAAAGTGTTCTCCGAACGTCCGGAGAAGTCTTCTGACCTCTACAAAACCCGCGTTGCTTCAACCGGACAACGCTTTTCACATTACCGGACAAGCCGTTGGAAGGACGGGACGACAGTTTAGAACGGGTCAGAAACGTTGTCGGAACGACGGGACGACACGTTTGACATCACCGGCTACGTTGTCACGGCGATTGGAACGTTGTTTTTATCGGTCTGGTTCACAAATGTTGGCAGATTTCTTGACCGAGTGACCACAATTGTCGTCCACGCCGGTCATGGCTAATGCAACAGCTTCCGAATTGTCCCGATCCATGAAACTCGATGTCGGCAAGGCACTCTTGGCACGGCTGGTGGCGCGAGCGAACGTTGGCCCAAAAGAAGACTTGCTCGATTCGTTCATTCCTCAATTGCAGGATGTCACGGCTCGATTGGAAGTGCACGTG
>JANORL010000699.1:0-5208 GCA_031415295.1 Polyangiaceae bacterium | reverse complement strand
CCCGAGCGCAGGTCGAGGTCGCAAAGTTCGATCAGTGCAAGCTGTGCGGATTCGCGTTCTTCAGGAGCATTTGCTGCACGCTCGAAGGACTCGACCGCCCGCGGATCGTGCATGCGTGTTTGAGCTTGTCCGAGGCGCAGCCAGACATCCGCACGCCACGGAACATGTTCGGCAAGTTCACTCAAGGCCGACGTTGCTTCGTGATCAAGACCTGCGTCTTCGGCAGCATCGGCCCACAACGCAAGACCAAGCGGAGAACCGGGAACTTCAGCAAGAATCGCCCGTGCACTTTCGCGCGCTTCGAGTGGACGACCTCGACCCAACGCGATTTCTGCCGCGCGGCGTTCGTTTTCAAGCCCGCGGGCGACGATTTCCACGCGTCCCAAGAATCGCGAAAGGTTCTCGACGAGGCGCGCCATGGCCGCATCAAACGGCGTGCGCGGACAAGGATCAAGGCCCTTCGATCAAAGAGTCGTTCAACCGATCATTACGCCGCCGAAGCACGATGTACGGCAGCCCTGGCATCGTACTTTCTGCGACCAAGACGAACTCGTCGCCGATGCCTGGAAACCGCGTGATACGTCGCTCGACGGCATGAGTGAAACGTGTGTCCGTCCACGGCGTGCCCGTGATTGTGTCTCGACTGCGGAGCAGGACGAGTGTGTCGATCCCACGCCTGTTGAACATCGAAGCGTCGATGTGTTTCGCCGTGTGACTACCCGGTAAAACCGCGATCGCTGGATCCGTCAAACCTGCGAAGTCCACAATTGGCGCATCCGTTGCTGCTCCGATCCAGCCCACGTCGAGTGCTCCGACGACACGTGCATCGCGGAGCGCCGGTTCAAGCTGTCGAATAAGTTCGAGTCTGTCGTGACCAACTCGTGCGGCGGACGGACCCCACTTCACCATGACGAAGATCTGACCAGCGATCGCAAGCACCACACGCAACAAGGTCACCCGAACATCGGCGATTGCGGCGATGTGCGCAGCCACGATCACGCACGCGGGTAACACGGGCACGACGAGGCGCGACAGTGGCATCCAATCGCCTCCAGCGACTGCAATGGCTGCGAAATGGACGAGCACTGAAACGGACACGACGCGTGCGAAACGGTGGGCGCGACGTAGCGCGAACGGAGCCACGATCGCGATGGATCCGGTCACCAAGAAGCACGCCATCGCGTAATTGAATCCGAGCGATGGATCCGAAGGTTTTGCAAGTACCGCCAGCGGTGTCGGACGTCCGAAGACGATGAGGCGAATCGTCACGACGAGCGCGAAGGGCAGCGCCGCGATGACGACGCGTGTAAAGAGATTTTTCCAAGTCGGCGTTGGTTTGTCCGGGGACGGTGCCAGCGCGACGACAAAAGCAAACGGCGCTAGCTCCGGTCGTAACGCGGCAGCAAGGCCAACGAACGCCGTGCCCAAGCGCGGCGAACCCAACGCGATGAGCGAGATCGCGATCGACGCGAAGGATGTCGCAACGCCTGTTTCGAGTCCCGCGACGCTCCACGCAGCGAGCGGCGCGGACACTGGGATGAGCAGCAACGCCGAAAAACGTTTCCCATCGTTCGACGATCGATCGACAGCGGACGCGACAAACCCTGCTCCAACGATCCATGAAACGAGGCCGATGACTTTAGATGCCGCAAGCGCAGCGAGCGGACCGTCATGCGCGAAAGGTGCGAGCAGGTAGGGAAAGCCGAGTGGCGTGATCGTGTCGGTGATCGGTCCGTTCGTATTCCATCGATAACCGACGCCGTGAGCGATGTGCGTGGCGTAGCGAGCGATGATCAACGCGTCGTCGACGGTAAAACCGAAGAGAAAGAGGGCCGGGACCAGGGCCAAAAGTGCGCCAAATCCTGCAATAACGAGAGATCTTCGAAGGCTCTTCGTCATCTGCATGACCCCCGATTCGCGCCCCTATCGATCCTCTTCCTGTTTGTCCACTCTATGGAGATCGTCACCGAAAAGTTAGGTCTTGGCGCGATGCTCTCTAGCATCAGCTCACGGATGACTGGCCTATCTCTCGTTGCCCAACGCCCCGAGATCTCGCCTGTCTCGACCACCCCGGTCGAGAGCTTGGCGGTACGCGCGCTCTTCAATCTTTTATTGATGGAACGCGTTCCTCTTGCCGAACTGCCTGAACGCGAGATCAGTGCGTTCGTGGCAGATCTCGCTTACGCCATCGCGGATCTTTCCGCCGCGCGTCGCCAGCGTATCGCCTTGCGACTCGTTGAAGGAGCCGATCCATGGGAGATCGGATTTGAACGAGCTAGCACGGATCTACTGGTTTCGCTTGTGCGTACATCAGCGAACCCTGAAGTCGTTTTTCATGAGCGACGTATCAACGTCGATCTGTTTTGCGCCCGTCTCATGGGTGCGCTGGACGCGTTGTCGACCCGCGAGCGATCGCGACACGATCTGGTGGCGAATGCGCTGCCGACCGACGACATCGACGTTCCAGCCTGGAGTGACGCAGCGCGTACAGCGTCAGCGCGGGACTACCTGCGTTCACGTTTGCCGTTCGTTACAGAAAATTCCGATGCCGAACCGACGTTTGTCTCGGTTGAACCGACGGGTGATGTTCCAATCACGATCGCGGCTGACGTGTTGATGCGGATTCCGACGGCCGCAGCGATGACTGAAACGGCCGTCTTACGGTCCGATCTATTTGCCCTCATTTTTCGCGGAAAACTTCGCGTGATCGTGGGCGAACATGCGCGTGAACTGCCAGACGTGTTTGTCTTTCTCGTTGCCGAGCAGCTCGTGGATCTGGTGGTCGATGCGTTGAACGCTGCGGCGCTCAACCGTCCGTACTACCGCCGTCTCACTGCGGGTGGTGCGGTTTGCGCAGTGCGCCTTCAAGGAGAAGGGCACGCGTCGTTGACGATCGGCATGCCTCGACGCGGCGCCGAAGAACGCGGTCAAGTGTGGACCTTTCCCGCCGTCGACCTGAACTCGCTCGTGCAGAGTGTGATTGCTTTCGGGCGTGCACTGGCCCGGACAATCGTTCGTCGGGACCGTACACAAGCGCAGAATCTCCGTTTGCACGCATTTCGAGCAAAGGTGCGTGAACTTGGCGATCGTGTTCGGCAGTCGAGTCGTGACGAATCGAAGATCAACGATGCACCCGAGGGGTATCGAGCGTTCGCGGCTGCATCTCGTCCGCCACTTGCCGAAGACGATTCGCTGGCCACGAGTAGATTGCGGTTCACTCCGCGATGGCTTGCCGCCGTTCCGTCGATCGATCTACGCGCCACATTTCTTTGTGGTGATGCGTTTGTCGTCGGCGCCACGCGTGAACTCAGTTGTCTCGACCGACGCACGGGAGAGATTGTCTGGACAAAACAAGTTCCTCGCGCAACGAGCGTGATCACTCCACTTGGTTTGGCGCGTATCGAAGCAGAAGGCGCTCTTCATCTCATCGACCTTCAAACGGGCGAAGCGTTATGGACGACAAACCTTTCGCCGCGTACGGGAACGAGCACATCGGGCGTCGTCGTGAACTCGCCTGGCTTGCCACGTTTGCTTGTCGTCAGCGAAGGCACCAGACACCTCGCCGCTGTGGATCTGCACGGAGGTGACATTCGTTGGCGCTACGCTTCGCGACGCAACGGAGTGTTTCGCGTTCGACGTGCGGGCAAACTACTCGTCGTTGCTTCGGGCGAACAAGCTCTCGTTGCTCTGGATGTTCTCACGGGCGACGTTGTGTGGCGTGTCTGCGATCCGCGAAGGTTCGCTTCGCACGTAGCCGTCGATCAAGAGTCGCTCTTTGCGGTCAGTGGTGATGGCGCATTCGTCGAACGTGGCGGAGCTGGTTTGCATCACGTCGATCCGTGGTCTGGAGCGTCGCGATGGGTTGTCGAACTTCCGTCGGACGTTGCTCCTGTGGGAGCTCCCCTTCTTGCACGCGACACGGTCGTGATCGTCACGCATGGCCGTCAAGGCACCGGTGTCTTGGGGTTTGACCGCGTTACCGGAGAAAAACGTTTCGATGGCGTAGCGTGTACAGCCGCAGCTTCCTGTGTCGTTGTCGACGGAACGATCATCTTGAACAGCGAAGGTGGCGATCTCGTAGGAATCGACGCATCCGATGGCTCGACTCGTTATCGGCATGTCTTCGGAAGTGCCGATGGCGATCGCCCGCGACGTCTCGAACCGATGTTGCGATCTGGCGCGTTGTTCGTTCCCCAGACGGAGCTACTGATCGTTCGTCCACGTGATGGAAAACTCCTCGGTCGCGTGCCGGCCGACCTTGTTCCGGATCTCTTTCGCGTCGACGAAAAGTGCGACGTTTACGTTGCTGAAGAGAGTGGTCACATCGCTGCATTCTCTGCAGGCCCACGGCTTCGGTTGATGTGAGGCAAACTGCGTCCGTGGCGGTAGGGGGCGACTCGAAAGGGTCGTCTCTACCGGCACAGGAGCAAAATCGGAAACGTCACACGCGGTACAAGCCGAGCGCCCGAAAACGACGATACCGATGCTCGAGTGCGCGAACGTGAACCCCGCTACGACTTGATCGTCGTAGACGGCGCGTTCGGAGCTTCTACAAGTCCAGGGCACATAGGACGAATCCAGGAGCGTTTGGCGATTGTCTGCACGCACGACAACGCCCCACGTCAAACCGACCGCGCACCCGAGCCAATCCTGAACAAGAGGTCGACGCGCATCATGCCATCCGGAGAACGAAGTCAAACCTGGTTTCCAGAACTCGTCACACTGTTGCGCTCCGAATGGGATCCGAGCCTCTCATGGGACGAAATCGTTGCATTGAGGAATCGCCTCAATGAGCAACTCCAGCAGATACGCGTTTGTCGCAACATCGTGCCAGCCACAGTCCGCTGTTCACATTGCGGCGGCGAAGGCATTGGCGCGTCGTCGACCATCTCCGTTCGGGCCATGATTCTCGCTGTCGCGCGATTCGGTATCCAATCTCCCGACGACGTGCGTGAAATCGAACGCGCATGGAAGCGTCATCGCGCCGCTGTCGTCCTTGATTTAAATGGCGAACCGAATCCCGGTGAGGGGCGAACCACGAACCGGCATCGGTGCTTGCCTGGTATCGTTTCCGGGGGAAACGACAGCGACACATCGAATCCGGTAACCACGTGAATGAGTTGACAGATCTGTTTCAGTGGATTGTCGTCCCGCTTGATCCCCTAGATTCAATCTGTTTCGACGCGCGGCGCGATTGCGTTTGATTCG
>JANORL010000698.1:0-4454 GCA_031415295.1 Polyangiaceae bacterium | reverse complement strand
GCTCGAGGTGCTGGTGGTTCGGCCGTTCGCGGATCGTCCGGAAAACTGTGCTTCGGGTATTTTCGTCGCAACTCTTTCGCGAGCGTTGGGTAATGACGCTCCCAGAAGCCTGCGAGGTCTGTCGTGACCTGCATGGGCCTTTGATTTGGCGCGCACAGGTGCAGCACCACGGCGACGCGGCCTCGCGCAATCACGGGCCCTCGCGCCATTCCAAAAAAATCCTGCATGCGCGACGATGCCGAAACGTTTCCGTCAGGACCGTATTCGAGCTGCAACTTTCGTCCTCCAGGCAAGACGATTGCGTCAGGTGCGGCGTCAGAAAGCGCTCGGGTTTGTTCCGGGGTGAGCGTTCCGCGAATGGCCGCCCCAATGTCCGCTCCGCGCAAATCGGAAAAACTTCGCCGGCCCAGCGATGCTGCACGCACTGCGCGTTCGACCAGTTCGTCATTCGTTACAGGCAAGCCAACTTCCGGACAGTGCTTCTGGACGAACCTTACGCGGGAAAACCATCGTTCGATCCCTTCGCCGGCCATGAACGCGGCCATGCCTCGTGCACATGCCGCTTTCGCGAGCACTTCCGCAACTCGCATTTCGAGAGCTTCGTGGAATGTCGTGACGCGCGTTTCTTCGAGCGCGAGGTTTCCATACGTCAGCTCCCGCGTGACTTCGACACGTTCTTGTTTGTCGTTCCAGCACACGCGCACCGAGTCGTTGATCGCGTCGGTGAACAACTCGAGCAACCAATCCGCTTCGACGGCACTCGCTGCACGCACGAGCACGCGATTTTTTGTGCCCTCCGAGCGTTCTTCCGCATCGACCGCCACGACAAACTCTTCTGCACCGATGACGCTCGTCTCTGCGAGCACGGCCGATCCACCGAACGCAAAAACGACTTCGCGACCACTTCGGCCCGTCGACGTTTCCGGACGACGCACACGACCAACACGATCGGGATATCCCGACAACGTGGCCAGGAGTAGGGCTTGCTCAAATGCGTCTGGGTTTGGTGGACGTGGTGCTGCATGACGATCGACTGCCCGCATCAGTTGTTTCGACGCCCGTTCGATCGACGCAACACGCATGGGATCCAAACCGTACGAACGTAAACGATCAGGAGATGCCCCTTCGGCGCGTTCCAGATCATCGAGCGCGCACAACAGATCGGATCGAAACAAGCCTGTTTGTCGTGGACGATGTTGTGAAGTGTTCGTGAGGCTGACGTCTCGTTCGCCAAGCAGAGCTGCCAGCGTGCACCCTTGGAGCGCGACGCCGCGAGCTTCGGCTTCGACGATGATGCGTGCTTGCCGCGGATGAGCAGCAAACCGCAACATCCGTCGACCAACCTTCGTTAGTTTGCCCGATGCATCGATCGCGTCGAGACGTCGCAAGAGTTCTTCCGCCGTCGCAACCGCTGCACGTGGTGGGGCATCGAGAAGCCGCAGTTCGTCCAAACGAATGTTGGACGCGTACAGTTCGAGCAACGTTTCCGCCAAGTCCAAACGCAGGATCTCCGGCGTGTCGTGTTCGGGTCGCGCTAGAAAATCGCCTCGAGTGTAAAGGCGTAAGCATCGTCCCGGCCGGGTTCGTCCGGCACGTCCGGCGCGTTGCGTGGCGGATGCTTTGGAGATCTTGGCGACGTCGAGTGTTGGTAAACCCGACCATGGTGAATGCGATGCCACGCGCGCCAAACCACTGTCGATCACGGCCACCACGCCATCGATCGTGATGCTCGATTCTGCCACGTTGGTAGCCAAGATGATCTTGCGATCAGAAGCAGGTTTGACTGCGCGATCTTGTTCTGCGGCGGTCAACATTCCGTGCAGCGGGAGTACGAGCAGCCGTTCGGATTCCGCGAACGATCGCAACGATTCGGCGGCTCGACGGATCTCCGCGGAGCCGGGCAGAAATACGAGTACGTCGCCGTCGAGGCCTTCACGCACGAGTCGACGGACGGCGGAGCTGATTTGCGATTCCAGCGGCCGATCGTCGGAACGGTCGAGGTGTTCTAGGTCCACATCGAAGAGCCGTCCCATGGATTGAATGATGGGTGCGTCAAGAAAAACGGACACAGCACGTGTCTCGAGCGTGGCCGACATGACGGCAATGCCGAGATCCTTGCGCGTCGTTCGTGTCAGTCGTTCGAGCAAGGCGAGCGCGATATCCGCATGCAGGTGTCTTTCGTGAAACTCGTCGAGCACCACGACGGACACGCCACGCAGTTCTGGATCACGCACGAGCCTGCGGGTGAGAACGCCTTCGGTGACGAAACGGATACGTGTCGCAGGGCTCGAAACGTCTTCGTAACGCATCGTGTACCCCACGGTTTCCCCGACGGATTGCCCCATTTCTTCCGCGACACGTCGAGCCGCCATACGTGCAGCCAGTCGTCGGGGTTCCAGGACGAGGATTTCTCCATCGCGACCGAAGCCTTGGTCGAAGAGGGCGCGAGGCACTCGAGTCGTTTTTCCGGCGCCGGGAGGTGCTTCGAGGACGAGGCGCTTTCGTTCGGCCAAAGCCGCGCAAACTTCGGGCAAAACAGGCTCGATCGGCAGAGGCATGGGCGGGACCATCGTGCCCGTAAGCAAGGGAAAATCCAGTTCAAGGTCGCGTGTGGTACGGCCAAACACCTAGGTAGTTCGCCACATTCTGGCCCGCAGCAGTAACCCGAGGTAGAAGAGGTGAAAGAAACGGAGCCCAGATGTTGGGGTCCGAGCGAGTAAAACCCATGCGAGTGCTCGTCTGCGAAGATCAGGATGCCATTCGCCAGATGATCACGACACTCGTCGGTTCGTCTGGCCACGAAGTCGTTGGTGTATCGACTGGTGCGAAGGCAGTGGAGCTGGCCTCTACCGAGTCATTCGACATTTTTTTGCTCGACCTGATGCTTCCCGGTCAGCTCGACGGATTTCAAGTTTGCGAACGTTTGCGGGCCATGGATTCGACGAAAAACGCGCCCATCTTTGTGATCAGCGCCATGGATGATCCAGACTCGCGTGCCAAGGCGAAAACAGCTGGCGCGACAGATTTCTTCGGCAAACCGTTCCGACCGCTCGAGTTGCTGAAGGTCATCAAAGGCCTCGACGCATCTCGTCGTTGAAGCGTCGGTCGAGTCGCGTATTGCCTGACAGGTTCGACAAAACGAGTTACATCGTGCGCCATGCTGAAACGCGTGCATGTTTTTCCGCGCGTGGGCGCGGCCGCTTTGCTCTTGGCCGTCGCCCTTGCTGCTTGTAACGACGAAAAACGGAACACGTCGAGTGCCGATGCGGGTGTACCCGATGCGTCGGCGAATGGTCCTGTACTCGGGGGCAAACTCGGTGAAGCCGTAGCGGCTGCCGCTGCGGCTGGGCCTATGGAACCCGCGGACAAACCCGATGGAGGGCCGCCGGAATCGGGCATTTTTACGCCTGCATCAGCGGATGTGGCGCAAGCACCGAACGGTCCGCCCACCTTGCAGATGTTTGCAGAAGGCAACGACCCGAAGCTGCCCTTGGCCTACACGTTTGCGGCTGGCGCCGAACGCAAGGCGACTGTGCTGTTGCAAGTGCGTGCGGCGCAATCGCAGTTGACGCCGCTCACCGTTGCTCTCGTGTTCAAGTCGGAAAAGCCCAAAGACGACAAAAAGGCTGACAAAGACAAGGATAAGGATAAGGACAAACCCGTGGAAACGACAGGTTTGCCCGTGACGATGAAGATCGCCGAAGTGAAGTCGCTGCGTGGGGGAAGCATTGGCGCCGACCTCGAGAACCTCAAAGACGTAGTGGTTCGTTATCGGCTAACTCCTGTTGGAGTTCCGACTGATTTGGCCGTCGAGTATCCGAAGAAATCCTCCGACGCGATTGAGCTCGTGACGGGTGCGTTGCTCGATGCGGTCATGGGGATGACGGTACCTCTACCGGACAAACCCGTGGGTATTGGTGCATATTGGATGGTGACGGATCGGACGCGATCCTCCGGTGTGGACGTCGTGCGTTACCGAGTTGCGAAGGTCGTAAAGATCGAAGACAAGACGGTGACGTTGGCGCTCGACGTGCGGCAATACGCGGCAAACTCCGGCTTTGCGTTGCCCGGAATGCCCAAAGAAATTCAGGTTTCGCTCGAGAAATACGAGTCACAAGGGAAGGGCGAAGTGTCGCTTGGACCGGATGCGTTCTTGCCTGGCAAAGGGCAAATCAACGTGGTGATGCAGTCGATGCTTTCGTCGCCGCAGCAGCCGCAGCAGCCGGGACAACGTTTGATGATCCAAACCGATGTCCGCGCAGCGCTCAGCCCCACGCCCTAGGAAGCTGTTGATCAGCGTTTGCCCGCACTTCGCGCCTCACCCACCAGAGATGAAAGCGGATCACAACGATCTCGGGGGTATGGGGGCGTAGCCCCCCATCGTAAACTGGCTAGAGTGCAAGAGTCGGGTCGCGAAGCGAGCCCGACGAATGCACTGACTAGGGCCGTTCGAG